>WFQC01000096.1 GCA_015487235.1 Alteromonadaceae bacterium
ATCAATAACGTAGCATATAAGCCTTTTAAACTCGCCCTTCGGGAGCTTGCTCGATGCCCACTAACTGCGTTAAATTTATTTGATTTAGAATGCTAGATCTAAATAAATTTGCCTTGTTATTGAACATCGAGCATAGCTCTGAGTTGGGAAGAAATTTAATCAAATTGGTATTATTGTCAAAAAGGTGACGACTTAGTGTCAAATTTCTGTTGCTTAAATCCTTTCTCTGGTTAGAATTATGAATAGCTTAAAATTATTATAACTAAAAAAGACAGAGTCAATGCCAATACCAGGTCAAAAACAATTACTGATTGTTGATAACGATAATGCTCGTCGCACGCAAATTGAAACAGTGCTTGCTTTTATGGGAGAGCATTTTCAAAGTTGCTCAAGTGATGCCTTTTTAGAGCAAATTACCAATATTCCTAATCTATTAGCAACTATTGTTACAGGTGAATTGTCTGATGAGTGTGTTGATATTATTCGTCAAAATCCAACCTGCCCTTTTATTTTGCATGACGTACTTGATCAGCAACCAGCACAACATTTAGTTAATGTCATTGGCGAATTAAAGCGTCCCTTAAATTATGCGCAGCTAACAGAGCTTATTCATCATTGTCATCAATACCATAATAAATTACCTAAACGTCAGCAAAATAAAAATTCAGCACAGTTATTTCGCTCGTTAGTTGGCGCTAGCGATGCAATGCTACAAGTACGTTTTTTAATTGAGCAAGTTGCCACAACTAATGCCAATGTACTTATTTTAGGAGAATCAGGCACAGGTAAAGAAGTGGTTGCACGTAATATCCATGACTTATCTGAACGTGCAAAAGGGCCTTTCGTACCCGTTAACTGTGGTGCAATACCCGGAGAGCTATTAGAAAGTGAATTATTTGGTCATGAAAAGGGCGCATTTACCGGCGCTTTTTCTGCGCGAAAAGGGCGTTTTGAATTAGCCGAAGGCGGCACGCTTTTTTTAGATGAAATTGGTGATATGCCACAACCTATGCAGGTTAAATTATTGCGGGTATTGCAAGAGCGCACGTTTGAACGGGTAGGTGGAACAAAAAGCTTAAAAGCCAATGTGCGTATTATTGCCGCAACGCATCAACAACTTGAAGAGATGATCAAATCAGGCGATTTTCGTGAAGATTTATACTATCGCTTAAACGTTTTTCCTATTGAAACGCCTGCACTACGAGAGCGTAAAGAAGATATTCCGCTATTATTGCAAGAGCTGGTTAAACGTTTTGAGCAAGAGCAAGGGCGTAGTGTACGCTTCACCGAAAAAGCACTTGAATCTTTAATGGAACATCCGTGGTCGGGTAATGTGCGTGAGTTATCAAATTTAATTGAACGTATGCTAATTATGTATGGCGATCAAGTAGTTGATGTTGCTGAATTACCTGCTAAATATCAACATATTGATGTTGAAAGTTATCAACCACAATATCCTGAAGAAATTCAAGAACGAGAGGCGATTAATGCCCTATTTGCTGATTTTGATGACGATGAAGAAGATAATACCAACTTTGCAGAGCCAGGGGTGGATATACAACCGGTTACCACGAGTAATACACAAGGCTTATTGCCTGATGAGGGCATCAATCTTAAAGAATATTTGGCCGATCTTGAAATATCCTTAATTGAACAAGCACTAGTTAAGCATGATTGGGTTGTTGCACGAGCCGCTGAAACCTTAGGGATGCGCCGTACCACCTTAGTAGAAAAAATGCGTAAATATGACCTACAAAAGCCTTAGTAATCTTTGTATACCATATATTTTCGCGGTTAAATTTTTTACACAATTATTATTTAATCACCGCTTTAAACTGGACTAAAGTCAAAAAAACGTCAATTGAAAACCACTTATTTTATTGAAAAATAAGTGGTTTTTCTTTGGCATAGTAAATGCTTATTCAAGATAAATGTGAACTAACAATACGTTAGTAGTTTATCGAGTGAGTATTTATGGCATTAGCATTACATTCTTTTACTGAAAATGAGCAAGCACCTGAAAATAACTTTATTCAGGCATCATCTTTTACGTTAAAAAATCAGCATAATGCAACCGAAGCAGCTGCAGAGCTTGAACAAGAAGCGTATGCAGGCGAATTAGCTATGCTTCGTCAACAAAGCCAGCAAGCGAATCAATTAATTGAAGCTATGCCTACAGGCTTAGTTATGCTTGATGGTAATGGTATTGTAATTAAAATTAATCCTGTTGCTAGAGAATTTCTTGATGAACCAATTTTAGGGCAGCCTTGGTACGATGTTATTCGTCGCTCATTCAAACCTAGAAAAGATGATTGGCATGAAGTGTCATTAAAAGATGGTCGTCGTGTTAAATTAGAAATTCGCACTTTAGGCAATCAGCCTGGGCAACTGATTGTGATCACTGATTTAACTGAAACACGTTTATTACAAGATAAAATTAGCCAAATGCAGCGTTTATCTTCTTTAGGGCGTATGGTTTCAACATTAGCTCACCAAATTAGAACGCCTTTATCAGCGGCTATTTTATATGGTGCAAACTTATCAAATGACAAATTAACCCTGCGCGATAGAGATAGTTTTCAGCAGAAATTAATGAGTCGATTACATGATTTAGAGCAGCAGGTTAATGACATGCTACTTTATGCTAAAAGTGGCAAACAACAAGTGCTTGAAGTGCTGTCTGTCAATCAAATTATTATCGATGCCGTACACGCTTTAGAAGCTCAAGTGGCGAAACACCATGCCAAAATTCATTTGTCGTTAAGCGAAGAAGATTATCAAATTTTGGGTAATAAAAGGGCACTTGTTGGCGCTATTCAAAACCTTATTCATAACAGCCTGCAAATTATAGAGCAAGATGCTCACATCAATATAAGTAGTTACAGCCAAGATAATTTTGCTTGTATTAGTGTACAAGATAATGGTCAAGGTATAGCGAGTGAATTGGCAGATAAAATATTTGAACCCTTTTTTACTGCTCGAGCACAAGGAACAGGGCTAGGGTTAGCGGTTGTTAAATCAGTGGCTAATGCACATCAGGGGGATGTTTTGCTATTGAGTAAAGCAAGTGAAGGCGCGCACTTTTGTATAAAACTGCCTATTTTTCAGGGAGCAAATATAAAAAATACTAAGGTAAAAGCAAAAACGCATTCAGGAGAGGCACTATGAATACCAGTAAAATACTTGTTGTTGAAGATGACTCAGGTTTAAGAGAAGCCTTAGTTGATACTTTACGATTAGCTGGCTATCAATGTGTTGAAGCTGACTCGGGTGAGTCGGCATTGTTGCAATTAAAAAATCATAAAATAGATCTAGTGGTAACTGATGTGCAAATGAGTGGTATGTCAGGCTTAACACTCTTGACTAATATTAAAAAAGCTTATGCAACCATGCCTGTACTTATTATGACCGCTTTTGGCACCATAGACGATGCGGTACAAGCAATGAAAGATGGCGCTTGTAACTATATGAGCAAACCTTTTGCGCCCGAAGTGTTGTTGAATATGGTAAGCCAGTATGTGCCTTTACAAATTGCTGACAGCTCTCGACCTATTGTCGCAGATAAAAAAAGTTTAGAACTCTTAAAATTAGCTGAACGAGTTGCTACAACTGATGCGTCAGTTATGGTGTTAGGACCTAGTGGTTCAGGTAAAGAAGTGTTAGCTCAATATGTACATAGAAATTCACCTCGAGCTGATAAACCCTTTATTGCTATCAACTGTGCAGCTATTCCTGAGAATATGCTTGAAGCCACTTTATTTGGTTATGAGAAAGGCGCTTTTACTGGAGCTATTCAAGCCTGCCCTGGAAAATTTGAACAGGCACAAGGTGGCACCATCTTGCTTGATGAAATAACCGAGATGGATTTAGGGCTACAAGCTAAAATTTTACGGGTTTTACAAGAGCGAGAAGTTGAACGTTTAGCTGGCCGTAAAACCATTAAATTAGACGTTAGAGTGATTGCAACCAGTAACCGTGATTTAAAAATAGCGGTACAAAAAGGTGAGTTTAGAGAAGATTTATACTATCGCCTTAATGTGTTTCCTTTAACTTGGTTACCATTAGCCGAGCGTCGAGATGATATTATTCCTTTAACACAACACCTTATTGAACGTCATTGTCAAAAAGGTAGTGACAGTATTCCTGAACTCACTGCTGCTGCTCGCAGTAAACTCTTAGCTTATGATTGGCCGGGTAATGTGAGAGAACTTGATAATGTAGTACAGCGTGCACTTATTTTGCACAGCAATGGTGTAATTGATGCGGAAGACTTGCTTATTGATCAATTTGAAACCATACGAGTTGATGAATCAGCAAAAGATGAACAAGAAACAGAAGCGCGTTTAGGTAATGAGCTTAAACATCAAGAGCATCAAATTATTTTAGACACGCTTAATGCTTGTCAAGGCAGTCGCAAAGCGGTTGCTGAACGGTTAGGGATCAGCCCGCGAACCTTACGCTATAAAATTGCCCGTATGCGAGATTGCGGTATTCAAATACCCGCGTAAAATAGCGTTTAATTAATCGACATTTCAGTATTCATGCCGCTTGAAAAAACAAAAGAACAAGCAAAGTGAGTATGCTGGCTCTTTACACACTATGTAAGTATTTTATTACCTAACAAGCTGAAATAACTTACTATTTCAGCTTGTTGTATATTCTTATTGTGTAGTATTTAAGGCGTAACTTCATTTTAAATCTCACCTTATCAAAAAATTAAATTTTGCTTTGGCATTATGTTTGCAACTCCTCTTGATAACATCCAACCATCAAATTTTTGACACAGGTAAATTAGTATGGATATCAAAGGCAATTCTCTTTTAGCACAAATGCAAAGTATGGCTATAGAAGCAACTGGTAATAAAAGCCATGCAATACCTACTATTAACCAATCAGGACAAGATTTTGGTAGTTTATTAAGCAAAGCGATTAATACGGTAAACGATCTACAAAAAGATGCAGGGGCTAAAAAAATGGCTTTTGAAATGGGTGATCGTAATGTCAGTTTAGCTGAAACAATGATCGCAAGCCAAAAGGCGGGCGTTGCTTTTGAGGCAACAGTACAAGTACGTAATAAATTTGTTGAAGCATATAAAGAAATTATGAGTATGCCAGTTTAGGCTCTAATCATGTGTTTACGGAGAATATAAGTGTCAGATACCACAAGCACAACTGATCTAACTGTTGCCGAGGGTGGCGAATTAATGGCCGCTGATGACGGTGCTGTTGAAGATCAAAAATCAGGTATTGCTGCGGCGCTAGGTAATGTCGATATGATGCGACAAATTACCTTGATTATGGCCTTAGCTATTTGTTTAGCGATAGCCGTGTCGGTTATTTTATGGGCAAATCAACCTGAATATCGTATTTTAGCCAAACTTCCAACTCAACAACTTATTGAAACAATGGATATTCTTGATGCCAACAAAGTTGAATATCGTCAAGAAAATAACACTATTTCAGTACCCGTTGATAAATATCAAGAAATAAAACTTTTGCTTGCTAGAGAAGGGCTTAGTGAAGATCCTCGTCAAGATGATGCCGATATGCTGATGAAAGATATGGGCTTTGGTGTTAGTCAGCGACTTGAAAGTGAGCGACTAAAATACAATAGAGAGCAACAAATTGCGCACACTATTGAAGAATTAAAATCTGTTTCTCGTGCTCGCGTGTTATTGGCGATCCCTCGTAGTAATGTTTTTGCACGTAAAAGTAAAAGTCCATCTGCTACTGTGGTGGTTACCTTACAAAAGAATCGCTTATTATCAGAAGAAGAGGTTGACTCTGTTGTTGATATTGTGGCTTCTGCCGTACATGGTTTAAATCCTAACCGCGTTACAGTAACCGATCAAAATGGTCGATTACTGAATTCAGGTTCTCAAAATTCAATTTCTTCACGCTCTCGCAAAGAATTCGAAATAGAGCTAAAGCGTGAAAAAGAATATTTAGATAAAATCGACTCTATTCTTATTCCTGTGGTTGGCTTAGGCAATTACACCGCACAAGTTGATGTGGTGATGGACTTTACCAATACCGAGCAAACCAAACGTCGCTTTAATCCAGATTTACCTGCACTTCGCAGTGAAATGAAAGTTGAAAATAGTACCATTGGTGGCATGTTAGGTGGTATTCCTGGAGCCTTAACTAATCAACCACCGTTAGAGTCTGATATCCCTGAAAATGCGACAGGCACAGGTAATACTAAAGCTGCACCAAGCCGCAAGCACTCAGAAGTGACTAAAAATTATGAGCTTGATGAGTCGATCAGTTATACAAAACAGCAAACAGGGGTAGTACGTCGTTTAAGTGTGTCAGTTGCCCTTGATTATGTTACCACCACAACACCTGAAGGCGAAGTGAAGCAAACACCGCGTTCAGTAGAAGAACTTGCCAATATTCGTCGTTTATTGCAAGGCAGTGTGGGTTTTGACTTACAACGAGGTGATGCGCTTGAAGTTGTTACCTTGCCATTTTCTAAAATTGAAATGGCACCAGCGGAAGAATTACCCATTTATGAGCAACCGTGGTTTTTAAAAACCGTTAAACTAGTTATGGGCGGTTTGGTTATTATTATCTTAATTCTTGCCGTAGTTCGCCCAATGATCAAACGCTTAATGTACCCAGAATCTAAACCAGATGACTTTGGTGATAAATCACTTGATAGCCATGTTGATTTAGGCGATGAAACTATGGATATGCTAACCTCTGAATTTGATGCGGGTAGTGTTGGCTTTGCTCCAGATGGCAGTTTACAATTGCCTGATTTACACCGTGATGAAGATGTATTAAAAGCAGTTAGAGCACTGGTTGCTAACGAACCAGAATTGTCTTCACAAGTAGTGAAAAGTTGGTTAACTGAAGATGAGTGATGAAAACAAAGAACTAGCAACTACCTCAACAGGTTTTGATGTTGAAAAACTTGAAGGTGTTGAAAAAGCAGCTATTTTGCTACTGAGTTTGTCAGAGGAAGATGCTGCGCAAATTTTAAAACACCTTGAGCCAAAGCAAGTACAACAAGTGGGTACGGCTATGGCTGCAATGGACGACTTTACCCAAGAAAAAATAACTGCAGTGCATAAGTTATTTATTAATGAAATTCAAAACTTTAGTACCATTGGTTTCCAAAGTGAAGACTTTGTACGTAAAGCATTAACTGCCGCATTAGGGGAAGATAAAGCCAGCAACCTTATTGACCAAATTGTAATGGGTAGTGGTGCCAAAGGTTTAGATTCATTGAAATGGATGGACTCAAAACAAGTTGCTAACATTATTCGTAATGAGCATCCGCAAATTCAAACTATTGTACTTTCTTATTTAGATCCAGAACAATCGGCTGAGATTTTAGCACAATTTTCAGAGAAAGTGCGCTTAGATCTAATGATGCGTATTGCCAACTTAGAAGAAGTACAACCAGCGGCCTTGCTAGAATTAAATGAGATCATGGAGAAACAATTTGCAGGTCAAGCAGGTGCACAAGCGGCGAAAATGGGCGGCTTAAAAGCGGCAGCTGATATTATGAACTACCTTGATACCAATGTTGAAGGGCCGTTAATGGATGCTATTCGTGAACACGATGAAGACATGAGCCAACAAATTCAAGACTTAATGTTTGTTTTTGAAAACTTAGCTGATGTTGATGATAGAGGCATCCAAGCAATTTTACGCGAAGTACAACAAGATGTACTGATGAAAGCCATAAAAGGTGCTGATGAAGCGCTGAAAGAGAAAATTCTTAAAAATATGTCTAAACGTGCAGCAGAAATGCTGGTTGATGACCTTGAAGCTATGGGGCCTGTGCGTATTAGTGAAGTTGAAGCTGCACAAAAAGAAATTCTCTCTATTGCCCGTCGTTTATCTGATGCAGGTGAAATTATGCTAGGCGGTGGCGGTGGTGCTGATGAGTTCTTGTAATATATCACTTGGGCTATTGTCACTGAAAATAAGGTAGGTTGAACGTGATTAAAAGTGAAAAAAAAATCATAGAAAATATTATTCATCCTAAACCTGATGAAGCCCCTAAAACGTGGGAAATTCCTTCGGTAACTCCACCCCAGAGCAGAGAAGATGAAAGCAAAACCAATGCATTAGGATTAAAAACTACGTGGCGTTATGAACCGCCAGAAGCACAAGAAGAAGTTGAACCCCAACCCTTAACGGCTGAAGAAATTGAAGAAATTCGTCAAGCAGCTTATGACGAAGGCTTTAATCAAGGTAAGGAAGAAGGTTTTGCGAAAGGTTATGAAGAAGGTAAAGCCAGTGGTTTCGATGAAGGTAAACAGTCAGGCTTTGAAGCAGGGCACAAAGAAGGGTTCGCACAAGGTGAAGAGCAAGTTGCTGAACTCACAGCGCAATGGCAAAAATTAATTGAACATTTGCACCAACCGATGGCGATTGTTGATAAAAATGTAGAGCAGCAATTATTTGAATTAACAGCACAATTAACCGAAGCTATTGTACGCCATGAAGCAACAATTAATAGTGATATACTCATGTCAGCTATTAGTGATGCGATCAAAGCCTTGCCTGCACAAGAGGCGCAAACACAAATATATTTACATCCTGATGATATCAAACGAGTTGAAGAAGCCTTTGGTGAACAGCACATTCAAGAAAGTGGCTGGCGTTTATTACCTGCACCACAGTTAGAAATAGGTGGTTGCCAAGTAGAAAATAGCACCTCAAATATAGATATGCGTATTAAATCACGTATTAAAGAAGTCTTAGAGCCTTTCTTACAAAATGCCTTACACCAATAACGTTTAAGTATTTTTTAAATGGCTTACGGGCAAATAAATTTACCAACTAAACCATAGAGTAACTATGATAGATAGCCAGCAATTAAGTGAAAGGTTAAAAAAAAGCCAACAATTTATTAAACCTCATGCGATTTCAGTTGCAGGTCGTTTAGTGCGTGTTGTTGGGTTAACACTGGAAGCGGTTGGTGTGCGAGCTCATGTTGGTAGTCAGTGTTTAGTTGAAACCTCTCAAGGAGAGTTAATCGCTGAAGTTGTGGGTTTTGCACAAGATAAAACCTATTTAATGCCCGAACAAAGTTTAGTTGGGGTTATGCCAGGAGCGCGTGTCTTACCTGTAGCGAGCAAATCTCGACTGCCGTTGTCTATGGATTTATTAGGGCGAGTTATTGATGGTGTAGGGCAACCTCTTGATGGTAAAGGTCCAATTAAACCCAGTGACGATTATCATTATGATAATAATCCTACCAACCCATTGTTAAGGCGAGCGATAACAGAGCCTTTAGATGTTGGCGTGCGTTCTATTAATAGTTTTCTTACGGTTGGTAAAGGGCAACGTATGGGGCTTTTTGCGGGTAGTGGTGTTGGTAAATCGGTTTTACTTGGCATGATGACACGAGGCACTACGGCTGATGTGATTGTAGTAGGATTAGTTGGCGAACGTGGTCGAGAAGTTAAAGAATTTATTGAAGAAATTTTAGGTGAAGATGGACGTTCACGTTCAGTGGTTGTAGCAGCACCTGCTGATAACTCGCCTTTAATGCGCTTAAAGGGTTGTGAAAGTGCAGTTAAAATAGCCGAATATTTTCGCGATCAAGGATTAAATGTTTTATTGTTACTTGACTCAATCACCCGTTATGCGCAAGCACAACGTGAAATCGCATTGGCAGTTGGCGAACCCCCAGCGACTAAAGGTTATCCGCCGTCGGTTTTTTCAAAATTGCCGCAATTGGTTGAACGAGCAGGTCAAGGCGGTGAAGGACAAGGCTCTATTACGGCATTTTATACCGTATTAACTGAAGGTGATGATCTACAAGACCCTATTGCTGATGCTGCCCGTGCTATTTTAGACGGTCATATTGTTTTATCTCGAGAGCTTGCCGATTCAGGGCATTATCCTGCGGTTGATATTGAGTCTTCTATTAGCCGAGTAATGCCAATGGTGACCAGTGAAGAACATCAACAATTAGCTCGTCAAATTCGCCAAATTTATTCACTATATCAACAAAATAAAGACCTAATTGCTATTGGTGCATACAGCAAAGGCAGTGATCCTCGTATTGATCGGGCTATTAATTTAATGCCAGTGATTAACTTCTTTTTACAGCAAAAAATGACAGAAGTTATTCCTTATGATCAAAGTCTTGCACAGCTACAAGAAATTATTGCCGCAGGAGAAGCTCATGCGAAACAACAGCAACAACAACGCGGATAATTTAGGTTACCGTTATGTCACTTAAACAGCTTGACACCTTGTTAAAATTTGAACGTGATAAAGAAAGTAAAGCTATTCAAGCGCTACAGCAAGCCGAAAAAGATTATCAAGATAATCTACAACGTTTAAATAATGTAGGTGACTTTAGATTAGAATACATGAAACGTGTGAGTGAACGCTCGCAAACAGGTATTGATAGTGCCACTTACGGACACTATCATGCTTTTATTAATAAATTAGATAATGCCGCGAAGCAAGTTGAAATTGCTATTCAACAAGCCAAAGCCTTAGTAGGGCAACGTAAAAGTC
The DNA here is from genome assembly GCA_015487235.1 of Alteromonadaceae bacterium. GTDB lineage: Bacteria > Pseudomonadota > Gammaproteobacteria > Enterobacterales > Alteromonadaceae. Next base: position 10,498 of record WFQC01000096.1, read on the forward strand.
AATGGCTAAAACAACGCCAAAAAGTGCAAGCCGTAGAGCATTTACGCGCTAAATTACTGGTTAAAGCACAGCTTAAAGCCGCAAAGCAAGAACAAAAAATGTTTGATGAGATTGCCAATCAACAATTTATTAGACGTCACTATTAAAAGGCGATGCAAAAAAAGAGCAAACGGCACTAAGTGCAATATCTTCAGCAAATAGCCCGATAATGGAATAACTTTTGCTTGTTTTATATTAATGGCATAACAGGTCGTTTAATAAAGTGCATAACTTTTACCTTAATAATAAGTGAATCTATGATGAATAAAGTAACCACTCTTCCAATTGATTTAGGGCAACCATCTGAATTTAAAGGTGATAATTCTATTGGTTCAACAGCAAGTGCAGAGCGTGGTGATAACTTTTCACAAGTATTAGCGCAAAATTCTCCAGAGAATTTACGTGGCAATAAAGCGGCAAAATCAGTCGCAGAAAAATCTGACAATGTACAGGATGTTAATAATTCATCTGAGAATGATATCACCAATAAAGATGAAAAAGCGCAATCATTGCAAGAAAACCAAACAACAAAAAATACTGAAAACCAAAAAGTTGAAGCGGAAACCTCAGAGCAATTAGACGAAAATATTCAAGATAAACTGCTTAGTGGTGAAAATGAAAGCGATAAAAATGCTGAACAAGCCCAAACAGAGCAACTATTACAACTACTACAAAATTCAGATCAAACACTTATCGAAAATAAAGTTGTAGAGCAACAAGCCAATACAGTAACGGCTGATAATATTAAGCAGGCACAAGAAATTAAACAAAGTGTTGCTCAAGCGGTCATACAAGACGATGAAATAAACAAACAAACTTTAGCACAAGCCTCATTAGTGACAGAGTCAAAGCAAGGGGTAAATAAACAAGAAAGCAATAGTGCTACAGTTGTTCTCGATGATAGTTTACAACAGGCTAAAATGCTTACACCTAAAACCGGAGAAATACTTGACCCTAAAACGGGTAAAAACTGGAAGGGTAAAATTGAACTACCTATTGATCCGCCTGTTGTTGTGCAAAAATCTCAAGTATCACTTGATACGGCATCACTAGTCAGTGACAAAGCAATGGCTAATGCCGAACAAGCACAAGGTGTAGATGATGAAACCCTTACGGCTAAATTAGTTGCCTTAGCTCAAGATAAGCAAGGAGTATTAAAGGCTAACGACAATGATATTGCACTTAACGCCACGAATAAAGAAGCAAGTAAAGAAGGTAAAGTAGCCAATAGTGACTCTGCAAAACGAGAAGACTCACAATATGCTAAAATAGCTCAAACATTAACCTCTGTAGATAATGTGAAAAATCTGCAAGGGGAAGCCCTTACCTTAGAGGGCGATAATAAAGCTAAAGTGTTACCTTTTGCTCTAAATCAAGGAGCAAACAATGAAACTAAAAATGCTTCTGACAAACTTACAGATAGTTTAGCGGCGGTAGTTAAAGGGGATGAAGAAAGTACAGAAGCTAGTGAGCAAGCAGTTATTGATCATATCACTAAAAAAGAACTTAAACCGACAGAGGTTAAACGTGAACAGCAAATTTATAGTACGTTAACCACACAAGCGAATACGAGTACCAACCATTATTCTGAAGCAGATATACAAGATATTCAAACCCTGCAAGCTATCTCAGACAAAGTCATTGAAACCAATACTCAAAATCAAAAAATAGAGTTGATCAAGCAAGCCGAAACGATTGCCATCTACAAAAAAGACTTTATCAATAATTTGCAAGATAAAGTTATGGTTATGGTGCAACAAAAGCTACAACAGGTTGATATTCGTTTAGATCCACCAGAACTTGGCAAGATGCAAGTTAGGCTACATTTACATAATGATCAAGCCACAGTGCAATTTACGGTACAAAATCAACAAGCGAAAGAGTCACTAGAACAGAATATGCCAAGATTAAGAGAAATGCTGGCAGAACAAGGTGTTAATGTTGGTGATGCCAATGTAGGGCAACAAGGTGAAAAAGGCTTTATGGGCGCAGGTGAGCAAGGTCACAGCAATCATGTAGATAATGCAGGTGAAGACGAATACCTTGATGCTAGCCAAGTCTTTACAGGGAAAGTGGTTAAAGGTTCGGCAACTGGTATTGATTACTATGCTTAATAGAGTAAAAGTATTGGCTAAATGTACATTCAAGGATATAGTTTAACTAACTGGGTTTAATTTTAAAGGTTTGACATGGCTGAAGAAAAAGATAAAGACAAGGAAAATGAATTAGAAATTGATGGTTCAGGCAATAAAAAGAAAAAAATGATCATCATCATTGCAGCCGTTGTTTTATTGGTTGCTGGCGGTGGTGGAGCCTTCTTTTTTATGGGCGGTGAAGACGAAGCAGCTCCCACAGAAGTCAGTGCAACAGCTGATACTGAAGGCAGTGATGAAGCAGGGGCTGAAAGCAATGCGGTAAGTGTTGGTACAGCCTTGTATGTACCAATGCCGCGCGCTTTTCGTTTTAATGTGCCTGGTACTGCAAGAGATCGTTTCGTTGAAATTCGAGTACAACTTTTGGTACGTGGCGCCGATAATGAAGAAACCGCTAAAAAACATATTCCCTTGATTGAAAGTACTTTGCTTGGTGTGTTTTCGCAAGCTAATGCAGATGACTTAGCAACAAGTGTGGGTAAAGCTTCATTAAAGCAAAAAGCCTTAACCGCAGTACAGCAAGAAATGGTTGATATTGCGGGTGGAAAAATTGTTGAAAAAGTGCTTTTTACAGGCTTTGTAATGCAGTAACACCTTGTAAAGTAAGTATAATTTATTGATAACAATTAAAGAGAATAGCAAGTGAGTGACTTATTATCACAAGATGAGATTGATGCGCTACTTCATGGTGTTGATGATGTAGAAGAAGAAGAGGTTACCGAGGCTTCTACTGAGTCGAAAGACATGACAGAGTACGATTTTTCTTCGCAAGATCGTATTGTGCGTGGACGCATGCCAACCCTTGAAATGGTGAATGAACGTTTTGCTCGCCACTTGCGTATTAGTCTTTTTAATATGATGCGTCGTACCGCAGAAGTATCAATAAATGGTATTCAAATGATCAAATTTGGTGAGTATGTACACACCTTATTTGTTCCTACAAGTTTAAATATGGTGCGCTTTCGCCCGTTAAAAGGTACGGGGCTTATTACCATGGAAGCGCGTTTAGTTTTTATTTTAGTCGATAACTTTTTTGGTGGCGACGGACGCTATCATGCCAAAATAGAGGGGCGTGAGTTTACTCCTACCGAGCGTCGTATCATTCAAATGCTCTTGAAAATTATTTTTGAAGACTACAAAGAAGCTTGGTCGCCTGTTATGGATGTTTCATTTGAGTATTTAGATTCAGAAGTTAATCCATCGATGGCTAATATTGTTAGCCCAACTGAAGTCGTTGTTATTAGCTCGTTTCATATTGAACTAGATGGTGGTGGTGGCGACTTTCATGTTGCTTTACCTTACTCTATGTTAGAGCCTATTCGTGAATTACTTGATGCGGGTGTGCAAAGTGATAAAGAAGATACCGACATGCGTTGGTCTAAAGCATTGCGCGATGAGATTATGGATGTACCCGTTGAGCTTACGACAAAATTTTTAGAGGTAGATTTACCCCTAAGACAAATTATGGAGCTTAAAGAAGGTGATATTATTCCTATTGAAATGCCTGAAACATTAACGGTATTAGTGGAAGATTTACCAACCTATAGAGCGAAACTTGGTCGAGTTAGAGAAAATATGGCCATAAAAATAGACTCTAAAATTAAGCGTCCAGAGTCAGTTAAAAATGAATTAACTATTTTAACTAAAGGTGGTAAACGCCTCGACAGTGATGCTGAATTACAATTGTTAGAAGACGATTTAGAATATTAGACAAGTATTAAGGTGAGTACTGATGAGTGATAATGAGAATGAAGACGGCTTAGATATGTGGGCTGAGGCTATGGATGAACAAGCCGCTGCCGAAGCCGGAGAAGCTCAAGCAGTAGAGCTAGAAGAGCTTGAAGAAGAGCAACCCCCTATTTCAGGTGAAGAAAAACGTAAGCTTGAAGCTATTTTAGATATTCCGGTTACTATTTCGATGGAAGTAGGGCGTAGTAATATTAGTATTCGTAATTTATTACAATTAAACCAAGGTTCTGTGGTTGAGTTAGATCGCGTTGCTGGTGAAGCATTAGATGTACTGGTTAACGGTACTTTAATTGCGCATGGTGAGGTTGTAGTGGTCAATGACAAATTTGGTATTCGTCTTACCGATGTGATCAGCCAAGTTGAGCGTATTAAAAAGCTCAAATAATTTTTAGATCGTAAGGCTTAAATGCTCTAGGATAATCAATGCGTTTTATACTAACACTAGCCAGTTTAATGAGTTCTGCTAGCACTCTTGCTCAGCAAGCAACAGAACCAGTAGTCGGTAGTCATGTTGCAACGAATATGAATGCGCTAAGCATGATTGTGTCATTGCTGATTGTGTTAGCGGTTATTGTTGCTGCCGCTTTAGTGCTCAAGCGCTTTAATATTGTGCCCACTCATCATAGTGAGTTAAAAGTTGTTACGTCTCTCATGGTCGGCAACAAAGAAAAAATCGTTGTCGTACAAGTCGGAGAAAAACAACTCTTACTTGGGGTGACCAACCAGCAAATATCACTATTAGAAACGCTCGACAAACCCATTTGTATCAATACTCAAAATAGGCAAGAGCCTAACTTGCCAGCAAATTTAATGAATTTATTTAAAAAAAATACCAACAAAACTCAATAACTAAAAAATAGCCAGTTTATTAAGGCTATAACAAGAGATGATAACAGACTATGGCTAACAAGGCGGCTAATAAGATTATGGCTAATAAAATAAAGGCGAGTCAATTTGGCATTAACGCTTTTTATCTACTACTTTTTGTTGGATTAATTTTTAGTCATGTGAGTTTTGCCGCTGATGATTTGAGTATGTCGGTACTCAAATTAACCACTAATCCTGATGGTACGCAGGAATATTCTGTCACGTTGCAGATCCTTATTTTTATGACCGCGCTGAGCTTTATTCCTGCAGCGATCATTATGATGACTTCTTTTACGCGTATTGTGGTTATTTTGGCTATTTTACGACAAGCATTTGGTTTACAACAAACCCCGTCAAATCAAGTTATTATCGGGTTAACGCTATTTATGACCCTTTTTATTATGACCCCTGTTTATAACAAGATTAATGAACAAGCAATACAACCTTATTTAGCTGAGTCATTAACTTCTGTTGAAGCGATAGAAAAAGCCAAAGCGCCACTGAAAACTTTTATGCTTGAACAAACTCGCTTAAAAGATTTAAGTACATTAGCCACGATGGCAGGTATAGAAACTGTTGATAAGCCGAGTGATTTACCCATGACAGTGGTGATCCCTGCTTTTATTATTAGTGAATTAAAAACAGCTTTTCAAATTGGTTTTATGCTATTTATACCTTTTTTGATCATCGATTTAGTGGTGGCAAGTATTTTAATGGCCATGGGTATGATGATGTTGTCACCTATGATTGTTTCTTTACCTTTTAAACTGATGTTATTTGTTTTAGTAGATGGCTGGAACTTAGTTATTGGTACAATTGCAACCAGTTATGGTATGGGGCCTTAGCGATGACACCCGAAGTCTTTGTTGACATTTTAAGTGATGCCTTATTTTTGATTATATTATTAGTCAGCGCGATTATTGTACCGGGGCTTTTTGTCGGCCTTATTGTTGCTGTTTTTCAGGCAGCAACATCGATTAATGAGCAAACGTTAAGTTTTTTACCGCGTTTAATTGTAACATTATTGGCGCTTATCTACGGCGGCCACTGGATTGTACAAAAACTTATGGACTATACCATTCGTTTAATTGATAGTATTCCGAGTGTTGTGAGTTAGACTATGGAATTTACCGAGTCAATTATTCAACAATACTTGGCTGATTTTATTCTTCCTTTTACGCGTATTTCGGCGCTGATTATGAGCATGACGGGCTTAGGCTCAAAGAGTATTACAAGTAAAATAAAAGTAGTACTCTGTGTTATGTTAACTGTGGCGGTTATGCCTGCAATTCCCAGTACTCATGTTGAAAGCTTAGTTTCTTTTGCTACCGCATTATTGCTCGCTGAACAAGTTATTATTGGTATTATGCTCGGTTTTGTTACTATTATGGTGATTAATACCTTCACGCTTGCGGGGCAAGTTATTGCAATGCAAACGGGGTTAGGCTTTGCTTCGTTAGTTGATCCTTCAAGTGGTATGAATGTTCCAGCGGTTGGGCAGTTCTTTTTAATTTTATCAACGTTACTGTTTTGGGCATTAGATGGGCATTTAATTTTTATTCATTTTGTTGTGGTTAGTTTTGATACTTTACCCATACAAGCTAATTCGTTGTCGGCAATAAAATACAAAGAATTAGTTGAATGGGGCGCTTGGATGTTCGCTACTGCGTTGTCATTAGCTTTAGCGCCGATCACAGCAATGTTAGTGATTAACTTTTCTTTTGGTATTATGACCAGAGCGGCTCCTCAGCTTAATATTTTTGCTATTGGCTTTCCTATTACTATGGCTGCAGGCTTAATTATTATGTGGTTAACCATGGGGAATTTTTTAACGCATTTTGAATTACAGTGGCAAAGAGCCGTTGATTTTAGTTGTTACTTAATTAACTGTGCGGCTATTCCGTAACAAAGAGGTGAATAATGGCTGACTCAGATAGCGGTGAACGCTCCGAAGACCCCACGTCCAAAAAAGTCTCCGATGCACGAGAAAAAGGTCAGATTGCTCGCTCAAAAGAACTTGGCACTATGTTTGTTTTAGTCGGCAGTGCTAGTGCCATGTTATTGATGGGCAATGCGTTAGTTGTTTCTATGTCAAAAATGATGTCTCGTTTATTTAGCTTAACGAAACAAGAATCGCTAGATGTACATGCAGCTTTTACGGTCGTGAGTCAATCAGTGGGTACGGTTTTAATGCCCTTAATGTGGATATTCTTTATTGTTGCGATTGCGGCTTTTGTGGGGAATATATTATTAGGCGGTATAAGCTTTTCTTGGGAAGCTGCAGCACCTAAAGCGAATAAACTTTCACCTATTGCTGGTTTTAAGCGCATGTTAGGGGCACAAGCCGCGATTGAATTTGTAAAGTCTATCTTAAAATTCTTTGTTGTTGTTATTGTGGCTTATTTACTCTTAAGTAATCTATTTCCACAAATACTGGGGTTGAGCTTAGAAACAACGCCTAAAAACTTTGAACATGCGGTTAATTTATTACTATGGATGTTTCTAACTTTAACACTGTCTTTAGTTATTATTGCTATTGTTGATGTTCCTTATCAATTGTGGAGCCATACCAAACAGCTAAAAATGACGAAGCAAGAAGTTAAAGACGAGTCTAAAAATACTGAGGGTAACCCCGAAATAAAAGGCCGTATACGGCGCTTACAAATAGAAATTTCACAACGTAGAATGATGTCTCAAGTGCCTGATTCTGATGTGGTTATTACTAATCCAACTCATTTTTCAGTGGCACTTAAATATGATCCTAATGGCACCCGAGCACCTGTTGTTTTAGCCAGTGGCGTTGACCAAATGGCTATTCATATTCGTAAAATAGCTAAAGAGCATAATGTTGAAATTATTGCATCACCAGCATTAGCGCGCTCTTTGTACTATACGGCCGAAGTTGATGAAGAAATTCCAGAAGCGCTATTTGCGGCGGTCGCCCAAGTACTTGCCTTTGTTTTTCAGCTTAATGAACACCGTAAAGGGCGTGCAAATACACCAAAACCTTTAGCGAAAAACTTACCGATCCCTGATGATTATAAATATTGATTGATTAAATTTTCAGCGCTTGATTTGCTCCTCGATTTTCTGGTCTAGTTATTGCTTTTTCAGGGGTAGTGTCAAAAAAATAACTCTGAAAATTATATGCAATTATCCGCACATTTTCCGCAATTTAATAAAGGGCAACTCAGTAATTTAGCTGGTTTAGGTACGCCATTATTAGTTATGGCGGCCTTAGGCATGGTTATTCTTCCTATGCCCGCTTTTTTATTAGACATTCTTTTTTCTTTTAATATTGCCTTGTCTTTAGTGGTGTTGCTGATCACTGTTTATACCCTGAAGCCGCTTGATTTTGGCTCTTTTCCTACTGTTTTGCTGATTGCGACTATTTTGAGGCTGGCGCTTAATGTTGCCAGTACTCGTGTGGTGTTACTTGAAGGTCATAAGGGCCCTGATGCTGCTGGTAAAGTTATTGAAGCCTTTGGCTCTGTAGTTATTGGTGGTAACTATGCGGTTGGCTTAGTGGTCTTTTTGATCTTAATTATTATCAACTTTGTGGTGGTTACTAAAGGGGCAGGTCGTATTTCAGAAGTTACTGCACGCTTTACCTTAGATGCTATGCCGGGCAAGCAAATGGCGATAGATGCCGATTTAAACGCAGGTTTTATTACACAAGAGCAAGCCAGAGATCGACGTGCAGAAGTTACCAGTGAAGCTGATTTTTATGGCTCAATGGACGGTGCCAGTAAATTTGTGAAAGGTGATGCCATTGCTGGCATTTTGATCTTATTTATCAATATCATTGGTGGTTTAATCATTGGTATGGTGCAACATGATTTATCGTTTGATCAAGCGGTTGAAATTTATACTTTATTAACCATTGGTGATGGCTTAGTTGCACAAATACCTGGGCTTTTGCTTTCTGTGGCTACAGCTATTGCGGTAACTCGTCAAAATACCTCTCAAGATATGGGTGAGCAAGTTAGTGATCAACTTGGTCAAAGTAAATCGTTATACATCGCCGCTGGTGTCATGTTTGTGATGGGTATTATTCCCGGTATGCCGCATGTTTCTTTCTTATTATTTGCTGTTTTTATTGCTTCTGGTGCTTATTTAATGGATTTCATTAAGAAAAATAAAGCACAGGTGGTAGAGAAAGATCAGGCCGAATTAGATCAGCAAACTAAGCAAAAAGAAGCGGAAGTAAAAGAATTAAGCTGGGATGATGTTAACCATGTTGATGTGATTGGATTAGAAGTAGGCTATCGCTTAATTCCTCTGGTTGATAAAGCACAAGGCGGTGAATTATTAAGCCGAATTAAAGGTGTGCGTAAAAAGCTATCACAAGAATTTGGCTTTTTGGTGCCCGCAGTGCATATTCGCGATAATTTAGACTTAGATCCTAATACTTATCAAATATCATTGATGGGCGTAACGGTTGGAGAAGCCGAAATTCGACATGATCATGAACTTGCCATTAACCCTGGGCAAGTGTTTGGTAAATTAGAGGGTATTCCAACTAAAGATCCTGCTTTTGGTTTAGAGGCGGTGTGGATCACTCAAAACCAGCGAGAACACGCACAATCACTTGGTTATACTGTTGTTGATGCTGCAACCGTATTGGCTACCCATTTAAGCCAAATTTTAACCAATAATGCAGCGCAATTACTTGGGCATGAAGAAGTACAAAACTTACTTGATATTCTTGGCAAAAGCTATCCTAAGTTGGTTGAAGGGCTGGTACCCGATATTTTACCACTGAGCACTATTGTGAAAGTGCTACAGAATTTGATGAACGAAGGTGTTGCGGTACGTGATATGCGTAGCATTGTTCAAACTTTAGTTGAGTATGGACCGAAGAGCCAAGACCCTGAAGTATTAACCGCTGCGGTAAGGATCACATTACGTAAGTTTATTATTCAAGATATTGTTGGTGCCGCACAAGAAATACCTGTCATAACTTTGGCTCCTGAGTTGGAACAAATGTTGCACCAGTCAATGCAAATGGCTGGAGATGATGGTGCGGGCATTGAACCGGGGCTTGCAGAACGATTGCAAAAATCTTTAGCTGATGGGGCACAACAGCAAGAACTTGACGGTCATATTCCTGTCTTGCTGACTTCTGGCATATTAAGAACCGTTTTAGCAAAATTTGTTAAATATACTATTCCAAGTTTGCGTGTAATTTCTTATCAAGAAATTCCTGATGATAAACAAATAAAAATAGTTAGTGTTGTGGGTCAGTAAAAATTAAACACCGTTATTAGTAATAAATACAGCTAATAACAAATGCGTGGGTTGTAGAAGAGGTTTTTATGAAAATTAGACGTTATGTTGCAAGAGATATGCGTGGTGCGTTAGCACAAATAAAGGAAGAATTAGGTGCTGAAGCGGTTATTTTGTCTAATAAAAAAATACCTGAAGGTGTTGAATTAATGGCTGCGGTTGACTATAGCGAAACTGTGCCTGAAGCAAAACAAAATGAAGACATAACTACACCGCCGTTAGATAATCCAGCCATTTCGGCCGCAATGGAAAGAGAAATTGACAACGATATTGTGTCATTGCGTAGCCAAGTTTCACAAAATAGCACAAGTGCCCAACCAAATTTAGCCAATGATAAAGGGTTATCAGCATTATTAAATCGTCATATCCAAAGCTCTCATGATGAAGCACCTCACAGTGCTCCTGCTGAAGCAGACAACATAAAAGCACAACTTAAAAGTTTTACTGACCGTTTGCAGCAATCGGGTAGCGCTGCAACAACAGATACCTCAACACCTGCTCATGAATATAATACCGAAACGGGTGATAGCTTAAATCAAGCACAGATGATGAGTGAGTCACCTAGTGATAATAGCGCACAGTATGTTAACCGAGATGAATTTGATGGTATTAAAAATGAAATGGCTTCAATTCGTCAGTTATTAGAATATCAAGTGTCAGGCTTAATGTGGCAAGATTTAGCGCAAAAAGATCCTATGCGAGCAATGTTGGTTGATCGCTTAGTTACGCTAGGTTTAAATGAACATATTGCAGACCAAATTGCAGGGTTTGTTCCTAAACAGCATGATCAAGCACAAGCATGGCAAACAGCGCTTAATTTACTGACTCAACAAATTAACACCACCAATAATGACATTATTAATCGTGGTGGCATTGTGGCTTTGGTTGGCCCAACCGGTGTTGGAAAAACCACTACTATTGCTAAATTAGCTGCACGCTTTGCTCAGTCTCATGGTAGTGATAGTGTAGCGCTTATTTCAACAGATACTTTTAGAATTGCAGGTTTTGAACAGTTACAAACCTATGGTCGTATTATTGGTTGCCAAGTCAAATTGGCTAAAGATAAAGCAGCGCTTGATGGCTTAATTCAAGAGTTTGCGAAAAAGAAACTCGTGCTTATTGATACCGCAGGCATGGGGCAAAGAGATTTACGTTTAGTCGAACATTTGACTACCTTAATATCAAATACGCGTGTTAGAATCCGTAATTATTTGGTACTTGCTGCTAATACTCAACAGTGCGTTATGCAAGAGAATGTTGAAAGATTCAAGAAAATACCCTTAGTCGGTTGTATTTATACTAAACTAGATGAAAGTCTTAGTACGGGTGAAATTATTAGTACAGCAATTCAAAATGGCTTACCAATAGGTTATCTTACTGATGGACAAAGAGTTCCTGAAGATATTAAGGTTGCTAATGCTGAAAAATTAGTTATGCTTGCTAATAAAATGGCAGCCAAAAAGACGGTGAATCAAACAACACATCGACGCTCGCAAACAATGATGTCTGCTATCGCAATGTAATATGTCATAATTAGTAGTAAAAAGATTATATAAAGAAGAGATAGATGATCGATCAAGCAAGTGGCTTAAGAAAAATGCATGAGTTAAAACAAATGAAAGTCATCGCTGTTTCAGGGGGAAAAGGAGGCGTCGGTAAAACCAATGTTTCTTTAAATACCGCCATCGCTTTGGCTTATCAAGGTAAGCGAGTTTTAGTACTAGATGCTGATTTAGGGCTAGCAAATGTAGATGTTATGCTCGGATTAAGAGTTCAACGCAACTTATCCCATGTTTTATCAGGTGAATGTGAACTTGACGATATTATTATTGAAGGCCCCGCTGGCATAAAAATTATACCTGCCACCTCAGGAACACAATCAATGGTTGATTTAACCCCCGCAGAGCATGCTGGGTTAATTCGTGCATTTAGTGAAATGAAAACCGAATGCGATGTATTGATTGTTGATACCGCTGCGGGTATTTCAGATATGGTACTTAGCTTTACGCGAGCTGCTCAAGATGTATTGCTAGTTGTCTGTGATGAACCTACTTCCATTACAGACTGTTACGCCTTAATGAAATTATTAAGCCGAGATCATGACGTTTTTAAATTTAAAGTTGTGGCTAATATGGTGCGTTCACCTAAAGAAGGACAACAACTTTTTGCCAAATTAACCAAAGTATCTGATCGCTTTTTAGATGTTGCACTAGAATTAGTGGGAGTGATCCCTTTTGATGAAAATATTCGTAAATCGGTACGTAAACAAAAAGCAATTATCGATGCTTTTCCTGATTCGCCAGCATCAGTTGCTTTTAGAGAGCTAGCGAGCAAAATTACTCAGTGGCCAATACCTAATCAACCATCAGGTCATTTAGAATTCTTCATTGAAAAATTGCTCGATCACTAAATTAAATATCGGTGGTAGAATGTGGTAAAAGCAAGTGCTTATAGTGCTCAAGTAGATAAGACTCAATTATTAGAAAAACACACAGTATTGGTAAAAAGAATTGCTTATCATTTAATGGCAAGATTACCTGCAAGTGTTTTAGTTGATGATTTAATTCAATCGGGCATGATAGGGCTTTTTGAAGCGGCAAATAATTTTGATAGCAGCAAAGGCGCTAGTTTTGAAACCTTTGCAGGTATTCGAATTAGAGGCGCTATGCTTGATGAAATACGCCGTGGCGACTGGACACCGCGCTCAGTACATAAAAATAGTCGGCTTGTTAGTGAGGCAATTAAAAACCTTGAGGCAGAACTAGGTCGTGATGTTACTGATATTGAAGTTGCTGAAAAACTTGATATTTCGTTAAATGAATACCATCATATTCTTAACGAGGTTAGTTCAGGAAAAATAATTGGTTTTGAAGATCTCGGTGTAAGTGAAGATATACTGAACCTTGATGAAGATCGCACACATAGTGATCCATATCAAGATATTGAAAAAGATTTATTTAGAAAAGCATTAACTCAATGTATATCTAGCTTGCCAGAACGTGAAGCTTTAGTATTATCATTGTATTATGATGAAGAGTTGAATTTACGTGAAATTGGCCAAGTATTAGATGTAAGTGAGTCTAGAGTTAGCCAAATACACAGTCAAGCAATGCATCGCTTAAAAGCACGTATGCAATCTTGGCAAAGTTAAAGTAGAATATAATTTAAATTGTTATTACATGTTCTCGTCGGAGGGTGCCTTGGATAAAAATATGAAAGTTCTTGTCGTTGATGACTTTTCAACCATGAGACGAATTGTGAAAAACTTATTGCGTGATTTGGGCTTTACTAATATATCAGAGGCTGATGACGGTAGTACCGCATTACCAATGCTACAAAGTGGAGATTTTGATTTTGTGGTAACTGATTGGAATATGCCAGGTATGCAAGGCATTGATTTATTGAAGGCTATTAGAGCTGATGAATCACTAGCGCATATACCAGTATTAATGGTAACGGCTGAAGCAAAAAAAGAGCAAATAGTTATGGCAGCTCAAGCAGGTGTCAATGGTTATATTGTTAAACCTTTTACAGCGGCAACATTAAAGACGAAGCTTGATAAAATTTTTGAGCGATTAGGCTAATTGATTGATTGGCTATACTTAAGGATTTTTCATGACCATAGCTAAAAAAGTTACCTTGGATCAAGCTAAGCTACTCGTTGAGTATCTAGAGACTGATCAACAAGATAAAGCAGACGAATTGTTAGCAGAAATTAACAACCCAATTAACTCAGAGTTATTTGCTGAAATTGGTAAGCTAACCCGTCAACTGCACGACTCGTTGATGAATTTTCAATTAGATTCTCGTTTGAGTGATTTAGCGACTGCTGACATTCCTGATGCGAAAGAACGTTTAAATTACGTGATTAGTCAAACAGAAGAAGCAGCAAATAAGACCATGGATGCGGTTGAATCAATATTTCCTGCGCTCGATGGTATTCAAGAACAATTACAGCTAGTTGATCCTAGCTGGAAGAAGTTAATGCGTAATGAGATTGACTTAAGTGAGTTTAAAGGGCTTTGCCAAAATATTGACAAGCTTTTGAAAACAACCGATCAAGAAACAACGAATATGCATAACCTAATGACTGAAGTGCTAATGGCACAAGGTTTTCAAGATTTAACTGGGCAAGTTATTCGTAAAGTTATTGATTTGGTAAGAGAAGTTGAAGAAAGCTTAATTGGTATGTTGACCGCCTTTGGGGTAACCGAAGACATGCTTGCTAAAGCAAACGGGCATTCATCAGCTGCAAGTAAAGAAAAAACTAAGCCGGTGGTAAAAGTCGGAGAAAACTTAGTTGAAGGGCCAATTATCAATAAGCAAGAAAGAAATGATGTCGCCGTAGATCAAGACGATGTTGATGATCTTTTATCAAGTTTAGGTTTTTAGGGGGAAGAGCTGCATGTCTTTTGAAGCAGATGAAGAAATTTTACAGGATTTTTTAATCGAAGCAGGCGAAATACTCGAGTCGCTATCTGAGCAGCTAGTTGAACTTGAAAATGATCCAGACAATGCTGACTTGCTTAATTCCATTTTTAGAGGGTTTCATACCGTAAAAGGTGGCGCTGGTTTCCTAGGATTAAACGAGCTTGTTGATGTTTGTCACGGCGCAGAAAATATCTTTGACTTATTGCGTACAGGGCAGCGTAGTGTTACACCTGAATTAATGGACGTTATCCTGCAAGCATTAGATACTGTAAATGATATGTTTGCCCTAGTACAAGCAAGAGAGCCCTTAGAAGCCGCAGATGCTACGTTACTTGCAGAATTGCATCGCCTTAGTACACCTGAAAGTGCTGATGCCGCTGCCACCCCTGAGCCTGTAACCGCTGAACCTGAAATTGTAATGCCAGAGCCAGAACCTGAACCTGAGCCTGCATCCTCCTCATCATCGTCTGATGAAATGACAGAAGATGAATTTGAAGCCTTACTAGACGAACTACATGGTAGCGGCGCTGCAAAAAGTGCTCCCCCAGCATCTACTCAACCTGAAGAAGCGTCAACATCAAGTGATTCAGATAATGAAATTACCGATGATGAATTTGAAGCCTTGCTCGATGAGCTACACGGCCAAGGCGCTTTTTCTCCTGATGTTGCTAGTAGTGCACCAACTAACAATGCGACTAGTTTGTCTAATGATTCTGATGAAATTGACGATGATGAGTTTGAAGCCTTATTAGATGAATTGCATGGTAAAGGAAAAGCACCTAAGCCTGTCAGCGAACCTTCTGCACCTACACCGCCAAAAGCGACGGTTCAACCTGCAGCAAAAGCGACGCCTAAAGCAACTCCTAAACCTAGCCCAGCTACACCAAAAGCAGCTCCGGCGGCGAAAAAAGAAATTAAACCCAAAGCGCCTGCAAAACCTGCACAAACTTCGGTGCCACAAGGTGAAACCACTGTTCGTGTTGATACGAAACGCCTTGATAAAATAATGAATATGGTGGGTGAATTAGTATTAGTACGTAATAGGCTTACGAGTTTAGGTATGACTAAAGATGATGAAGAATTGTCTAAGGTTGTTTCTAATTTAGATGCAGTTACTACCGATTTACAGGGGGCTGTTATGCAAACACGCATGCAGCCGATCAAAAAAGTGTTTGGTCGTTTCCCTCGAGTGGTACGCGACTTAGCACGTAGCTTAAATAAAGAAATTCGCCTTGTTTTAGAGGGTGAAGATACCGATTTAGATAAAAACCTTGTTGAAGCACTTGCCGACCCTTTAGTGCATTTAGTTCGTAACTCAGTTGATCATGGTGTTGAAGAGCCAGATGTTCGAGAAGCAAAAGGCAAGCCTAGAGAAGGTACGGTAAAACTTTCTGCATCACAAGAAGGTGATCACATACTACTGACCATTGAAGATGATGGTGCAGGTATGGATGCTGAAAAATTAAAAAGTATTGCTATAGAACGTGGTGTCTTAGACGCTGATGCAGCGGCAAGAATGTCAGATAAAGAAGCCTTTAGCTTAATTTTTGCACCAGGGTTTTCAACAAAAACAGAAATATCTGAGGTTTCAGGCCGTGGCGTTGGTATGGATGTTGTTAAAACCAAAATTACCCAACTTAATGGTACGGTTAATATCGATTCTGAAATGGGTAAAGGTACTATTCTTGAAATTAAAGTACCTTTAACGTTAGCGATATTACCGACACTCATGGTTAATGTAGGTCAACAGACTTTCGCCTTACCATTGGCTGGGGTGAATGAAATATTCCATCTTGACTTAACCAATACTAATTTAGTAGATGGTCAGTTAACCATTATTGTGCGTGAAAAGGCTATTCCTCTATTTTACCTTGATGAATGGCTTGTTAAAGACTTCAGTGGTAAAACACGCGAAAAAGGCCATGTGGTTATTGTTCAGCTAGGTTCTCAGCAAGTAGGATTTGTTGTTGATGGATTAATTGGTCAAGAAGAGGTAGTAATTAAACCGCTCGATCAATTATTACATGGCACGCCAGGTATGGCTGGGGCAACCATTACCAGTGATGGTGGTATTGCGCTCATTCTAGATGTACCAAGTATGCTTAAATATTACGCAAAAAAATCAAATATTCATAGAAAATTGCGTTAATCTCATCACTGACTAGCTACTTAAAATTTTAGGTAGCTAGTACAAATTACCGCGTAATTACTATAATTAAAAAGAGAAATTTAATGGCGTATAAAGTTTTAGTGGTTGATGATTCAAGTTTTTTTAGGCGTCGATTATCTGATATCTTAAATAAAGACGCAAACCTTGAAGTTATTGATGTGGCAATTAATGGACGCGAAGCGGTAGAAAAAGCGGTTTCATTAAAGCCTGATGTTATTACAATGGACATTGAAATGCCCATTCTTAACGGTATTGACGCCGTTAAGCAAATTATGGCAAAAGCGCCGACCGCCATTTTAATGTTTTCTTCTCTTACCCATCAAGGAGCAAAAGCAACACTAGAAGCGCTTGATGCCGGAGCGCTTGATTTTTTACCCAAAAAATTTAATGAAATAGCACAAAATAGTGATGAAGCAGGTTCGCTATTAAGACAAAGAGTTAATCAATTAGCGCGTAAAAAAGCAAGTGTTGCTCGTAGTGCTACGTTTAATCAAGCAGCACCGAATAAAGCAACGCCCTCTAGCACAAGTCATACTAGTGCTAAATCAACAACATTTGCTCGCACGCAAACAAAGCGTACAGAATCAACAGCGCGTAGTGAGGTAAGTCGTACTAGTGTGTACACTCCACCATCGCCAGTTAAGCGAGCCTCTGGAAAAAGCTATAAGTTGCTTGCTATTGGTACGTCTACTGGCGGCCCTGTTGCTTTACAAAAAATCTTAACGCAGATACCTCAAAACTTTCCTGTGCCTATTATTTTAGTACAACATATGCCAGCCGCTTTTACTTCTGCTTTTGCAAGTCGGCTAAATGCACTTTGTAAAATAAGCGTGAAAGAAGCCGAAGATGGAGACATTTTACGCCCAGGTTGGGCTTATTTAGCACCAGGTGGGCGTCAAATGATCGTCGATGGTACGGAAAATGCTGCAAAACTTAAAGTATTTGATGATAACTCACCACGGGTAACGTATAAGCCCAGTGTGGATATTAGTTTTGGCTCTGCTGCTAAAGTTTATGCAGGTAATGTATTAGCGGTAATTTTAACAGGTATGGGCGCAGATGGCCGAGAAGGATCGCGTATGTTAAAAAGTAAAGGTGCAAAAATTTGGGCGCAAGATGAGCAATCTTGTGTGGTTTATGGTATGCCTCAAGCGGTGACTGCAGCAGGAATTTCTGAGATAGAATTACCGTTAGAAAGTATAGCTGACGCTATTATTAAGGAAGTTGCTCATGGATAAGCTCAGTATTGCTGGGCTTTTGATTGCATTACTTGCTATTTATTTAGGCTTTACAATAGAAGGTGGTGCGTTTACAACATTATTTGAGTTACCAGCTTTTATAATTGTTTTTGGCGGTACGCTTGGTGCCGTGATGTTACAGTCTTCAGCGGTTCAGTTTTTTCATGCCTTATCGCTATTAAAGTGGGTTTTTAAAACCCCTGTTTTTGATACAGAAAGAGGGATTGAAAATATTATTCAATGGGCAGAAAAAGCACGAGAGTCAGGCTTTTTGGTGTTAGAAGATACAGCCTTAAATGAAGAAGATCCCTATATAGAAAAAGGCTTGAATTTATTAGTTGATGGCGCCGAACTCGACAACATAAGAGCTTCGATGGAGCTTGAGCTTGATATAACGCGCGAGCATAACTTACGCTCTGCTGCTATCTTTGAATCAATGGGTGGCTACAGCCCAACCATTGGTATTTTAGGGGCGGTGTTAGGGTTAATACAGGCTATGGGGCAGTTAAATAATCCTGAATTATTAGGTGATGGCATTGCAACCGCTTTTATTGCGACCATTTATGGTGTTGGTTTTGCTAATTTATTGTATATACCTATAGCCAATAAAATCAGAGCCATTGTGCATAATCAAAGTTTATACCGAGAAATGATGCTTGAAGGTATTGTTTCTATTGCAAATGTTGAACACCCAAGAGCGATTGAAAATAAATTGTCAGCTTTTAGGCTATAACCATGAATCGTTTACGCGCACGACGCCACTTCGTTGAACATGATAATGTAGACCGCTGGTTAGTGTCGTATGCTGATTATATGACACTACTTTTTGCATTATTTGTGGTGTTGTATGCAATGGCTATGGTCAATGAAAAACAGTTTGAAACCATTACTGAATCTTTAGGGCGAGTTTTTCAAGCGAATGAAGCGCTACCTAAAAATAAAGGTCACGGTGAGGATATTCTTCCTGTTAATAGCAGTAAAACCAATAAACGTTTATATGGTGATGGAATTTTAGAAGAAACAGGCCCAGAACTGTTAGAAGGAAAGAATGAACTATCGAATATTCAAGACAGTAATATTGGTAGCAATTTAACCTCATTAGAAAAAGAGCTGCACACGGCTTTATATGATTTAGTTGAATCCGGTTATGCTAAGCTACAAATTGATGGTGATTGGTTAGAAATAGAATTAAATAGTGGCTTGTTGTTTCCTAGTGGGTCTGCTTCACCAACCAATTCAGCGAAAGTCATTATGAGTGCCATCTATGATGTTATTGGTGACGTAAGCAACTTTGTACGTATTAGGGGCTATACTGATAATCAACCCATAGATACTGAAATTTTCTCATCAAATTGGGAGCTTTCAGTAGCCAGAGCAA
>WFQC01000097.1 GCA_015487235.1 Alteromonadaceae bacterium
ACTTACAACCGAGTAAACATCACCTGCCTGTTGAGCGTTATGTTCACCCTGACGATTTTGATATGTTTCATCAAGAAGCCATAAAAATGGGCTTTAAACATGCCGCTTGTGGGCCGTTAGTGCGCTCAAGTTATCATGCAGACAAACAAGCCGCGGGTGAAGAAGTAAAATAAATTTAACGTTTATATTGTATTTAAAGTACGCTCTAGTATGTAAAGTGAGTAAGTTTTTTCTTACTCACTTTTTTATTATCAAAAATGAGTAAATTTTGATAGAATGCGCTCCCTTTTACGAACTATTATCATTTGAGTCTATTATTATTATGTTTAAGCCTGAACTTCTTTCGCCTGCTGGCAGTTTAAAAAATATGCGTTATGCCTTTGCTTATGGTGCTGATGCTGTTTATGCAGGGCAACCAAGATATTCACTGCGTGTACGTAATAATGAATTTAACTTAGAAAACCTTGAAATAGGCATTAACGAAGCACATGCCTTAGGCAAAAAGTTTTATGTAGTTACCAATATTGCGCCACATAATAGTAAGTTAAAAACCTTTATTAAAGATTTAGCTCCTGTTGTAGCGTTAAAACCAGATGCTTTGATCATGTCTGATCCTGGTTTAATTATGCTGGTACGTGAAAACTTTCCTGATATGGCCATTCATCTTTCTGTGCAAGCTAATGCGGTTAACTGGGCAACGGTTAATTTTTGGGCGCAACAAGGTATAGAGCGCGTTATTCTCTCGCGAGAATTATCACTGGATGAAATAGAAGAAATAGCACAAAAATGCCCAAATATTGAGCTAGAAATTTTTGTTCACGGTGCTCTTTGTATGGCTTATTCTGGCCGCTGTTTATTATCAGGCTATATTAACAAACGCGACCCTAACCAAGGTACTTGCACCAATGCTTGCCGCTGGAAATATGATACTCACGAAGCCGTTGAAACAGAAACCGGTGATATTGTTGCAGTGCAACCTGTAGAAGTATATACACCTGAACAAGCTGAAGCAGAGCGTAATAAACCGATCGACGATGTTATTCTATTGCAAGAGCAGGGTCGCCCAGGTGAATATATGCCCGCTTTTGAAGATGAGCATGGTACCTATATTATGAATTCAAAAGACTTACGCGCGGTAGAGCATGTGGGGCGTTTAGTTAAAATGGGTGTACATTCATTAAAAATTGAAGGTCGTACGAAATCTTTTTATTACTGTGCTCGTACTGCACAAGTTTATCGTAAAGCGATTGACGATGCTGTTGCCAATAAAAACTTTGATCCTAAGCTAGCTACCGAGCTTGAGCATTTAGCTCATCGAGGTTATACCGAAGGCTTTTTACAACGCCATCGCCCATCAGACACACAAAACTATGATTATGGTTATTCAAAAAGTGATAGCCAGCAATTTGTTGGCGAAGTCATAGGCCGAGATGAAACCACTGGTTTAATTGAAATTGATGTAAAGAATAAGTTTTTAACGGGCGATCGTTTAGAGTTAATGACGCCAAGTGGTAATGTGAGCTTTACCTTAACCAAAATGCTAGATAAAAATGGCGAAGAAATTAGTGATGCTAAAGGCTCTGGCTATAAAGTGTTTATTCCTATTGAAACTAATTATGATTTAGCCTTTGGTATTATTATGCGCTATTTAGAAGAAGGAGGCACCACTCGTCATCCTTTTGCTCAAAATCAGAAAGATCAGTAAATTACTTACTATTATGGCCTTAAAAATACTCGACAGCTGTATTAATTGCGACATGTGTGATCCCGAATGCCCAAATGGCGCGATCACACTGGGCGAAGAAATTTATGAAATTGATCCTGATAAATGCACTGAATGCATAGGGCATTACGACAAACCTACTTGTGTCAGTGTTTGCCCTATTGATTGTGTTAAGCCTGACCCAAACCATATTGAAAGCGAAGAAGATTTACTCGCAAAGTTTCTTAAAATGCACGGTTAGTAATTCCCTTTAAACCGAAATCGGCGCTTTAATATGAGGGTGTGATTGATAGTTCTGTAATTCAAAGTCTTCAAAGGTAAAGTCAAAAATATTATCAATTTTGGGGTTAATCACCATTGTTGGTAAAGGCAGAGGCTCTCGCGTTAACTGCTCATCTACCTGCTCAAGGTGGTTTAGATATAAATGAGCATCACCAAAGGTATGAACAAAATCACCCAACTGTAGCTTACAAACTTGTGCGATCATCATGGTAAATAATGCATAGCTAGCAATATTGAATGGTACTCCTAAGAAAATATCAGCACTACGCTGATACAACTGACAAGACAACTTACCATCAAGTACATAAAATTGAAATAAGGTATGACATGGTGGTAATGCTTGCTTACCTTGCTTCGCATTTTCTTGTGGGCTAATACTTGGATCAGGTAATACCGCAGGATTCCACGCAGTGATAATATGACGGCGAGAATCTGGATTATTTTTTAAATCATCAATTAATTGTGCAAGTTGATCAATAGTTTGCCCATTACCTGCTGGCCAGTTACGCCACTGTACACCATAAATAGGACCAAGTTCACCTTCTTCAGTTGCCCACGCATCCCAAATTTTAACGCCATGTGTTTTTAAATAAGCAATGTTTGATTCACCTTTAATAAACCATAACAATTCATGAATAATCGACTTTAAATGGCATTTTTTCGTGGTAACCAGCGGAAAGCCCTTGGCTAAATCAAAACGCATTTGATAACCAAAAATACTTTTAGTGCCTGTACCGGTGCGATCTGATTTTTCAACCCCATGATCGCGTACATAACGCATTAAATCTAAATAAGCTTGCATGGTTACTTTCCTTTTTTATTTTTTTTATGGCTTTTAACCGTTGTAACAACAGGGTGCGTATATCCCCAATAAATAATAGCAATACCCGCAATAATCATAGGTAAGCTTAAAATTTGCCCCATAGAAACAAAGCTTAAAAAGTAACCCAACTGTGCATCAGGCTCGCGGAAAAACTCAACAATAGTTCTAAAAATACCGTAACCAATGAGAAAGCTTCCTGAAGCTAAACCTAAGGTTTTCGAGCGACGAGAGACGACATAAACAATAATGAAAAGCACTAAACCTTCAAGAAAAAATTCATAAAGTTGAGATGGGTGACGAGGTAATTGTAATTTGTCGGTAGGAAAAACCATAGCCCACGGTACATCAGTTTGGCGCCCCCATAATTCAGCATTAATAAAATTACCTAAACGCCCCATACCTAAACCAATCGGTACTAAAGGCGCAACAAAGTCGCCTACTTCAAGAAAACTTTTCTTCTCACGACGAGCAAAAATAAAGACTGCGGTGATCACACCTAATAAACCACCATGAAAAGACATACCACCTTCCCAAATTTTAAACAGATACAGTGGTTCAACTAAAAAGTAATCGAATTGATAAAATAAAACATAACCAATGCGCCCGCCCAATATAACCCCTAAAAATCCATAAAAAAGTAAATCACTGACTTGATCACGTGTCCAAACGCCTTGGCTTCTGTCTGCTGCTTTATTAGCAATATACATGGCGGCAACAAAGCCAATTAAGTACATTAAGCCGTACCAACGTAAAGCAATCGGGCCAATGCTAAAAATAATGGGATCTATTTGCGGAAATTGTAGAAAACTTTGAGCGTGTTCAGCAGTCATTTAGCGTCCAATTTTTATTATTAATTGTTTTTTAAGGGCTAGTATTAAAATAATCTTCAAACTAGTATCAATCTTTAATCGTTATGAGCTTTTTTAGCGTCGCTTATTCTATACCAACATCATTTTAAGCGCGACTATAATTAAAAAAATGGCGAAAAATTTCTTGAGAGTTTTAACCGGCAAAGTTGTCGCTAAATTCACGCCATAACGGGCAAAAAAACTTGAGCTAATAACTAGCCCGAGTAAAGCAGGTAAATAGATATAACCTAAACTCCATGCCGGCAAATGATCTTGTTGTAGACCGGTAATAACATAGCCAAGCGAGCCAAAAATAGCCACCGTCATTCCACAAACGGTCGCTACCCCAATAGCTTGACGCATTTTTACGCCAAAATAGCTCAAGGTAGGAATTAATATTGCGCCGCCACTAATGCCCATTAAACTCGCTAAGGTGCCAGTAAGCAAGCCTAAAATTCTTAATATTCCTTTAGACGGTAAAGGTCGTTGCTTAGGTTTAGCAATTGAGCGCAACATATAAAGCGCCAGTAAAATAACTGCAATAGCAAAAATAATCGTTAAGGCTTTTGCTGACAAGGTATTAGCAATAAAAGCACCAAGTAAGGCGCCAAACGCAACAAACACCACTAAAACCTTGGTTAATTCGGTCGAAATATTGCCATTTTTTTTATGGGCTAACGCGGCTGATGCAGAAGTGATCACAATTGTAGCTAATGAAGTCGCTAATGCCATCGGCATAATAGCTTCATGTGTTACGTCGAAAAAAGGCAAAATATAAACTAAGGCAGGTACAATAATTAAGCCGCCACCAATACCCAATAGGCCAGCTAAAAATCCCACTAAAGCGCCTAATAAGAGGCAAGTTAAGAATAAGGCTAAAATCACTATAAACCAGCCCTAATAAAACCGCCAAAACCAAGTTGGTCAAGCTGTTCTTTTAAATAGCTGTGTACTTGTTTTGCCGTGTTAAGTGACAAGACGTGCGTTAATATGGTTTGGGCTTGTTGCCTGCTAATATGACGAATAATCCATTTAATACGAGCAATATTATGTGGGTTCATACTTAATTTATCGTACCCCATTGCCAATAATAAAATTGCACCCGCTGGATCACCCGCTAATTCACCACATAAACTGAGGGTGATGCTATGTTGCTTAGCTTGTTGAGCGATCATATTTAAGGCATTTAAAACTGCAGGATTATAACTATCATATAGACTTGCTACTCGGGCATTATTGCGATCTACCGCCAATAAATACTGGGTTAAATCATTACTACCTACCGAGAAAAAATCAACCCGTTCCGCCAATTTATCAAGCTGAAAAATAACCGCAGGCACTTCAAGCATAATGCCCACTTTAGGTTTCGCAATCTTGTGCTTAAATTCAGCACAGAGTTCGTAGTAAGCTTGATTAATAAGGCTTATTGCTTCGTCAACTTCAGTAACACTGGCGATCATTGGTAACATAATCTCAAGATTATGAGTGTTAATATTTGCCCGCATCATCGCCCTAACTTGCAAAAGAAATATTTCAGGGTGATCAAGTGTAATACGAATACCACGCCAACCAAGAAAAGGGTTTTCTTCTTCTATTGGAAAATAAGGTAAAGCTTTGTCTCCACCCACATCGAGCGTGCGCATAGTGACTGGCTGTTTATCAAAGGCAGTTAGCACTTGCTGGTAAAGTTTTGCCTGCTCTTGCTCTGTCGGAAAACTTTGCCTTTCCATAAAAGGAATTTCGGTGCGATATAAACCAATACCTTGTGCTCCACAATGACTAGATTGTTCAAAACCACTCGCTAAACCCGCATTAAGTAATAAGTCAATACTGTATCCGTCTTGCGTGATACAAGGTAAATCTATAACCGTACGAACCTGCTCTGTTAACGCTTTTTCTTCGGCAATTAAGTATTGATATTCAGCCTGTAAAGCCTCATTAGGCGAGATAAACAATTCACCACTATAGCCATCAACAATCATCATTTGTTGATCTAATTGACTAAGCGGAATTGACTCAACCCCCATGATAGCTGGTACACCCAATGCTCTTGCTAAAATCGCCGCATGAGAATTATTCGAGCCAGAAAAAGAGACTATCGCTTTTAAACCTTGATGTTGATATTGTGCTAGCATTGAAGCGGTAACTTCTTCGGCAACTAAAATAAAGCTCTCTGGCAAGTCTTTTGTTTGTTTTTGTGCTTGTAACAAATTGACTAATATACGATTGCCTAAATCACGAATATCACTACCACGTTCACGAATATAAATATCATCAAGTGCTTCAAATTGCACAACATAGCGATCAATAATCAATTTTAAAGCACTTTCAGCTCGCCAACCTTTTGATATTTCTTCATTAATTTCTTGCCCTAAACTCGCACTGGTGAGTAAATGTTTATACATTTCAAAAATATCAAGACTGTCGTCACTCACAATGTTGCCAAGTTGAGAACTTAATAATTCAAAGTCTGCGCGTGTTTTAACAACCGCTTGATAAAAACGTTGTTTTTCTTGCTCTACAGCTTGCTGGTTAGGCATTTTAATTAAAGCAATATTGGCTAAGTCAGCATCAGGTTGACAAACAATGGCTTTGGCTAAAGCAACACCTGCCGCACCAGCAATACCAGTTAATTGTTTTGTCCACGGACTTATTTCAGAATACTTCCCTACCATTCCTCGTGCTTCTGCATTGGCAATAGCACCAGAAAGTTGCGCAGACAAAGTTACTAAAAAAGCTTCTTCATCTTCATCAAAAGTACGTGCTTGCTTTTGTTGAATAGTTAAAATACCCAATACTTTACGTTGATGAATAATGGGAGTGCCTAAAAAAGCCTTAAGATCATCTTCTTTGACTTCAGGAGCTAATTTAAAGTGGGGATGTAATTGAGCATTGGCAATATTAATGGGTTCTTCACGTTGACCAACTAAACCAATAAGCCCTTCAGAAAAACCGATGGCCGTATGCCCTAGCGAGTCTTTAGCTAAGCCATCTGAGGCTTTAAGTAAAAAACTTTGGCTTTTATAGTCAGCTAAATATACTGAACAACAGTCAGTATTTATCGCGCGTTTAACTTGAGTCACCAAGCGATCTAGCGCACGTTGTAGATCAGCTTCTTGGCTAAATTCAAGTACGATACGGCGTAATCTAGCTAACATAA
Organism: Alteromonadaceae bacterium; assembly: GCA_015487235.1. Classification (GTDB taxonomy): domain Bacteria; phylum Pseudomonadota; class Gammaproteobacteria; order Enterobacterales; family Alteromonadaceae. The sequence goes on from WFQC01000097.1 coordinate 6,837, forward strand.
AACTCCTTGTTTACTCAGTTTATTGATAAGAAGCGTTATACTTATTTTGAAATTAAGCTTGCTATTTTTAATAAAAACAACAAGCTTAATAATACCATAGTAATAATCTAGTGACGACGTTTATGCCGCCTATCGTGACGTTGTGAGGGTAAAGCATGTGATGCAAACTCTTTCATCACTTTGCGATATACATCACGTTTAAATGACACAACTTGCCTAACAGGATACCAATAACTTACCCAGCGCCAATCATCAAATTCAGGATGATTAGAGGCTTGTAAATTGATGGCTGATTCAGGTGCAATTAAGCGCAATAAAAACCATTTTTGCTTTTGTCCTATACAAACAGGCTTACTGTCATGTCTAATTAAACGCTTTGGTAATTTGTATTTTAACCAATGTTTGGTTGAGGCAACAATTTCAACATGTTCGGGTTTTAACCCCACCTCTTCCTCTAATTCACGGTATAGCGTTTGCTCTGCACTTTCGCCATTATCAACTCCACCTTGTGGATATTGCCATGAATGTTGTCCAAACCGTCTAGCCCAAAATACTTGTCCCCTGTCATTGATTATTACTATGCCGACATTGGCTCGATAGCCTTCGGCATCTATCACAGGAACTCCTAGCGAAATATTTAAAATTAATTATCCTGATTCTTCCATAATCTTGCGCTGCTAGCAAATAAATACTGATTTTTTTCACTTGCCTGTTGTAAATTAGCTGGCGATAATAGCGATAAATAAGTTACTGAAGATAAAGCTATAAAAACCTCATCTCCACAAAGTGAAGCACAACTACTAGCAAGAGCCCAAGCTATTGCGGGTTTATCTTTAGGTGAAATAGCCGCCCAATACCGGTTAGCTATTCCTAAAAATTTAAACAAAGAAAAAGGTTGGGTAGGATTATTGCTTGAGCATGTTTTAGGTGCTAGTGCGGGCTCTCGCCCCGAGCCTGATTTTCCTCATTTATCAATAGAATTAAAAACGCTGCCTATAAACCGTTTCGGTAAACCACTTGAAACCACTTTTGTTTGTGTAGCCCCATTAACCAATCTTGTTGGCGTTACATGGCATAATTGTCATTTACGACACAAACTTGCCCGTGTGTTATGGGTGCCAATTATTGCGGAAAGAGAAATCCCTATTGCTGAACGTATAATTGCTACACCGTTTATTTGGTCACCTTCTCAAGAGGAAGAACAATTAATGGCGCAAGATTGGCAAGAGTTAACCGACATGATTGTGTTAGGTAAAGTAGAGCAAATTACCGGAAAATATGGGCAAGTATTGCAACTGCGCCCCAAAGCAGCTAATAGCCAAGCAAAAACCAAAGCATTTAATCATCAAGGTAAGCCTTTTTTAACGCTACCCCGCGGCTTTTATTTAAAAACCGCTTTTACCCATGAAATATTAAAAAAACATTTAAGAATTGATTAATACTTACTTTGCTATCAATGGATAAGGTGCTGGCTCACTAAAATAATAACCTTGAGAATAATCAATACCTAACTGCTGCACCACTTTTTGTACCGATTCACAATGCACAAATTCAGCCACGCAAGCAATGCCTGCACGATGGGCAAAAAAGGCTATAGCTTGAGCTATTTCATAACTTTTTTTATCGGTATCAATATGTTTAATGTATTTGGCATCAAGTTTAAGTAAGTCTATTTCTAAATCTAAAATACGTTCAAAATTAGAATATTCAGTACCAAAGTCATCAATGGCTAATCGATAGCCTTGATTTTTAAGTTGCGTTAACTGCTTGATATGGTTCTTTTTACCCGTAGCACTAACGCCTTCTAATATTTCTAAAATAATGCGTTGTGGGGCAATATTATATTGCTGCGTTTTTTGGGTTAAATAGTCAATCAAAAAGTTTTGGCTTAAATCGTCTTCGGTAATATTAATAGAAAAATCTACCTGATAGTTCGCCATGATACTGAAACTTTTATCGATCATTACACGAGTAATTTCTGGTAACAAACCTGACAATTTAGCCGTTTCTAAAAAATGATAAGGTGTTAATATCTCATCCTTTTCTTTAATACGCACCAGCACTTCAAACTTAGTGATTTTTTGGCTGTTATTATGATAAATTCCTTGAAAATAAGGTATTACACGATCTTCTGCCAATGCATTACGTAATAATAAATTGGTACTAATAAAATATTCACGTGTTGCAGAATCTGTAATATTCTCGGTCTCATCAAGAATATAAAAACGATTTTTACCTAAACTTCGGGCTTGTTTTAATGCTAACGCTGCTTTTCTTAATAAATGCGCACGACCATAAACTGCACCTAAGGTAAAAGCAATACATAACGAGACACCATCAACATCAATAAAAGTATGATAAAACAGTGATTGAATAGATTTAATTTGCGCTTCAAGATCTATTTTACCTTCAAATAACAAGGCAAACTCATCAGAATTTAAGCGATATAAACTATGACAAGAGAAATTATTTTTTAGCTGTTCAGCAATATTAATT
>WFQC01000098.1 GCA_015487235.1 Alteromonadaceae bacterium
GTTATGGCATAAAAGGTAGTGAATCTAACCGTATAGACAGCGCCAAAGCGTTAGCGTTATTTGTGCATGATGAATATACGCTAGGAGATTTTGTGATCAATGCCGGTTTACGTTATGAAGACATGACCATCAGTCGCAAAGATTGGGGTAAGGGGCAAAGTGATCGTAATTTACCCGCTGTAAAAGACATTGATAACAACCTCAGCGTGCTTTTACCTTCATTGGCATTAACCTATAAAGTGAATGACGAGTTAGTGATTATCGGTGGTGTACAAAAAGGTTTTGCGCCACCAGCGCCAGGTAATGCTGAAGCAACTAACGAAGAAAGCATGAACTATGAATTAGGTTTTCGCCACAATACAGAACAAAGTAATGTAGAAGCGATACTTTTTTATGCTGATTACACCAATATGCATGGCAATTGTACTGAAAGCCAAGGGTGTGATGACGATAATATAGGTAATCAATACAATGCAGGTAGTGTAAAGGTTAATGGTTTAGAGTTAAGTGCAGGTTATCAATTTGCTAGTAATACGTTGAGCTTTCCTATTGATTTAACTTATACCTATACACAAACAGAATTTCAAAATGATTTTGACTCTGATCTAGACACTTGGGGCAATGTGAAAGCAGGCGATGAATTGCCTTATGTACCAACTAATCAATTACAATTAACTTTGGCTGCTGTTGGAGAAACATGGCGCAGTGATTTATTAGTACGTTATGTTGGTGAAATGAGAACGTCAGCCGGGCAAGGCGATATATTAGCCAGTGAACGTATTGCTAGCCGTACGGTGGTTGATTTTTCTGCGCATTATACTTTAGATAAACAGCAAGAAATTACCTTAAATATTGATAACTTATTTGATAAAACTTATGCCGCGACGCGTACTCACGGCTCTATTATGGTCGGAAAACCACGCACCATTATTTTAGGGTATAAATACAACTTTTAATGATGGGTTGTTGGCTAACACTTAACCGTAAAAGATCAATACATCCTGTTTAAGTGATTTGTAACTAAAGTTAAAAAGCCTAGCGCATCAGTGTTAGGCTTTTTGCTTTTTACACGTTGAGATAATAGTAAGCAAACCGTACTTTTCACGATATAAAGTTCAAACGAGAAAGCAGGTTTGATCATATAAAATAATAGCTAATTTGACTTGTTTATGGTATAAAGTGCGCCGCTGAAATCGCTTTGTATGTATTTACACGATTAAAGCACTGAACCGTATAAAGCAACAGTTAAAGCAATAGTGTTTTAACGTTTTGATTTTATACATAAAAATAAATTCACATACATCTCATTAAAGATAGACATCGGGTGCTAAGTTTACTTAGTCGTGTTTATTAGGTGTATGAACGCTTAACCCTTACAAAATTAGGAAAAATCATGCCAAAAATTTCTATGCGCGATATGCTTAAGGCCGGTGTTCACTTCGGTCATAAAACCCGTTACTGGAATCCAAAAATGAAACCTTTTATTTTTGGTGCACGTGACAAAGTTCATATCATCAACCTTGAAAAAACTGTACCTATGTTTGCTGAAGCATTAAGCGTTTTATCTAATGTTTCTGCTAAAAAAGGTAAGGTATTATTTGTTGGTACTAAGCGCGCGGCTGGTGAAGCCATTAAAGAAGCTGGTTTAAAAAGTGATCAGTTTTACGTAAATCACCGTTGGTTAGGTGGTATGTTGACTAACTGGAAAACAGTACGTCAATCAATCAAACGTTTAAAAGATTTAGAAGCGCAAAGTACAGATGGTACTTTTGATGCGTTAACTAAAAAAGAAGCGTTAATGCGTACTCGTGAAATGGAAAAGCTTGAAAAAAGCTTAGGTGGTATCAAAAACATGGGTGGTTTACCCGACGTGTTATTTGTTATCGATGCCGATCATGAGCACATTGCAATTAAAGAAGCAAATAACTTAGGCATTCCTGTTATTGCTATTGTTGATACAAACTCAAATCCAGACAACATCGATTACATCGTTCCTGGTAACGATGATGCGATCCGCGCAATCAACTTGTACTTAGACTATGCTTGTGCCGCTATTGCTGAAGGTCGTGAGCAAAATATCGCAGTTCAAGCTGAAAAAGACGGTTTTGTTGAAGAAAAAGCTTAATTTTAGCGTTAAATCTTATTGAGTTAACAGCATAGGTCTTAGTTATCTATGCTGTTTTATTAACATTTATTTGAGGAATAATCTCATGGCAATTACTGCTGCAATGGTTAAAGAATTACGTGAACGCACAGCTGCGGGCATGATGGATTGCAAAAAAGCATTACAAGAAGCTAATGGCGATATGGAATTAGCAATTGATAACATGCGTAAATCAGGTCAAGCAAAAGCGGCTAAAAAAGCGGGTCGCATTGCTGCTGAAGGTGTTATTTTAACCAAAGCTGGAAATGGCGTAGCAACTATCGTTGAACTTAACTGTGAAACAGATTTTGTTGCACGTGACGATAGCTTTAAAGCTTTTGGTGAAGCACTAATTAACGCTGCATTTGCTGCTAAAGCAAATTCAGTAGAAGCATTAAATGCTGAAAAACTAGGTGAGTTAACGGTTGAAGAAACGCGTGCTAACTTAGTGGCTAAAATTGGTGAAAACATGACAGTTCGTCGTGTTCAAACTATTGAAGGTGCAGAGCACATGGCTGCTTATGTTCATGGTGGTCGTATTGGTGTTATCGTTGCGGTAAATGGCGGCGATGAAGAATTAGCTAAGCACATTGCTATGCATGCA
>WFQC01000099.1 GCA_015487235.1 Alteromonadaceae bacterium
CCTATATAGAATACCTTAAAACCAAGCATTTATGAATCGACAACACAATTGCGACGTATTAATTATTGGCAGCGGCGCTGCGGGCTTAACGCTTGCCTTACATTTGGCAGAAAATGCCGATGTGATTATTTTGAGTAAAGGTGCCGTAAATGAAGGCTCAACCTATTATGCGCAAGGAGGTGTTGCTGCCGTTTTTGATGAGCACGACAGTATTGATGCTCATGTATCAGACACGCTAATTGCTGGTGCAGGTTTGTGTGACGAAGAAATTGTGCGTTATACAGCAGAAAATGCACGAGCTAGCCTTGAGTGGCTTATTAATCAAGGAGTTGACTTTGATCAAGAAGAATCCACTCAAGGAGAAACCAAGTATCATTTAACGCGCGAAGGTGGCCATAGTCATCGTAGAATATTACATGCCGCAGACGCAACAGGCAGAGCAATTCAAACCACTTTAGTAGAGCGCGCTAAACAACATAATCGCATTCGTATTTTTGAGCGTTTTAATGCTATTGATCTTATTTGCACAAATATTGAAAAACCCTCAAAAGAGCGCCAGTGTATTGGAGCCTATATTTGGAATAGAAATAATGAAAAAGTCGAAAGTATTCATGCTAAAAAAATAATTCTGGCTACCGGAGGCGCTAGTAAAGTTTACCAATATACCTCAAATCCTGATATAGCAAGTGGTGATGGTATTGCTATGGCGTGGCGAGCGGGTTGTCGTGTTGCCAATATGGAGTTTAACCAATTTCATCCTACTTGTTTATTTCACCCCGCAGCAGGCACTTTTTTATTAACTGAAGCGTTGCGTGGTGAAGGGGCTATTTTACGCCGCCCTGACGGTAGCCGCTTTATGCCTGAATTTGACGAACGTGCAGAATTAGCTCCTAGAGATATTGTTGCACGTGCCATTGACTATGAAATGAAACGCTTAGGAGCTGACTGTATGTATTTAGATATTAGTCATAAGTCTGCTAACTTTATTAAGCAACATTTCCCCACTATTTATGAAAAAACCCAAAAGCTCGGTATTGATATTACTAAACAGCCTATTCCTGTTGTTCCTGCAGCACATTATACCTGTGGCGGAGTAATGATTAACAAACAAGGGCAAACGGATATTGCTAATTTATACGCCATTGGTGAGGTTTCTTATACGGGATTACACGGTGCTAATCGCATGGCAAGCAATTCAATATTAGAATGCTTAGTTTTTGCACGTGCAGCAGCTAAAGATATCGAACAAAGCATTGATCATCGCAAAAAATATTTAAAACTGCCTAAGTGGGATGAAAGCCGTGTAACCGATTCAGACGAAGAGGTTGTCATTCAACATAACTGGCATGAGTTGCGTTTATTTATGTGGGATTATGTTGGTATTGTACGCACCACAAAACGTTTAGAACGCGCTTTACATCGTGTGGAATTATTACAACGAGAAATTGATGATTACTACCGTAATTTTAGGGTCAGTAATAACTTACTTGAGCTTAGAAACTTAGTACAGGTTGCCGAATTAATTATTCATAGTGCAATGCGTCGCAAAGAAAGCCGAGGTTTACACTATACCTTAGACTACCCTGATCTTGCTGCTGTTGCTAAAGCCACTATTCTAACGCCGCCGCAACATAGCGCTTTATAAGGCATTAATAATACGTGAGAGCTGGCTAAAGTCAGCCTCACTTAAACTGTCTTTAAAAATAAAACGAGTGGGTTGTGTTTCAAAACATAACCAACACCCCACTCGACTGATTCTACTACGCTTAGTTAACTTTACTTTGTCAGATAGCTTTTCATCCTGGTAACAATAATAATAGCCATTATTATCAATGGTTAAGGCACTAAAATCAGGGTAATTTTGATAAATATGTAGGTTTTTTCTGTGTAAAAAAGTCAGCATTAATGCCACAACAACCAACATTAAGAACTGCGCGCTAATTGTTGCATCGCGAAGTAAATAAAAACAAAATAACCAAATTCCCACGGCTAAATAATAATGAAGATGAACAAAAAGCGCTGATCGCTTCAAGATAAAACGGTAAAGAAATGGCACCGAATACAAAGTGTGTTCAGGCAGCATATAAGCATCCTTGCGAGTTGAGTTTTAATCCTGATTAAACTTTAACGCGCCCTAAAATAAGCTGTACCATAGCATTAAGTTTCTCATCTTTACAGGTTTTATGCCCCATAAACCATGCAAATAATTCAGGGTCATCACACTCAAGTAAACGTTCAAAGGTTAGCCTATCTTCGTCACTTAAATGCTCATAAGCCTCATCAACAAAAGGCATAAACAGTACATCGAGTTCCAACATACCACGACGACATGCCCACTTCAATCGCGCTTTATCTGTTGCTAGGGTCATATTTACTCTCAATTATAATTATCTCTCGTATTATTGTAGCAATTTCAGTGATAAATAATCACCTATCACTTGTATTTTTTTAATTTATCCCTATTTTATTAACATCGTGAGAATAATGAAAAGAACACTATGACCGCCTCAGTACTTAAACAGCAACCTGCCTTAGCACAATTACCCAAAAACTATTTAATTACACTTGATGATATTTCGGCGATCACCTTATCGGGAGAAGAACAAGCTAGCTATTTACAAGGGCAAGTAACCTGTGACGTTCAGCAATTAACAGCAAACAATTTAATCAATGGTGCGCATTGTGATGCCAAGGGTAAAGTGTACTCGGTATTTCGTTTATTCAAACGCCAAGACGCATTATGGCTATTACAACCCAAAGCAACATTAGCAGCATCACTTGCTGCATTACAAAAGTTTGGTGTTTTTGCCAAAGTCAGTATTAATGAACAGCAAAATCATCAATGCTATGCTCTGATAGGCCAACAAGCTGGTGATATATTAAAGTCACAATTTGCGCAAGTACCTGATAGTATGACACCGGTTGTACATTGTGATAACACTACGCTTATTTACATTAGCCAATTAAATAAAATAGCACGCTATCTTATTATTGATAATACCAAGCAATTAACGCAACTGATTCAAAAAATTTCGCTACCCATTTACCCACAAAGCGTATGGAATTTACATGAAATTCTGGCAGGGTTTCCTTTATTAAACCAATCAGCTATTGGTGAATATGTACCGCAAATGCTTAATGTGCAAGCAATTAATGGCATCAGCTTTACTAAAGGTTGCTACTTAGGACAAGAAACCGTTGCCCGTATGCAATATCTTGGACGTAACAAACGAGCACTATTTATTTTATCGGGTAATACTGATATAAACATATCACTTGATGATGTTATTGAGCAGCAACTTGGTAAAAACTGGCGTAGTGCTGGCAAGTTATTAAGTTTTTATCAAGCAGATAATGGTGATTTGTATTTACAAGCCGTATTAGCTAATAATATTGAAGGAAAATTGCGTTTACGAACAGCCAATGAAGTAAGCATTGAATTAACACTAATTGATTTACCCTATTCCCTTAGCCAAGAATAGCTAAGCATTACTAACCAAACTATTAAGGTTTTAACATGAAAATTAAAGAAAACACTGTCGTTACATTTCATTATACTGTTTCAGACAGTGAAGGCACTCCTATTGACAGTTCTTTTGATGGAGAGCCATTAGCGATGATCCAAGGCACTGGATACATGATCAAAGGGCTTGAAGATGCCTTAGCAGATCATCAAGCAGGTGATAAATTTAGTGTTGATATAAAAAGTGATGATGCCTATGGCCCACGTCATGACGGCTTAGTACAAACTATGCCTAAAGAAATGCTTGCGGGTATTGAAAACTTAGCTGTAGGCATGGCATTACGTGCCACAACTGATGAAGGTGAACAAAGTGTCATTGTTATTGATGTTACAGACGAAACCGTTACCGTTGACGGTAATCACCCACTAGCAGGGCATGATTTAAAATTTGACGTTGAAGTAGTCGATGTTCGTGATGCTACCGCAGAAGAACTCGCTCATGGCCACGTACATAGCGAAGGCGGTTGTGGGCATAATCATTAGAAATGATTAAAGCCTGTTGATGTGAAACATTAGCATAGAAACAACAAAGCCTGAGTATCACTACTCAGGCTTTGTTTTATTGAATAAGAAAAAAAGGTATTAACCTTCCTTCTTAGCCAATTTTTCTTTAATACGTGCTTTCTTACCAGAAAGTTCACGTAAGTAGTAGATTTTAGATTGACGAACATCACCACGACGTTTAACTGTGATAGAGTCAACTAACGGGCTGTGTGTCTGGAATACACGTTCAACACCAACACCACTTGAAATTTTGCGTACTGTAAACGCAGAATTTAAACCGCGATTTTTAACAGCAATAACAACACCTTCATAAGCTTGAAGACGTGTTTTATTACCTTCAGTAACTTTTACTTGTACTACCACAGTATCACCAGCGGAGAAACTTGGTACGTCTTTTTTCATCTGCTCTTTTTCAAGCTGATCAATAATATTACTCATTTTTATATACCTTCTGCCTAGATTTCACAGTCAATTTTCAGGAAATTACTGCGCTGATTTTTTAATTTCAGCTAACATTTTTTCCTGCTCTGCTGTCAGAGCTAGGTTAGTTAAAAGTTCTGGTCTTCGGTTCCAAGTACGTTTTAAAGATTCAAATTGTCGCCATTGACGAATGTGCTCGTGATTACCACTTAGCAACACCTTAGGTACTGATTTACCATCAAGTACTTCAGGACGAGTATAATGTGGACAATCAAGTAATCCATCTGAGAAAGAATCTTGCTCTGCAGATTGCTCATGCCCTAATACTCCCGGAATAAAACGTGCTATAGCGTCTATCATTGTCATCGCGGGAAGTTCTCCACCACTTAACACATAGTCGCCAACTGACCATTCTTCATCAACTTCTGCTTGAATGATCCGCTCGTCTATTCCCTCATAACGACCTGCTATAAAAATAAGTCGTTCTTGCGTTGCTAATTCACGCACACCCGCTTGGGTCAATTTTCGCCCTTGTGGTGACAAATAAATAACCTTTACGCGACTTTCTACTAAGCTATCTTTCGCCGCCTTTCGTGCAGCTTTGATAGCATCTCGCAATGGCTGTACCATCATCAACATTCCCGGACCACCACCATAAGGTCGGTCATCAACGGTACGATGTCGATCATGAGTAAAATCTCTTGGGTTCCACGTATGAAACTCAATAAGACCATTACGAATCGCACGGCCTGTCACCCCATACTCTGTGATCGCATTAAACATTTCAGGAAAAAGGCTTATCACCCCAATCCACATCTTTCGATTTGAATGTTTACTGTCGTTCACAAGCTAGAAACCTGGGTCCCAGTCTACATTAATTTTTTTCGTGTTCAGGCAAACTGATTTGATCACCTGCTCATCAAGATAAGGAATTAACCTTTCTTTTTTGCCAAACGCATCATTACGATTAGCTTTTACCACCAGTACATCATTAGCACCTGTTTCCATCATGTCGGAAACCACACCAAGATCATAACCATTAGTTGTCACTACACTCATACCCATCAGGTCACGCCAATAAAACTCGCCTTCGGGTAATTCTGGTAATGTAGATCGACTCACTAAGATTTCAGAGCCCACTAAGCGCTGAGCTTGGTCTCTGTCATCATAGCCCGCAATTTTCACAATAAGACCATTATTGTGTCTGCGCCAATCGGTTACTTCAACTGCTGATATTTTCTCCCCTAATTTTAAAGACCAAGGGAAGTAGTCTAAAATCGCTTCAGAATCATCCGTAAATGAATGGATTTTCAACCAACCTTTGATACCGTAAACTGCGCCTACTTTACCTAAGGTAACTTGTTGTTGGTCCACGTTATTCACAAATACTCCTAAATATACCAATTAATTAAGCTGCTTTTTGAGCATCTTTAACTAATTTGGCCACACGATCAGATAAACCAGCACCTTGCTCAACCCAGTGGTTGATACGATCAAGATCTAAACGTAACTTTTCAGCTTGACCTTGTGCTGTTGGGTTGAAGAAACCTACTCTCTCGATAAAACGACCGTCACGAGAATTACGGCTATCAGCAACTACTACCTGATAGAATGGACGCTTTTTCGCGCCACCACGAGCTAAACGAATGGTAACCATACCGTCCTCTATTTTATTTAAGTGTTAATACAAATTTTCCAGACACTTTCCGCCCCAGATAAAAATACCCAGCCGACAGAAAAGCTCGCGTATTCTACGCTTTTTGGCTTAAATTGCAAGTGTTATTGCGTAATACAGAAAGAAAACTCAGGTACATAAAACTAAAAAGTCAAGGTTAAGTGCTTTCTTAACCTTGACTTACAATTTACGCTTATAAATTAAGCATTAACACGGTAATTAGCTTTTATGTTTGTACTATAAACCTTTGTTATAATTAACGACCAAACATGCCGCCGCCCATACCACCTGGCGGCATCATACCTTTCATGCCTCGCATCATTTTTTTCATGCCGCCTTTGCCTGACATTTTTTTCATCATTTTTTGCATTTGTGTAAATTGTTTTAAGAGCTTATTAACGTCTTGAATTTGCGTTCCTGAACCTGCGGCAATACGACGCTTACGTGAACCTTTAATGATTTCAGGTCGAGCTCGTTCAGCAGGAGTCATTGAATTGATAATCGCTTCCATTTGGGTAGTCATTTTATCATTGACTTGGTCTTTTATTTGCGCAGACATGCCACCTAAACCAGGTAGCTTGTCAATTAAGCCCATCATGCCACCCATACTTTTCATTTGTACAAGTTGGTCTCGAAAATCTTCTAAGTCAAAACCTTTACCACTTTTAACTTTTTTAGCCAGTTTAGCTGCTTTGGCTTTATCTACTTTTTGCTCAACTTCTTCAATTAGTGATAAAACATCACCCATACCTAAGATACGAGAAGCAACACGATCAGGATGAAAAGGCTCTAAAGCATCAGTTTTTTCGCCAATACCCAAGAATTTAATCGGTTTACCTGTAATATGACGAATAGAAAGCGCTGCACCACCGCGTGCATCACCATCAGTTTTAGTTAAAATAACCCCTGTTAACGGTAAAGCTTCATTAAAGGCTTTTGCAGTATTTGCCGCATCTTGCCCTGTCATGGCATCAACGGTAAATAAGGTTTCAACAGGCTTAATGGTTGCATGTAACTGTTGAATTTCACCCATCATGTCTTCATCAATATGTAAACGACCTGCGGTATCGACAATTAATACGTCAATAAAATTACGTTTAGCATGATCTATAGCGGCTTGAGCTATTTTTACTGGTTTTTGCTTTATATCACTCGGGAAAAATTCAACCCCAACTTCAGCAGCAAGCGTTTCAAGTTGTTTAATCGCCGCTGGGCGATATACATCGGCACTAACAACTAACACTTTTTTCTTTTCTCTTTCTTTTAGAAATTTGGCAAGCTTAGCAACTGAGGTGGTTTTACCCGCACCTTGTAAACCCGCCATTAAAATAACAGCAGGCGGCGTTGCTTTTAAATCAAGTGCTTCATTAGCTTCACCCATGGCTTTTTCAAGCTCAGATTGCACTATTTTTACGAATACTTGTCCTGGCGTTAAGCTTTTAGTGACTTCTTGACCGACAGCACGTTCTTTTACTTTGCTGATAAAATCACGAATAACAGGTAAAGCAACATCAGCTTCTAATAAAGCCATCCGTACTTCACGTAGGGTATCTTTAATATTATCTTCAGTTAAACGACCCCTGCCGCTGATATTTTTTAAGGTTTTGGTTAAACGTTCAGTAAGATTCTCAAACATAGTTTTCTCTAAAAGCTAAGACTTAAAAGCCAGTGTCAACTCAATAAAAGGATAAAATAACACCGCATTATAGCCTTTGCGTTGCTAAGGGCAAAACGGTATTTCATATTTTTATATTTATTATCGCATAACCTTAATATCAATATTTAGCCTGATAAAAGGATATGCTACACTCCGCTTTCAATTTTATCACCCTAGTAAACGTTTTATATGGATCAACTAACCACGCTTTTTAGTAATTTTATTGATATTAGTGCTGAAGCGGCACCTTGGCTATTATTAGGCTTATTAATTGCGGGGCTAATGAAAGTATGGGTACCCAGCAAAATACTTTCACGCCATTTAGGTAAAGGTAAGAAAGCCATAGTAAAAGCAGCCTTAATTGGTGCCCCATTACCCTTATGCTCTTGTGGGGTTATTCCTGTTGCTACAGAATTAAAACGCAGTGGTGCTTCCGACCCTGCAACATCTGCTTTTTTAGTTGCTACCCCTGAAACTGGGGTCGACTCTGTTGCGGTATCATATGCTTTATTAGGGCCCGTTTTGGCTATTTATCGCCCTATTACTGCGATAACATCTGCAATATTAACGGGGTTGCTAGTAACACTAGCTAAAACAAAACCATCAGTACATTCAGCTGAGGTCACAAGCTGTTGTGCTAGCAAAAATGAAAGCGCCCAAACTGCGACAACAAGTTGTTGTAGTAGTAAACCAACGCCTTCTAAAGTGAATTTTTGGCAAAAAACATTATCAGGTATAAAGTATGCGGCAACACAATTACTTGACGATATTATCAAATGGCTGGTACTTGGTTTAGTTTTTGCAACACTTATTAGAACCTATTTACCACCTGAATTTTTAGCCAGTTATGGCAGTGGTTTATTTGCCATGCTATTGATGATTGTTATTTCGATCCCCATGTATATTTGTGCAACAGCTTCTACTCCTGTAGCTGCTGGATTAATTTTAGCCGGTATTTCTCCTGGCACAGCTTTAGTTTTTATGATGGCGGGCCCAGCCACTAATGTTTCAACTTTAGGGGTTATTAAAAATGAAATGGGCACCAGTGTTTTGCTCTATTATCTTTTAGGTATAAGCTTATGTGCTATCGGTTTTGGTTATTTACTTGATTGGGGGGCATCTTATTACGCTATCGACTTTAGTCAGCAGGTATTAAATAATCATAACTTGTTACCTTATTGGTTTAATTTAGCTTGTGTTGTCTTGATCGCTTTCTTATCATGTAAGCCTTTGCGAAAATTAATTATTAAAGCTTAGGAATTGTTGATTTTTAGATGTTTGTAGCAAACCTTAGCAAATTAACTTGATATTAAGTTAATAACGTATAAGTGTTGGAGCGCTTTGTGAACCTAATTACTATTTATTCAATCATCGCTTTTATCGCCTATTTAGCAGCAACCTTATCTATTTTAGCTCGCTTATTTCATCCCAATGGCCCCGATCATCGCCTTAATATTATGTTAGGCAGTATAGCGTTAATCGCTCATACATTATTTGTAACTAACTTAATGTTTAGTGATACCGACATTAATTACAACTTGCTCAATGTAATATCATTAGTATCACTGCTTATTTCATTATTAATTTCAGCAATCGCGTTAAAATATAAAGCAAATTTATTATTGCCTGTTGTTTATGGGTTTTCTGGTTTGTGGTTAATTGCAACGCCTTTTATTCCGCCCACTGTGCATATAATTCCTTCACCTGAAAAATTCACCTTAGTAGCACATATTGTTATTTCGTTAATTGCTTATTGTATTTTAATTATTGCCACATTGTATGCTTTTCAAGTGAATTACATTAACCATAAATTAAAAAGTAAGAACTTAGCAGCCGTAAGCCATTTGCCGCCGTTAATGCAAGTTCAACATCAATTGTTTTTAATTTTAGCTATTGGCACATTAACCCTATTCTTAAGTCAAATTACAGGGTTTATTTTTCTAGATAACCACTTTTCAAAAGAAAATGCCCATAAAACGTTATTGTCTATTTCTGCTTTAATTGTTTATTGCATTATTTTATGGGGACATTACAAAAAAGGCTGGCGAGGCAATAAAGTGTTAACGCTTACACTTTTCGCTTCTTTTTTACTCACTTTAGCGTATTTTGGTAGCCGTTTTGTAAAAGAGTTTCTCTTATCATAAATATTAAGGTATAACTTATTCAACTTAGGGTTTTGGTGTAAAATTGCGTAAACTAATCAAAACTATCTTAAATTAATTAAAGGACCTTGTTCTTGAACGACATATCAACTGGTGTACTTTTTGCCATTCTTGGTGTTTTAATTTTTATTTCTGCCTATTTTTCTAGCTCTGAAACAGGAATGATGTCGCTTAATCGCTATCGGTTGCGCCATTTAGAAAAACAAAAACATAAAGGGGCTAAACGCGTTGCTAAATTATTAAGCCGACCTGATCGTTTAATAGGTTTAATACTTATCGGTAATAACTTAGTTAATATTGCAGCCTCAGCCATTGCGACAATTATTGGTATGCGCTTATATGGCGATATGGGCATTGCCGCTGCAACCATTATATTAACCATTATCATTCTTATATTTGCTGAGGTTACGCCAAAAACATTAGCAGCGCTTTATCCTGAGAAAATCGCATTTCCCAGTTCAATTATTTTAACGGTTTTACTTAAAATAATGTATCCCTTTGTGGTTGCGGTAAATTGGATCACTAACGGCATACTCATACTTATTGGTATTAGCCCTGAGCAGCGTGAGCAACACAGTTTGAGTTCAGAAGAGTTACGTACTGTAGTCAATGAAGCCGGTGCTATGCTGCCCGAGCAAGATCAAAACATGCTGGTAAGTATATTAGATCTTGAAAAAGTTACCGTTGATGACATTATGATCCCACGTAGTGAAATTGTAGGTATTGATATTAACGATGACTGGAAAACCATTCAAAAGCAATTAACGCAAGCAAATCACACCAGAGTACTACTTTATCGTGACAGTATTGATGATGTTGTTGGCTATGTTCATATGCGTGATGCTGTTAAGCTGCTGTCAAAAGGGCAATTTACTAAAGCGACTTTATTGCGTGCTGTACGTGAAATTTACTTTATTCCTGAAGGTACGCCGCTTAACGTACAATTATTAAAGTTTCAGCATGAAAAAGAGCGTCTTGCCCTTGTTGTTGATGAATACGGCGATATTCAAGGTTTAGTTACGCTTGAAGATATACTCGAAGAAATTGTAGGTGATTTCACTACCTCAACAGCACCAACGTTAAGTGACGAGATAAAACCTCAACCCGATGGCAGTTATTTAGTTGACGGTAGTGCTAATATTCGCGACATTAATAAAGAAATGAATTGGCATTTTCCTACTGATGGCCCGAAAACACTTAATGGCTTAATTATCGAATATTTAGAAGATATACCTAGAACGAAATTAAGTACACGTATTGCGGGTTATCCTATAGAAATTGTTGATGTGAACGATAATATGATCAAAACCGTAAGAATTTTACCTGAACATCATACTGCCCAAGAAAGTGATGAATAAATAATTATTGTGCTTTAGTTGGTTATCACACCAGTATTTTATAACCGTATAGCAACGTAAAAATGCTTTAAAAACCAGCTAATTGTGGATAATTAAAGCATTGACGATCTTATCTACAAAGTTATCCACAATTATTGCGAATTATTAACTTTCCACAATTTCTGTGGATAACAATTGCCAGCTCAATAAAATAAAGACATCGAATAATGCAATGGATTTTTACTAAAAAATCACATTTTTTTGATCTTTTTTTCTGGATAAAAAGCACTACAAATAATACGAATAAATAGCGCATATTATCCAAAAAATAAGCGCCATAACCAACCATGATCTAAGTCACTTTCACAACGTTTAAGTTGGCTACTATAACGACGTGCTCGACTATCAACTTTACGCGAAACTTTAACTAACCAAGCCTTCTTTTTATAGGTTTTACGACGAAAGCCGCCCCAACCTTCATGGTAATTTAAGTATTGGTTATATGCATCCCACTTAGATACTTTATTAATTTTATACGTTTTATAAATAAACCATGCCATAAAATCTATTGCATCTTCAAAATTATCTCTATCGGCACCCGAATTTCCTGTTTCTCGTACGTAATCATCCCAAGTCATCGTTTTAGCTTGAGAATAACCATAAGCACTACTCACACGCCCCCAAGGAATAAAGCCGAGTAAATAATCCCTTGGCGGTAAAGCATCGGCATTAAAAGAGCTTTCTTGATACATCATACTCATGGGCACATGAATAGGCACGCCCCAACGTTCTCTGGCGTCTTTTGCAGCAAAATACCAATCTCGATGCTCTCGAAATATTTCACAAATATTTTCAGGGTTTTGCGGTGGTGGTGTCGCACAACCAGCCAAAATAAAGACAAGTAAAGACGACGAAACAATATGCTTAGTTATTTTCATAAAAGAGTGATAACACAATAACAATAGATGTAGTTTAATGATGCCAGAAAATGTTAGAAAATAAAGTAATTAACCCATAATTAACCTAAGTTTGCTTTAGTAAATAAAG
>WFQC01000100.1 GCA_015487235.1 Alteromonadaceae bacterium
AAACAAAACGAATATCCAAAAACTTAAATCGATTTTTAACTCACGTTAAAACTCACTTAACAATTTAATCTTTAAACAACTTAGCTTTAAAAAGGGATAATAAAATGAAAATTCTAAAACATTTAATCGCTTTTGCCTTCATATTAGGCATGAGCTCAATGGCAGGGGCCGCTCCACAACCTCCGCCAGTCAACCAAAACCTAGGGATTCCAGATTCCAACTTTGAAAACTTTCCTGTTAACCTTTGTGTCACATGTCACCATGCCTACAAAGAAGAAGATCCAAACGCCATCATTGGTGAAAGACCAAGAAATAATGCACCAGTAAAACCTGGTTATAACCCTGATAGACACCACACGGTTATGGATAAGCAGCGCTACCCAGAAAAAAACATTATTGATGGCATGCCTGACTTCCCTCCTTTTCGTGATGCAGATGGAGATGGTGTTGCCGATACTAACTATACCTGTTACAACTGTCATAAAATCCTCACCGATATTGAAACAGGCGAAACAGAACTGGATGCGGTTATCTTGCCAAACTTCAGAAACTGTCTAAACTGCCATAAAAGAGAACGTGATTCTCGCGCTACGGTTCATCACGCAACAGAACTAGCTCAAACCGGTTTCTGCTTCCGCTGTCATGGTGGACTCGTTCGAGGTATTGATGTTGATGCCTTAGAAGGGAAAAAACCAGATTCAACGAGCTCAGATCCAATGGCAACCGTTCCAGTTAAAATCCCTACTTATCAACCAAGCATCATCACCCCTTGGCGTAGCAACAAACCTAATGGTGACGACACGACAGTAAGTACCGCAAACGCTGAG
Organism: Alteromonadaceae bacterium; assembly: GCA_015487235.1. Taxonomy (GTDB): domain Bacteria; phylum Pseudomonadota; class Gammaproteobacteria; order Enterobacterales; family Alteromonadaceae. The sequence goes on from WFQC01000100.1 coordinate 828, forward strand.
CCAGGTAACTGTAACTTCTGCCATAACTCGATTGATGGAAATGATGAATTTGGTACGCCAGAGCCAATCACGCTCAATGACGGTTCGACCATCATGGTTAATATCTTCACCAACAAAGAAAATCACCATAACACAGGTTTCTTTACAGAAAACAAATGTGCTTGGTGTCACCTATTAGAGTTTGGTCAAGAAGGAATTCAGCAAGATGGTTATGCCATCCGTATATGTCAGCGTTGTCACGATAGATCTTCGCTTCATAACATTGAGTTTGATGCAGTCGGCGATGGAACACAACCTGGAGCCGAAGAGCCTTACTTTGGCCACATTGGTAACTTCAAAAACTGCTGGGGTTGTCATGGTAACAACAACACTGTTATAGGTGAAAATGGCGAATTACTTGATCCTGCTACATTAGAAGTTATCATTAGTCAAAGCACTGATAACTCTCAACTAATGTCTGCTAAAAACAGTATTAGCACAGCAATTATTCCAACATTAACCTCTTTAAATGAGCTTAGTGTACAGGAAGGTTCTGAAGTACTTATGACAGCAACGGGTAATAACTTTGAAAATACAAGCACTATTAACGTAGTTGACCCTGATACAAATCAGGTTGTTACTATTGATAAGCTTTGGACCTCAAAAATTATTATCCAAGATAAAAACAACAACATGATTACAATTGAGCCAATAACGATAAGTAATACAACACTTGAGTTTACATTGCCAGCAACACTGCCAGCAGGTTCTTATGATGTAATGATCAAAAAAGCTGGTAACTTTACCAATGCACTGAAGCTGGTCATTAAGCCAAGCATTAAAGTCATGCAAAGCTTTGTCTTTACACCATACGGTGGACTAGCAGTCATTGCAGGGTATGATTTCACTGATGCTTCAGCAAGCCTTGTCAACATTGGTGCAGGCTTAAGCATTGTAAATCAAGATGGTGAAAAACCTGTTAGAGTCTATATTTGGAACGACGAATTAATTGTTGCCCATTTCCAAGACATTCCAACAAGTGTCACGATCACCAATATGAGTGATGAAAAAACCGTACCTTTAACTATCTATTGATATTTTAAATAGAGACCATTCGCTATTAACGTGAATGGGTAAATGTACTGAAAGAAAGCCCCTTAGTGGGCTTTCTTTTTATTTAAAAAAAATAAATTAAATTTTAAGGACGATTTTATATTATGAAATATTCTCCACCAATATTAATGGTGCTGGCAAGCATAATCATGCTACTGTCTACACACTC
>WFQC01000101.1 GCA_015487235.1 Alteromonadaceae bacterium
AATGTCTTTTAAGTTTAAACTGTCGACAAAATTCTGATATTAGACTTTTGGCTAACTTAACTCAGAGGGTACCTGTTTTATCTGTTAAGTTTAGGCGTATTTGAGCTTTTCGGTGAACCCGAAGGACAACGTTTGTTTGTCATTTCCACTACGTTGTCGTTTCAAGCTTAGGCATTTAATAATTTTTGGTTAAAATCATAATATTTTAGTGAAACTTACCAATAAAGGTTTCTAGTTATATTTTGTAACATTTTTGCCAGACTTGAAATTATTTTGTTTTCAATTACAACTTGATGAATTTATTGTGTTTTTGCTTTTTGTTGTTTGTCTTTTTTAGTTTGGGTTTACCTTGGCGCGCTATTTGTAATAGTCAGTTACATCTTTGCAAAAGTTATTAACTAATCATTGGTTATTCTATAGCTAACCAACGTGTTATTAGCGCTGTTGAGCTATCAAAAGAGGATATATTGTGGCTAAACTAAAACGTATTTTAATTCCCACCGTCATACTTGTAACAGGCATTGCCGGTTTTATTGGCCTAGCTAGTATGAAAAAACCACCTGAAGAAAAGGAAAAAGTAGATACCACACCTATTGTCGCGGTTGAAAAGGTATCGTTGTCGCCTTTAACTTTAACCGTATCATCTTACGGCGTAGTAAAACCTAAATATGAAACAGAACTGGTTGCGCAAGTTACAGGACAAATTGTTGAGCTTGCAGATATTTTTGTGCGAGGGAGTTTTGTTACTAAAGGGCAGCTTCTTGCGCGTATTGATCCAAGTGATTACGAAGCCGCACTCATTGAAGCGCAAGCCAATTTAGCTTCAGCGCAAGCTTCATTAGAAACAGAAAAGGCTCAGGCAAAAGTTGCAGAGCGAGAGTGGCAACGTATTAAAGATATGACACCAAGTGAGCTAAGTTTACGCAAACCACAGCTAGCACAAGAAATGGCACAAGTTAAAGCGGCTAAAGCGGCTGTTTTACGCGCAAAACGAAATCTAGAGCGTACCGAAATTAGAGCACCTTATGATGCCATGGTTGATAGCCGTAATATTGGGTTAGGCTCTTTTGTTTCAACAGGTGCTACCCTAGGCAAATTACTTGGTACAGCCGTTGCTGAAATCCGCTTACCTGTTGCCGACAATCAACTACAGTATTTGCGCAATCAAGGCGAACAGGCGCAAGTTAACCTTATAGGAACTTTTGCAGGTAAAGCAACACAGTGGCAGGCAAAAATAATACGCAATGAAGGCGTTATTGATAATACCAGTCGCATGAGCTATTTAGTTGCCCAAATTAGCGACCCTTATCACCTTAAATCATCAAGTAATGAACAACCATTACGTTTTGGCTCTTATGTTAATGCTGAAATTTTAGGTTTGTCATTAACCCAAGCTACTAAAATACCGCGCTATTTAATCACTGAAAATCGCGTTGCTATTTTAGATGAAAATTCAACACTGCATTATGCTGATATTGAGATTGTACGTGAAGAAGGTGCAGACGTTGTTGTTGCAGGAGGTTTACAGCAAGGCGATCAATTAATTGTTTCTTCACTAGATTACCCTGTTGATGGCATGAAACTCGCGTTAATGTCTAACGATAAAACTCAAAGTGAACCCACACAACAAGCGCCCGAAAAAGTCGCCACGCAAGTCGCTAGCCTTGAGGAATAATAGTTATGGATAATATTGATACGCATAAAGGCATTATTGCATGGTTTGCACGTAACAGTGTTGCCGCCAACTTGTTAATGTTTTTTATTATTGTAGGGGGGTTATTTACCGCTTTTACAATTAACAAACAAATGTTTCCCCAGTTTGAAAGTAACTGGATCAGCTTTTCTATTCCTTATCCTGGTGCGGCTCCGCAAGACGTAGAAGAAGGCATTACCATTAAAATAGAAGAAGCGTTAGAAACAGTACAAGGGTTGAAGCGAGTAATTACTTACTCAGGGCGTAATCTTTCTAACGGCTGGCTTGAAATTGATGAAAATTATGATCCTCAAGTAGTGCTTGAAGAAGTTAAGTCACAAATAGACTCGATAGCTAGCTTTCCTGATGGTATGGAACGCCCTAAAATTGAGCGCGATAAATTCCGTCAAGAGGTAATGTATATCAGCCTATATGGTGATTTAAGTTACCGAGAGCTTAAAGAGCTTGGTCGAAAAATACATGATGAAATTCAGCAATTACCGCAAATTAATATTGCTGAATTCTATAGTGGTTTAGGTTATGAAATCTCTATAGAAGTCAGTAAAGACAAACTTAGAGAATATGGCTTGAGCTTTCAAGATGTCGCCAATGCGGTACGTAGCTATTCTCGCAATATGTCAGCAGGACAAATTCGTACCGAAAATGGCTACATTAATTTACGTGTTGAAAACCAAGCTTATCGCGGTTATGAATTTCAAAATATACCCGTGATCACCCGTGAAGATGGCACTAAAGTGTTATTAGGTGATATTACCAATATTGTTGATGGTTTCACTGAAGGTTTGCAATATTCCAAATTTAACGGCAAAAACTCGGTTACTTTTTTTATTGGCGCAGCTAAAGATCAAAGCATTACCGATGTGGCTAAAATCATTAATAACTATGTTGAGAAAAAATCAGCGCAATTACCTGATGGTGTGCAACTAGAGATCTGGGTTGATATGACTTATTACCTTGAGGGTCGCTTAGATATGATGCTAAGCAATATGCTGTCAGGGGGGATTTTAGTTTTTCTTATGTTGGCACTATTTTTACGTGTTCGTTTAGCTTTTTGGGTAATGATGGGCTTACCTGTTTGCTTTTTAGGCACCTTGTTAGTTATGCCGATGGAATTTGTTAATGTCACTATCAATATTACCAGCTTATTTGCTTTTATTTTAGTGCTAGGGATAGTGGTTGATGACGCCATTGTTATTGGCGAAAGTGCGCACGCAGAAATTGAAGCGAAAGGGCACAGTGTCGATAATGTTATTCGTGGCGTAAAACGTGTTGCTATGCCAGCAACTTTTGGGGTATTAACCACTATTGCCGCCTTTTTACCGTTAGTTTTTGAGACAGGGCAAGGTGCTGCTTGGGGGCACGCTATCGGTTTTGTTGTTGTTTTTTGCTTGTTGTTCTCATTGGTTGAGT
>WFQC01000102.1 GCA_015487235.1 Alteromonadaceae bacterium
CTTTTTTCCCTAAAGTTTGTAAAGAAAATTGAGTATATACCCATGATACTTCAAGATGCGAGTTTCAGGATGCCTGAGCGATTCATGCTCTTCAATCAATGCCTTGCCTAAAAGCGTTTCTAATTCCAGCCGAATCCTGTATCTTGAGGTAACATGGGTATAAAGATCAACATAAGTTATACCAATTCGATTAAGTAAATGATCTAAAATTTGCGCAGGAAAAATTCATAACGCCGCTAAGCATTATTTTAACCAGCAAGGTTGATCAGTTATTTATTCGAGTTAGTATTAACCTATTATGATTTATAAAAAACAACAAGTGAACTCGCCACAAGTGGATAAGTTTTTACGATAAAGTGCACATAACTTGTTTGTGCATTGTGCGCTTAATTATTTGCTTTATTTATGCTTGGGGTTAACCCAAATTAACAGCCCTCAAGCTCAAGCTGAATTTCGGTGCAACCATTATGGCAAAAAATACCACTTTGCTCATACTGCTCAGGTAAACGTAATTGCAGTGGCTGCTTACAAACCTCACAAAAAACCGTTTTACCTGCCAATATTTTTTTAATCAATGCTTTTTGCTGTTGATATGATTGATGGCTATTTTTTTGTAATTGTTTAAATTGTTGAATATTGATCATAAAAATATTTTGTTATTATAAGCGGCCATTAGCCTAAGCACAGTAACCTAGCCTTGAAATTTGAATTACACTTAAAAGTGACAACCCCCACAACAGCTATTCAATTATTGAGTAGTCATTGTAATTTAACAACCGCTGAACTAAAGCGAGCTATAACTAAAGGTGCATTATGGCTTGAAAAAGGTCAATATACCAAACGCTTTCGTCGATTAAAAAAAACCTTATTCGCTGACGATATATTACATTTTTACTACGATGAAAAAATACTAAGCCAACAGGTAACTGCTGCTCAACTTATTGCAGATGAGGGTGATTACAGCTTATGGTATAAGCCTTACGGTATGCTAAGCCAAGGCTCTAAATGGAGCGATCATTGTACGATATATCGTTGGGTTGAAAGCCAATTAACGCCAGCTCGCCCTACCTTTGTTGTACATCGTTTAGATCGTGCGGCCTCTGGTATTATGCTTATTGCTCACAGCAAAAAAGCCGCCAAACAGTTAAGCCAGCTATTTGAACATCATCAGTTAGAAAAATATTATTATATTATCTGCCATGGCAATCACTTTAAGCGCCCACAACCTGACAAAATAACCCTACCCATTATGGGAAAAAGTGCAAATTCGATCTTTCGCTGTCTTGCATATCACAATGAGCAAAATATGTCATTAATTGAGGTTAATATTGGTTCTGGGCGAAAGCATCAGATCAGAAAACACGCTGCCGCTATTGGTTACCCTGTTGTAGGAGACCGATTACATGGTGACAAAAAGCAACAATATCCTGATAATATAAATCTACAACTCTGTGCTGTATCACTTGCTTTTACCTGCCCATTAACAGGTAAGAAACGCGCCTACCAACTTGATAAAAGCTTAATGCCCAACTTAAACAAACTAGCCGCGAATTAACAAACCGCGGTAGTCGACATTGTACGTTTTAATAAATAGCTTTCTTTAGTTACAATGTGTTGGTATTCAAATAGTTGGCTATTTAACTGTATAACTCGGTAAGCATGGTAATTATTTTCATCGGTTAAGTCACTCTCGATAAATTTATCGTCAATTAACTCAGCTTCAGTCATTGTAAAGTGAATATCACCCACTAGCCCCCAACTACCATATTCTGTTACTTGCGATATAACCTTACCTTGCTCACTTTCAATAAAAATAAATTCAAAGCTACCGTCATCTTTAAAGTGACAATACTCACTGTGTTGAATATTTTTTTGTTCTAGTGTTTGTCTAAACCAATGCCCAAATAATTGTGTTCGTTTATATTCCATTTACGCTACTTAGCTTGTTACTGTACTTATTCTGCTTCATAGTACTCGCTCATAAGCGCAAAGTAATTCATAATCAGATAAAATAAATAAAAATTTTACAGACAAGCATAACAATGACTATTCCTCAGGTACAACTTTTACTTACCGGTAATGAACTCATGTCTGGTGATGTAATCGATAGCAATTCAGCGATGATCGCACAACAACTACAAGAGGTAGGCATAGAAGTACAACGCCGCGTTACTATTGCCGACAACCTAACAAACTTAGTAAATGAAATAAAAGCAATCAGCCAACAATGTGATATTTTGATCATAAATGGCGGACTAGGGCCAACCGTTGATGATATGACAGCACAAGCGCTAGCTATTGCCGCCAATAAAGCCTTAAAGCGCCATCCCAAAGCAATGGAGCATTTGCATAATTGGTGTAAACAGCGCAACTATACGTTAAGTGACGAAAATAAAAAACAAGCCGATTTACCAGAAGGTTGCCAACTTATTGCCAATACACTGGGCAGTGCTGTGGGTTTTTACTTACAGATAAATCATTGTGATATTTATTGCACTCCGGGAGTACCAAGCGAACTAAAAAAAATGATGGCTGATGAAATAATACCATTATTGACTAAAAGCATTCCCGATAATCAGCAGACCAAAGTCAAAAAAATGCAAGTTTTTGGTTTAGGTGAATCAACTATTCAAAGGTTGATCAATAAACAGCTTCCTACATGGCCAACTGAAATTGAGCTCGGCTTTCGCGCCGCAATACCCCTGATAGAAGTAAAGCTAACTTCGCGTTCGAGTCAAGCCGAAAAACAAGTAGCGCTATGGTATAAAAAATTACAACAGCTACTAGGCGATCATATAATAGGTGAAGAAAAGGCTAAATTAAATCAAGTAGTGGTCAAATTGCTCAGCCAACAACATAAAAAGCTTACCATTGCAGAGTCTTGTACTGGTGGTTTAATTGCTAGTCAAATAACACAAGTTAGTGGCGCATCACAAGTTTTTGAGGCGGGTTTTGTTACCTATTCAAATACAATGAAAACTAAGCTATTGCAAGTAGACGAAAAAACTTTACAACAATATGGCGCCGTTAGCAAAGAAACCGTTATCGCTATGGTAAAAGGTGCATTAACCATAAGCCAAGCTGATTATGGCATTGCGGTATCTGGTGTTGCGGGGCCAACAGGTGGCAGTACAGAAAAACCTGTTGGTATGGTTTGGATTGCATGGGGTAGTTTAGACAACATCAACACAGTGTGTTTATATATACCTAATAGTCGCCAATATTTTCAACATTTTGTTTCATCTGCTAGTCTTGACCTGATCAGACGAATATTGATTAAGTCAACCGAAGTGCCCGCTTATATAAGCGAAAGGCAATTTAAGCATTAACAAAGTTTTTAAGCGGGTTGATTGAACATTTTACGCTTAGCTATTAACATGTAAGCAACTTTACTATAATTTATACCCATGTTACCTCAAGATACAGGAGTCAGCTGGAATTAGAAACGCTTTTAGGCAATGCATTGATTGAAGAGAATGGTTGTTCCCTTATCGAAATCAATAACGTAGCATAAAGCGTTTATAAACCAGCCCTACGGGGATACCTGAGCAAATCATGCTCTTCGTTGCATCTATTTTTAAGGGAACACCATTAATAAAAAGATGCGCCTTGACCATGAATCGCTCAGGCATCCTGAAACTCGCATCTTGAAGTATCATGGGTA
>WFQC01000103.1 GCA_015487235.1 Alteromonadaceae bacterium
AGTTTTTGCTTGGCGACAATAGCACTGTGGTACCACCTGAATCCATGCCGAACTCAGAAGTGAAACGCAGTTGCGCCGATGGTAGTGTGGGAGTTCCCATGTGAGAGTAGGACATCGCCAAGCACCTAATATTAAAAAAGCCCGTAGCAGTAATGTTACGGGCTTTTTGCTGTTTAAAATTAGTTATTTTCCTATGCTTTGTAAAAAAGAGATAACAATTGTTTGCGGTATATAGCTAATATAGCGGATAATTAATAAAAACAAACTCATCTATCTTTTATGAACAGATCCTTGCTTTCTCTTGCACAAATGAATTCTTTTGCTATTAAGGCATATACTCCGCAAATAATGGAGATTAATAGTAAGGAAGATCTTTATAACTTATCTACATCTACACTGCACCCTACAAACTTTTATATTTTAGGTGAAGGCTCTAATACGTTATTTGTTGAGGAAATGGCGCCAACTATTATACATATGGCGCTAAAAGGGATTAAAGTAGAGGAGATTGATGATTTTTACCGTTTAACGGTTGCAGCAGGTGAAAATTGGCATCAACTGGTTGAATTTTGTATAGAAAACCAAATCAATGGGTTAGAAAATTTAGCGCTTATTCCGGGAAGTGTCGGTGCTGCTCCGGTGCAGAATATTGGTGCTTATGGCGTTGAATTTGCTGATTTTTGTGAATCAGTAACTTGGTTCGACTTTGCTGATAAATGTGAAAAAAAACTCACGCGCAAAGATTGTTTATTTGCTTATCGAAATAGTGTTTTTAAGCAAGCTTTAAAACATAAAGGGGTGATCACTGCTGTTTCATTATTAATTGCTAAAAATTGGCAACCTAATTTGTCTTATGCAGGGTTAAATCAACTACCTAAAGAAAGTATTAATGCAAAGGCAATTATGGCAGAGGTGATACGACTAAGGCAAAGTAAGTTACCTGATCCGAAGGAATTACCTAATGCAGGAAGCTTCTTCAAAAACCCAATATTGAGTTTATCAAGATATACAGAGCTCACAAAAAAATATGCCAATGTGCCGCATTATCATCAAAAAAATGGTGATATTAAAGTTGCCGCTGCTTGGTTAATTGAACAAGCAGGTTTAAAAGGTAAAAGGCGAGGTAACGTCGGTATTCATGTTAACCAAGCCTTGGTACTTGTGAATTATGGAAATGGCACAGGAGCTGAGTTATTTAATTTGGCTCGATATGTACAAGATAAGGTTTATAAAAAGTTTAATATAAAGATAGAACCTGAAGTTAGGTTGATTAGCTCGACAGGAGAAAAAAGCATGGAAGAATTTCAACATGGCTAAAATTATTCGAGAGCAGCTAATTCGTTTATTGGCACAAGGTGATTTTATTTCAGGGCAGTATTTAGGGCAGAAGCTTGGTGTAAGCCGCGCAGCTATATCTAATCATATCAAAGCATTAACCGAAATAGGTCTTGATATATATAGTGTTACGGGTAAAGGTTACAAACTTGCTCAACCTATTTCATTACTCGATGAACAGAAAATCATAGCGCACCTTAAGACACTCGGTGAAAATAATTTAATTGAAGTGCATAATATAATTGATTCAACTAATAGTTATTTATTACGTAAAATTCCAAATCAAATTGAAACGGGTCAAGTTTGTATTGCTGAATACCAACAGCAAGGACGAGGAAGAAGAGGTAGAACATGGCAGTCGCCTTTTGCTTCGCATCTGTATTTATCTTTATATTGGCCATTAGAGCAGGGCATGTCTGATGCAATGGGATTAAGTTTAACAATAGCACTTGCTATTAGTGATACCATTAAGCATTTCTCTCAAGAACAAGTTCAGTTGAAGTGGCCAAATGACATATATATGCAAGGAAAAAAGCTTGCAGGGGTGTTAATTGAACTAGAAGGCCAAGCGCAAGGGATCAGTCATTGTGTTATTGGTGTTGGTTTGAATATTAATATGCCTGCTACCAGTGCTAAAGAAATAGATCAGCCTTGGACTGATTTAAGTCACCATAGCACTAAAGAATTAGACAGGAATTTACTTTCAGCTTACCTAATTGCGATGATCATGAAGCGTTTAAAACAACATCAAGAGTTTGGTTTTTCGGCAATGTTGGCGGAATGGCATCAACTTGATTATTTTTTAAATCAACAAGTTAAATTGGTTACGGGTCATAAAGAGATAATAGGAACATACCAAGGTGTTAATGAGCAAGGCGCTTTAATTTTATGCGTAGATGGTAAAGAACAAGTACTGTATGGCGGTGAAGTGAGCTTGAGAGGTTATCATGAATCTACTGGTTGATATTGGTAATAGTTATATTAAATATCTACTTGAGGAAGAAGGAAAACTATTTTCAATAAAGTCTCTTGAGCACCAACATTGGCAAGATATGTTTGATGAATATAAAAGTGCAGCTATTGAGCAGTTAATTATTGCCAGTGTATCCAATCAAGTTATTGCTCAACAGTTAAGCAATTATGCACAACAACGTGGGATTAATGTTAAACAAGTTTACGCAGAGCAAGGCCGAAATGGGTTACTAAATGCCTACCCTGAGTATAAAAAATTAGGAGTAGATCGTTGGCTAGCCTTAGTTGCTGCTCATTATCATTATCGGGAGCAATCTTGCCTTATTATTGATCTTGGCACTGCAACAACCATTGATTTGCTTGCTAGCTCAGGTCAACATTTAGGGGGGTGGATTATTGCGGGGCTAGATTTAATGCAAGAAACCCTTGTGCATAATACCGCGAATATTGGCCATACTGATATCACTATTTCGAGTTTAAACTTTGCTAATAATACGGCTGAAAATGTTAAAGCGGGTGCTTTAGCTGCAACAGTTGGTGCAATTCATATTGCCATAGCACAAACTACTAATCTGATGTCTAACTTAGATAAGGTTATTTTAACTGGAGGAAATGCCCTAAAAGTTGCTAACTATTTATCTGTGCCGACTATTGTTGATAACAAACTGGTCTTTAAAGGGTTACAACAATATTTGTCTTAATAGCTCTCTTTATGAATAAAAAACCAGCAAACAATTAAAAAGAGAGTTTTTTTTTAATTTAACTATTGCAAGGGACAAAACATTACTCTAGAATTCGCTCCACTTAATGTAGTGCCGACTTAGCTCAGTTGGTAGAGCAACTGACTTGTAATCAGTAGGTCGCCAGTTCGACTCCGGCAGTCGGCACCATTAATACTAAAATTGAAAGAATTTTGGAGGGGTTCCCGAGTGGCCAAAGGGATCAGACTGTAAATCTGACGGCTCCGCCTTCGGTGGTTCGAATCCACCTCCCTCCACCATTTTAAGCAAAGATAGTCTGATAGAAAGCGGGTGTCGTATACTGGCTATTACCTCAGCCTTCCAAGCTGATGAAGCGGGTTCGATTCCCGCCACCCGCTCCAACTTTGTGTTGCAGTGCTGATATAGCTCAGTTGGTAGAGCGCACCCTTGGTAAGGGTGAGGTCGGCAGTTCAAATCTGCCTATCAGCACCACTTCCCAAAGCTTTTCTATCCTGTTATCTTTAGCAAAAATTTAATTAAACCTAAATATTTAGAGGTATAAAACGTGGCTAAAGAAAAATTTGAACGCACGAAACCACATGTTAACGTTGGTACAATTGGCCACGTTGACCACGGTAAAACAACATTAACAGCAGCGATTTCAGCGGTATTAACGAAGAAATTTGGTGGTGATGTAAAAGATTTCTCACAAATCGA
>WFQC01000104.1 GCA_015487235.1 Alteromonadaceae bacterium
ATATAAACTATGACAAGAGAAATTATTTTTTAGCTGTTCAGCGATATTAACTAATATTTTATCCCCAAAATCAAAACCATAAGTGGTATTGATATAACTAAAATTGTTAATATTTAATAAAATTAGGCTGTAATCTAAATCACTATTTTCTAATTGTTGCTCTAAATAAGTTTTGTTGTATAGGCCGGTGATTTCATCGCTAAACGCCATATCAACAATTTTTTTCTGCGCCAGTTTCAATTCAGTTAAATTACTGAAAACTGAAAGGTAGTTTTGAATTTCGCCCTGTTCATCACGAATAACAGAAATACTCATCCATTGAGTAACATAACTGCCATTTTTATGCTTATTGATGATCTCGCCATGCCATGCATCTTGTTGATTAAGCTGCTGCCACATTGCTCGATAAAAAGCTTGGTCTTGTAAACCCGATTTTAATATTTTTGGCGTTTTACCTATAACTTCCTGCGCTTGATAGCCATAAATTTTTTCAAAGGCTGGGTTAACCTCTAATATATGCAAATCTTTGTCGGTAACCACAACCCCTTCTTGCGCATGTAGTAAAGCGGTAGAAAGTAACTGTAAACGTTTTTCTCGACGCTGTTTTTTCAGCACAATGCTAACAATGGCAGCACAGGTTGCTAATAGATGACAGTGAAAAGGGGCTGGAGCACGATGCTCAAAAGAAGATAGCGCAAATGATCCAATAGCATGGCCTTTTTTGTCTCTAATGGGCATTGACCAACAAGCACATAAATTAAAATCATAAGCAATGTGGCGAAGATTCTGCCAGCGCTCATCTTTAAAGGTATTGTCGACAAATTGCGCTTCGTTATGAAATACGGCATTACCACATGAACCGCCATGAGGGCCAGGCTTTAAATTAGCAAGTGCTTGGTGACCTTCAGGCGGAATAGAAGGCGCACATAAGACGTTCATGAGCCCAGTTTTCTTATCTAACAGCATGATTGAGGCAACAGAATTAGGCAATAACTTTTCCGCTAAAGAACAAAGCGCATTCAGAATAGCTAAAATAGCTTCATCAGCGGCTAATTTAGCTAAAATTTGCTGCTGAATATTAGCAATGTTTTTATACTGTTCAGCACTAATTTGAAGACTGTTATTTTGATCCACTAGCCTCTCCACATACGCCTAAATAACGCCTTCTAACTTGCTTTATTTTAACCAAAGGCACTACTAGAACACTATATTAGAATATTGTAAATTTCAAGTTTTTGACGAGAGTGTTGCTCCTTTTTTATAAGGGAATACCCCTTAATAAATACAAAAAATCGCCGCGATCAGAGCGCTTTTAGATTGAACAAAGTTTAAACTCGAAAGGTCAACGCCCTAACCTTTATTCAATAGTGATTTTCTGTTGCATGCTCATTGAGCCTTCAGCTTTGACTATTTGAGCTTTAGTATTAGCTGCTTCTAAGCAAATAAATTCTTTTTCTCCCCTTACATGAATATCTGACAGCTCTGGCGCTCCCTGCTGACCTGGATTCCACAATACCCATTGATGCATATTTTGAGTTTCAATAATAATACTACGCTGCCAGTCTTTATCAATAATTTTCATCGCTTTATGACTGTGATAAATGCGATCTATTGGCCCTGAAAAATTAATGATTTCAGAAGGCTTTTTAGCATGAAATTCTTGATTTAGTTTATCTTCAAAGTCAGCTAAGTGTAAGTTATCAATTGTAATATTATTAGGATCGCTTACATGAAAATAATTATGAAAAGCCCCCGTAAAATTGATCGCTTGTGTCGATAAATTATTAACGATTAACTGCTGTGAAAAATAATGAGAAAAGTACAAGGTTTGTCTTAAGTGAAAAGCATGGCGCCACTGAGGATGACAATTATTCCCTGCCAAAACTAACGTAATCAATACACCGTCCTTATTTGCCTCAAGTTGCTCTAACTGCCATAAACTTTGTCGAGCAAAACCATGATTACCTACATTGTTGTCCTTAACAAGCAAGCTACCAAACCAGGGCCAACAAAGAGGAATACCACCACGTATTGCTTTATTACCTTGAAAGTTTGCGGCTTTACTCAACCAAAATATTTCTTGTTGATTTGAAGGTTGCCATGATAATACTTGCCCACCGTATAAACTCAGTTGCGCTTTACACTTAGAGTGTTCAACGGCTAGTACCGCTACTTTATCTACATATTTTTGGCTAATAGTAGCATGGTTATTTTTTAGTAAGACTTTAGTCACAGCTTTTACTCTATAAGACGATTGTGGCGAGTATAGGCGAGCTTTACCTTGTAATAAAGCGTAAAAGTTTTCATAAAAAACCGAGTATCAACAAAAGTTAATACTCGGTGAGTTACTTGACGAGTAAAGCGTTATAAAGTTTCTTCTGAAGACTTAAACTTATTTTATATAACCTGCTGGTAATGTGCTTTTATCCATGTAACGTTCACGTAAAGCATCTTGACGACTACGCGTTGAATAAGCTTTACCCTTAATCCAGAGTTTTTCAACTTTAGTGCTAATTTCAAAAGGGTCTGCACTCCACAAAACTAAATCAGCAGCTTGACCTGTTGCAATTCGTCCTGCATTTAAGTTGAACATATCAGCAATATTAGCCGTAACAGCGGCAAGCGCTTTATCTTTAGCAACGCCATTAGCAACAGCATTACCCGCATCAAACCGTAATTGATAAAGGTTATGGGTATCGCGCTGAATAAAGCCAACCTTAATACCCGCATTGATTAAATTAGCTGCAGTGTTCAATGATACATGTAATGAATCAAAACTTCCGGGTAAGTCTCGCATGGCATCAATTAACAGGGGAATATCGGCTGCGGCTATTGCTTTTGCTACTAATTCTGCATCGGCTGCACCAGCGATAATGAGTTTTAAATTAAAACGTTCTTTCAATTTAATTAAAGCCAGTAAGTCTGTTGCTCTGTCGGCTGCAACAACCAAAGGTTTTTCACCTTTAAGTAAGGCTTGTAATACTTTTTCATCACGCTTTAACTCGGCAGGTGGCTTTTTATCCGCTTTTTTAGCTTTTGCTTTTTTCGCTTTAGCGATCTTCTTCTCTACATCTTCAAAACGATTAAACAAGGTTTGAATGCTTAATGCTCTTGAACCTTTATGTTTTGCTCCAATCACAGCAAAAACAGCGTTATTCGCTTCTAAAACGCTATCAAAAGTCCCTGACAAGTCAACAACAAAACTTTGACCTTTAAAGATAGACTCTCCACCGCGCGGCATAACAATATCTCGTGTTATACCCCCTTTTCGGCTATAGGCGATCACACTCGAAAGCGGATTAAAAGCAAGGCTTGCATCAAAAGTTATTTTAGCTTTTTTATCTGCGGCATCTCGAGTTGCCGCTACCGCATTTACTTCAACCAAACCAAGCTGGTTCATCGCACCAATAAAACCAGGTGTTAATATTTTGCCCTGAGCGTCAAAAATTTCATCCGCATTTACTGTTTCAGGATTAATGGCGCTAATCGTACCATCGTCAATCATAACCGTGGCATTTTCAAGCACACCTTGCTCTGTTGCGGTATAAACGGTTGCATTGGTTATCGCTAAAGTTTTTGCTTCAAGCCAAGTTGATACCGAAGCTAATGCTACAGCCACTAAAGAATATTTTATATATTTCATGTTATTACCCTATTCCTTGCCACTATTTGCTTGGCCTAAAAGAAAATCACTTTTTGCCTGATATTTTTCATCAAAGCGATCATACACCTTAACACCGTCAATAAAGACTTGCTCTGCGTGGGCATAAACACTAAAAGGATTACGGTTCCATATCACGACATCTGCACTTTTCCCAGTGGTTAAACTGCCTGTTTTGTCACTTAATCCTAAAGATTTAGCCGCATTGGCAGTGATCCAACGAATAGCATCTTCTTCTTTTAAATCAAAACCACTTTCTTGTGCTCGATATAAGACTTTAGCCGCTTCTTGATTTAAGCGTTGAATAGTTTTACTTGAATCAGAGTGAATAATAGCGCAAGAATTTTTAGCCGCATCTACAATAGCAGCGTTTTCTTGTACCATGTCGTAGGCTTCCATTTTAAAGCCCCACCAATCTGGCCACATAGCGGCGCAATTACCATTTTCAGCCAGTAAATCGGCAATTTTATAAGCTTCGATAGCATGATGAAAAGTACCTGCGTGATAATTAAACTCTTTAGAAAGATCAATCATCATCGCCATTTCTTCTGCTTTATAGCAGTGGTTATGAATAAGAATTTCACCTTCAAGTACACCTTTTAAGGTATCATTGGTTAGGTCTCGTTCAGGAGCTTCAACATTTTTACCTGCGGCATAATCTGCTTCATATTTATCCCAAGCGCGCTTGTATTCAACCGCTTTCGCCCATGCTTCACGATAACCCGCCATATTGCCCATACGCGTTGCTGGCGCAACATCTTTTGAGCCATAAACACGTTTAGGATTTTCACCACAAGCCATTTTTAAACCATAAGGTGCATCAGGATATTTCATACCTTGCATGGTAGTGCTTGACACATTTTTCAGTGTAACGCCTCTACCACCAAATAAATTAGCGGAACCGGGTAATATTTGTAAAGTGGTTATACCGCCTGCTCGTGCAGTTTCAAAGCCTGGATCTTGAGGCCATAAACTATGTTCAGCCCAAACACGTGATGTATTCGGTGCTGTTGCTTCATTACCGTCTGAATGCGATTCGACCGACGGGCTAGGATAAACGCCTAAATGAGAATGCACATCAATAATGCCCGGTGTTACCCATTTTCCTTTACCATCGATAACCGCGGCATTATCAACAGTTAAGTTTTGTCCTACTTGTTTTATTTTACCGTCAATAAAAAGTACATCAGCATTGTTTAAACGCTCACCTGTACCAGTTAATACCGTCGCATTTTTTATTAAAGTAGTTTGCGATTGCACAGTTTGATATGTACTAGGGTATGGATTTTTTTTAATGGTTACTTTTTCGCTTTGTGCTTCTGTTTTTAAACAGCCAGTGAGTGCTAGCGAAAGTGCAACCATGACTAACGATGGTGCATATTTTTGCATGCTTTTTTCCCTAAAGTTTGTAAAGAAAATTGAGTATATACCCATGATACTTCAAGATGCGAGTTTCAGGATGCCTGAGCGATTCATGGTCAAGGCGCATCTTTTTATTAATGATGTTCCCTTAAAAATAGATGCAACGAAGAGCATGATTTGCTCAGCTATCCCCGTAGAGCTGGTTTATAAACGCTTTATGCTACGTTATTGATTTCGACAAGGGAACAACCATTCTCTTCAATCAATGCCTTGCCTAAAAGCGTTTCTAATTCCAGCTGAATCCTGTATCTTGAGGTAACATGGGTATAAAGATCAACAT
>WFQC01000105.1 GCA_015487235.1 Alteromonadaceae bacterium
GTAGGTGATGTGCTATTTAAAGGCTCTATTGGTAGAACAGACTTTCCTCGTGGCGATCACGCCACTTTAATTAAATCAATTCGAGAAAATTTATTTCCACTGGGTAATGACGTTAAATTTATTCCAGGGCACGGACCTATGAGTACTTTTGGTGCTGAACGTTTATCGAATCCTTTTGTTGGTGATGGTGTTTGCTAAATGGCTTCTTTCGTTTTTAAAGCACAAAGACAGTTAAAAAAAATAGATCGCAGTAATTTATTCCAAGGTATGGTGATTGCCGTTATTTTACTATCGGCACTTTTAATTGGGGCAAAAACCTATAGTCTCTCTGAAAAAGCAATGGCGCTGCTCTCTTTCTTTGATCGAGCAGTAACCATTTTCTTTGTGATTGAGCTGGTGATCCGTTTTCTTGCTTTTCCTAAAAAGAAAAAGTTTTTTCATGATGGTTGGAATATTTTTGATACCGTTATTGTTATTGGCAGCTTGATCCCTGACGGTGGTTCAGGTGTTTTACTTGCGCGTTTATTGCGTATTTTTAGGGTATTGCGTTTAGTTTCTATGGTACCTGAATTACGTATTTTAATTAATGCTTTGCTCAAAGCAATTCCTCGTATGGGTTATATTGCTTTGTTAATGTTTGTTATTTTCTACATTTACGCTGCTATTGGTAGTATGTTTTTTCATACAATTAATGAAGAGCTTTGGGGCGATGTCTCTATTTCTATGTTGACGCTTTTTCGTGTTGCTACCTTTGAAGATTGGACAGATGTAATGTATGAAACAATGGCAATACATCCCACCAGTTGGATTTACTATTTAAGTTTTATTTTCTTAACCGCATTTGTTTTCTTAAATATGATGGTCGGTACTGTACTTGAAGTGATGAGTCAAGAGCATGAGCGTTATCGAGCAGAACAACATGGTGAAACGGCTGACGGCGGTGAGCCCGCCAGTCGAGCTCAAATTGAAAAGCTTGAGGCTGAATTAGCTGAAATTAAGTTGTTGTTGCAGCAACAGCTAAATCGTTAGCTTTTGCTTGACGGCGATACTTTCCTGGTGTTTGCTGGAAAAACTGTTTAAAGGCTTTACTAAATGCAGCTTCAGATGAGTAGCCTGAATTTTCAGCAATATCTATCATAGGCATCGTTGTTGTTGTCAATAAGTTTTTTGCTTTTTGCATACGCCAGTTCAGTAAATAAGTTTTAGGGGGAATACCGATTAATTTTGTAAACTTTTCGGTAAAAGCTGTGCGCGACATTGCAACATTACTGGCAAGCTTTTCTACTGTTAAATAGGCATGTTTTTCGCCATGGATCAAATTAAGTGCTTGCCCTATTTGTGTATCGGCTAAGGCTGATAGGTAGCACATGCTTTCAGGGTTCTCTTTCATATAATTACGCAATAATTGAATAAAAAGTACCTCTGTTAAACGATCAATAATAACTGATGAGCCTGGGCTGGGGTGGCGAGACTCACAAGCGAGCACTTTCATTAATGAGCGCAGCCATTCTAATTCGGGCGTTTCTGCTGCTTTAATATGAATAAAACAAGGTAAATCGCGTAAAAAAGGATGATCGAGTGAAGAGTCATAACTGAAAGAACCACACATGAGTGCCGTAATATTATCAGGCCGTTCTTCGCAGCATGGAAAAGGGTTTTGTTGGTTTTTGAGTTGATTAACGACGAGCTCACCTGGCAGCTTTTGTGTTTCAGGCATATCACTAATAGCGTGACTACCACCGGTAGGAAAAGCAACAATATCGCCACTGTCTAGCCTAATTTTTTTATTGTTTTTGCTCAGCGTTAACCAACAACTCCCTGAAATCACAACATGAAAGAGCCCCGCAGCACTTTTGTCTATTTGCATTCCCCAAGGTGAAGGCAAGTCATGACAAAAATAGGTGCTGGCACTGAGTCGTAAGGTTTTTAAAATATCTGCGAGAGCATCCATATTAGCCTCAATATTCATGTTTTCACTTTTTAAGGTTGATTTATATCAATTTCGCACAAAATGACAAAAAATATAAACATTTAATCATGTTTTGTTCGGTTTATATCTGGATAATAACGATTATTAAATTGTTTGTAAATTTTTATTCAGGTGGTGCGGTCTTTTTTAGGAGACACATTACTTCATCACTAAGGAACTTAATCTTATGACTCTGCATTCTGTATTGGTAAATAAAGCAATAAGCTTTATTAGTGTTGTTTTAATTATTGTCTCGAGTGTGTCTTTTTCTGCTAATGCCGTTGAGCAATCACCTTATAAGCTGTTATCAACTGTAGGTAATCAATTATTTGAACGTATTGCGGCGTTACCCGAGGACGAACGTAAAAAGCCTGAGGTAATGCGTAAAATTATTGAAGAAGAATTAATGCCCTATATTGATTACCGCTATAGTGCCTATAAAATTTTAGGTAAGTATGTTAAAAGTGCTACCAAAGCACAACGTAATGAATTTGTTAAAGTTATGCGTGATTACTTGTCAATGACTTATGCGCAAGCGTTAACAAAGTATAAAAATCAACAAGTCATTTTTGAACCTGAAAAAGCGGTAGGAAATAAGCGTATCGTTTCAATTCATACTGAAATTATTGAGCAGGGTGCGCCGCCAATTAATATTGACTTTAAGTTTAGAAAAAATAAAAAAACAGGACAATGGAAGGCTTTTGATATGGTTGTTGAAGGAATAAGTTTATTAAGTTCTAAACAATCTGAAATAACAGGTCAAATTAGAGAAGTTGGCTTAGATGCAGTGATAGCGCAATTAGCACAAAAGGTTAATCAGCAATCGCAAGTATAAAAAGAATTTTTATCGCTAAAGCAGGTAGATAAACCTGCTTTAGTGAATTATTTTTACGGGGTTTAACGGCCGTAATTATTGATTTAGTTCATCTCGGGTTTGCTGTAATAGGCTAGCACTATACTCAACAAACTTATGAATAGACTTAGGGAGTTGATCTAACTCTAACGCATCAATTAAATTTTTAACTTCTAAGCCGAGTTCGGTATCACCTTCAATTTTTAGGCGACGTTGAAAAAATAAAGTGTCTGGGTCTTGCTTGCGCCCCGCAATGAGCAGTAAATCATCTCCGCTAGCGCTGAAACTAACATCTTCTTTAATTGTGTTATTGTTATCAGCCATAATTAATTGATTGTCAGTAAAACTGATCAGCCAATTTAGGTTGAGATCAGTGATCGATATTTTCAACCACTTACCTTCTAAAAAATCAAAATCACCTTCATTAATGGCTTCATTAAATACTGAATGCAAAGCGGGTAAGATAAGTTTTTTCTGTAATTTTGTTGGAATTAAAGCAAGTGTTGGTCGCAAAATATTGGGTATAGTATTTATTATTTGACTGCGAATTGTAACGGGGAGAGTAAGTGGTAACCGTTGCAATGACAATGAAAAAGAATTAGACACTACAATAAATCCTATGCTGATAGCTATTAGTATGCAGAGGCTAACAAATTTTTGAGTTTTTTTTCTGCGATAGATCAAAGTTTATTAATATGGGTCAAAAAAGTTTTAATTAAAAGCCTTTAGAATGCGCTTTTCTTTCTTAAATAAGCAATTTTTTTATGGAACTTCTTTGTCCTGCGGGTAATTTTCCTGCATTAAAAACGGCCATAGATAATGGTGCCGATGCAGTCTATATTGGCATGAAAAACGATACTAATGCTCGTCACTTTGCGGGGTTAAATTTTAATGATAAAAAATTGTTCAAAGCAGCAGATTATGTGCATCAGCATGGTAAAAAGCTGCATGTTGCTATTAATACCTTTGCTCATCCTGGGGCGCAACAACGCTGGCAAAAAGCGGTAGATGATGCCGTAGCGATTGGTTGTGATGCCCTCATTATTGCTGATATTGGTGTGCTTGATTATGCCGCTAATAAATATCCTCATGTAGAACGCCATGTTTCAGTACAAGCTTCAACCACTAATTTAGCGGCGATAAAATTCTACCAACAAAATTTTGAGGTTGCTCGTGTTGTTTTACCTCGGGTGTTATCAATTCAACAAGTAAGGCAATTGGCACAAAATAGCCCCGTGCCGCTAGAAGTATTTGCCTTTGGTAGTTTATGTATAATGTCTGAAGGGCGTTGTTATTTGTCATCATATATGACAGGTGAGTCACCTAATACTGTTGGTGCTTGTTCACCTGCTAAATATGTACGCTGGCAAGAAACTGATAAAGGTTTAGAGTCGCGTTTAAATAATGTGCTAATAGATCGCTATCAACAAGGTGAAAATGCGGGTTACCCAACCTTATGTAAAGGGCGTTTTGAAGTTGATAATAATATTTACCATGCTTTAGAAGAACCGACTAGTTTAAATACCTTAGCGCTGATCCCCGAGCTTTTTAAAATGGGCATTGCTTCAGTAAAAATAGAAGGGCGGCAGCGTAGCCCTGCTTATGTTGAACAAGTTGCGCGTACTTGGCGTATGGCGCTTGATCGCTTTTTACAATCGCCTGATGATTTTCAAGTTGAAAGTGCATGGATGACTACTTTAGCCAATTTATCAGAAGGCACGCAAACCACACTGGGTGCATATCACCGTAAATGGCAATAACCGTTATACCATAGGAAATATTATGAAATTTTCACTTGGCCCTAGTTTGTTTTTTTGGCCAAAAAATCAGGTAGAAGAGTTTTATCAACAAGCTAAACATAGTGATGCAGACATTATTTATTTAGGCGAAACTGTTTGCTCTAAACGACGAGAATTAAAAGCGAAAGATTGGTTAGCTTTAGCTAAAAGCTTAGCGAGTGAAACGAATAAGCAAATTGTTATCTCTACCATGACCTTACTTGAGTCACCTGCTGAATTACAAGTGATGAAACGCTTATGTGAAAACGGCGAACTACTGGTTGAAGCAAATGATTTAAGTGCAGTGCAAATGATGGCTGAGCAGAAACTCCCTTTTGTTGTAGGGCCTGCTATTAATTGCTATAACCTTGCGACATTAAAAGTATTACTTAAACAAGGTATGATGCGCTGGGTAATGCCAGTTGAACTTTCGGGTGATTGGTTAAAGCAACTGCTTATTGAAGCAGAGCAAGACAATATTCGAGATAAATTTGAAGTTGAAGTTTTTTCATGGGGTTATATGCCACTTGCTTATTCTGCTCGCTGTTTTACCGCGCGTTCAGAAAATAGGCCTAAAGATGATTGCCAATATTGTTGTATTAATTACCCGCAAGGGCGCCGTATGAATAGCCGTGAAGGTGAACGAGTTTTTGTACTTAATGGCATTCAAACCATGTCGGGTTATCAATATAATCTTATTAATGAAATTCCAGCTATGCAGCAAATGGGTGTTGATATTGCCAGAATTAGCCCTGATAGTGAGCAAGCACTACAAAAAATAACGGCTTTTAGAGCACAGCTTGAACAAGCAAAAAATTATCCGCTTGATGGCCAAGAAGAATGTAACGGCTATTGGCATAAAATTGCGGGTATGTCTGTCGTCTAGCTTTTGGGCTGTGTTACAATAAAGACATTATTTTACGGTGTGATCACCCACTTGCTCGCGATAGGTATTTATTATGTATCAACTTAACTTATCTGAATTGACTCTTGAAGAATTTTTACGTGATTATTGGCAAAAAAAGCCGGTAATACTTCGCCAAGGGTTTAAAAATTTTGTTGATCCTATTGATGCTGACGAGCTAGCAGGGCTGGCGTGTGAAGAAGAAGTAGAATCACGCCTTGTGTATCAAAAAAATGGCCAATGGCAAGCTGAATTTGGCCCTTTTGAACATTATGAACATTTAGGTGAAAGCAATTGGTCGCTCGTGGTACAGGCGCTTGACCATTGGTCTGAAGAAGCCGCGCAATTAATCGAGCCTTTTCGCTTTATACCTCATTGGCGTTTAGATGATTTAATGGCGAGCTTTGCAACTGTCGGGGGGAGTGTTGGCCCTCATATTGATTTATATGATGTTTTTATTTGCCAAGGCTCAGGTAAACGTCGTTGGCGAGTTGGTGATAGAGGTGATCATCAGCAATTTTCAGCTCATGAAGCGCTGCTACATGTAAAACCCTTTACTGCTATTATTGATGAAGAGCTCACCGCTGGAGATATTATTTATATTCCGCCAGGTTATCCGCATGAAGGCATCACTTTAGAAAATTCTATGAGCTTTTCTGTCGGTTTTCGTACCACATCAACCGTTAATTTATATAGTGGCCTCGCTGATCATCTTATCGATAATGAACTGGGTGAAGAATTAATTGAAGATCCGCATCGTATGCCAACCCAGCATTCAGGTGAAATTAGTAAAGACGATTATCAATTAATCAAAAATCAGCTAACGCAACTGCTTGATAATGATGATTTGGTTAGGCAATTTATTGGCTGTTTTATGACGAAAGCGAAACATGAATTAGCTTTAGTGGCACTTGAAGAACCCTTAACACCTGATGATATTAGTGAAATATTAAGTACGAATACATTGATGCGTTTAGGTGGAGTAAGAGCTTTTTATTTTGAAGAAAGCCTAAAACAAGGGCTATGTTATATCGATGGTAATGAATATCAATTTTCACCTGAAATTTATGAAGCCATTCAGCTTGTTTGCGATCATGTTTGTTTAACCCCGCGATTATTATCGCCGTGGCATAGTGATCGTCATTTTCTTCACTTTATTACCCAGCAAATCAACGCAGGTTACTGGTATTTTAGTGAATAAATAAGGCTCACTGATGCGTTTAGATAAATTTATTTGCAAGAGTACTGAATTAACCCGAACCGAAGCTAAAAAATTACTCAAAAAAGGGGAAGTACGCGTTAATGGTGAAGTAATTAAAAACCCTGCTTTTCAAGTACATGCAAATAACGATATTACTCTTGATGGTCAATCGCTTATTGCTCGTGAATCTCGATATATCATGCTCAATAAGCCGATGGACTTTATTTGTTCAAATGTTGATGAAGTTTATCCTTCTGTTTTACATTTACTCGAGATAGATAAAGCCTTTGATTTACACATTGCTGGGCGTTTAGATGCTGATACTACGGGGTTAATTTTAATAACCGATGATGGGCGTTGGTCGCATAATATAATTTCACCGAAAAAAGACTGTGCTAAAACCTACCGAGTTTGGTTGCGAGATGATATTAATAGCGAACAACAACAAACACTTATAGAGCAATTTCAGCAAGGTATTCAATTACATGGCGAAAAACAACTCACCAAACCTGCTTTACTGAATATTATTGGGCCTGATCAAGTATTGTTAACTATCACTGAGGGAAAGTATCACCAAGTTAAACGTATGTTTGCTGCGGTAGGTAATAAAGTGGTTGGTTTGCATCGAGAGCAAATAGGTAAGATTAAGCTTGATAAGAGCTTATCGTTAGGGCAATGGCGTTTTTTAACTCAAACAGAAGTTGAATCTTTTGCGTTGACATAGCCGTTATTGTCTTGAGAATGCATATACTCACACCATACCTACACAAAGCTCACTGAAAACAGCGGTTGGATATCCTTAATTTTCAATAGAACAATATTTTATTCTACTTTTATTTTTATATTTGAATTAATGCTCGTTATAAATTCCTTTTTAAATCAATTTGTTATAGTTGTTTTTAATTTATTTACTTATAACAATAGTGGATATTTATAGGTTAATTGTCTAATAGTAACTAGACAATATTTTGTTAATTAGGTAGTGTTTAGGTAATTTCTTTGTAATAAGGGTGTAAATATATTTATGTTTAATAGGAAATTATTATCTAAAACAAATTAAAACAAAGAGTTACAAAAGGAATTAACATAAAAAAGAGAGGAGCTTATGGGATCTAAAGATATTTTGCATAAACGTGATAGTGCATTTATTTATGTTCCAAGTGATATTGTAGATACATCTGCACATCAGCTTAAATTAAAACAGTTTATTAATTTAATTAATACCTGTGAAATAAAAATTACACAAGGAGCTGACTTCCCAGATTATTCAATGTGGTGTCAATATGACTTCTTTTTTATTGATTTATTTGGTCGAGGTAGTGCTTACCAAATACCTAATAACATACAGCAACTTGCTAATCATCATAAAGTTATTTTTTTCAATATCAGTCACGATAAATTAGATGAAAAACATTGCTTAATGTCTGGTATTGATGGTGTTTTTTACTGTGAAGATCGCCCTGATATTGTACTTAAAGGTATTGAAAATATAAAAAATAATGGCTTATGGTATAAAAGGGATACCATGGGTAGAGCACTCGCGACACTTTTAAATGCTTTTAAACGTAAGAATAGCTCAGTAGGGTTATCAACAGATATGAATAGCAATGGCTCAATTAAAGCTGTTTTGACGAAAAGAGAGCAAATGATCATCAAGCTAGTTTCTAAAGGGGCTAAAAATAAGGAAATAGCAGACCAACTACATATTAGCCCTAATACAGTTAAAACCCATATTTATAGTATTTTTAGAAAAACAAGCTCACGTAACCGTATTGAACTTATGGCTTGGTCGCAACAATTTGTGAACTAATTCAGCTAAAAACTAGCTCACCTTTGTTACTATGCCCCTTGTTATTGTACAAGGGGTAATTAGCTGCTTCTTGCTTTCCATACACCTTTTTTACGACCTTTTTGAATAAGCTCTGTTATGGCTTTTTCGATAGTCTGCTTTACGCATATATGCATAGGCTCATTAGTTGTATAGCCACCTTCAGCTTCAGCTAAACGTTTAAAGCTAACATAACGAAAAAAACCAGCTCTAATTTCTTTACTTAATACTTTTTTGCTGGTTGATACTGAAACTAATACTTGCCCCGTTCTTACATCAACAGCACGTAAGTAAATAGAAATTAAATCTTCGCGATATAATTCTGATGCACCAATACCAAAATATTCAGCACCAAAACCTCCCGTTTTCACATTAGAGTCGTAGCTGATAATACCACCTTCTAATAATATTTTAGCGGTAGTAAGTGGAGGCAATTCTTTGCTTTCTTCATTTGCTCTTTTTTTACTTTGCAGTGCAGCGCGAATAATTTTTCTTTCGGTTAAAATATTTTGTAACCCTTCACGTTCAACGGGTAAAAACCAGTCAGAATCACTTAATGCTTGCATTAAGATAGAGGTTGCCCCTTGAGTAACGGCGGTAGAAAAAGAACTTACATTAGCTTGGGGTTTATATTGGCCGGTTTGATCTCTAAAAGAGTAAACAGAGACCGGAATAACACCTCTTGGTTTAGGTAGCGATTTCAGCTCTTGAAATGCTTGTGTTTCGGTCACTTTTATCGCTAACGTTTGCTCTGGAGGTATTAAGTTGTTAATACTAGAACAGCCTGTTGATGCAATAATTAGCATCGATATTATTATTTTTTTCATCAGTTTTTTCTTCTTAAATCATTAACCAAAACGAGGTACTTCAATGATGGTAACTTCACCCGTAAGGATGTTTGTTATTTGTACCGTAATACTATCGGGATTCGTGGTGAGCACCTGAATTTCTAAATTACCACTGATAAAAATTGAGTTTTCATTAAAAATGCTATCATCACCTGCTTCGCCAAAAGCAAGATCGGTTATTTCACGCACAATTTTATTGATATAAGCTCTTTCTAAAGATTCCTGAAATTTTTCAGCAGATGACTTTTGTTTGATTGGTGCCTTATGCTTATTTTGAGCTTGTGCTTTGTTTAATAAAAAGCTGCCATTAAGGGGGTTTCCTCCAAAGCTTGGGTTAATTGGTTGATAAACTAACTCAGAGGCATTAGTCGTTAACGGTATAATTAATAAAGGAAAAAAAAATATTTTAAGTTTGTTCATAGTTACCACCCATTACTCGACATATCAGGGTTGTCAGCATAGTGACCTGATTGTGCTATTGCTTCAATTACGATAAAAACAGCTTGTTCTACTCGTTCTTGTATTGAGGATTGACGACGACCTAAATAGGTGACGTAAATAATTCGGTTATTCATATTAATTGTTAAGCGTGTACCGGCTCTTGGCACAACTTGTTCTTTTATATGTACATTTAATCCTTGTGTATTTGGTATATCTTGCCAGAGCTGACTAAATTTATAGGCAAATTCATGCCCTAAACGGCTGATCGTATTGTTTAGTAACAAACCGCCTATTTCAACCTCTTCAGCAACGGCTTGCGGGGTTAAAAGTGGTGACATAAAAAAGAGTGTTGTAGAGCATATAATTGCTTTAACTATTTTTTTTGACATAATTCTCTAGCGATAAAAAGGGGCAAAAGCCCCTTTAATAAGTTATAACTCCAGTATATTACTGTTGAATGATTGTTGCACTATTCCAATCACCTACTTGTGTAATTGAAATACTACCATAACCACTGATCACAGAGCCTTCTACAAGGTTACCATTACCCGTTTGAGTAATATCAAGTTCGATACCAAAACCGCCAATAAGCATTGCGGTTCCGTCAGCACCAGTAACTAAGTTTTCATTACCATTTTGTTCAATATTAATGATGTGATCACTACCTTCAACCAAAATATCTAAAGCATTTAAATCACCATTTTGCGCAATATCGATAGTATTTGAGTTTGAGTCTAAAATAGTGCTGATATTGACAACTGAGTCATTCATATCACCATCTTGTGTAATGTTAATATCATTACTATCTGTTGTTAGACTATTATCTACCGCCGAAGCTTGTACAATAGAAACATTGTCACTACCTAATTGAGTAACATTAATTTCATTATCATCGCCGTTAAAGTTAACTACATGGCTTGCATTTAAATCACCTACTTGTAAAACAGTAAAGTCATTACCTGAGCCAATTCCTCCTACATAAGAGTCATTTTCACTACCAATTTGAGTGATATCTAATTCATTAAAATCACCTATTACAGCGAATGTTGAGCTGTTGTAATCACCTGCTTGTACTAAGGTTGCCTCATTTTCATCGCCATAAAAAAGGTTTGAATCTACTTCGTTGTAATTACCGTCTTGATCAATTTCAATATCATTTAAATCACCATAAACATCTGAAATGGTAATTTTGTTGCGATCACCTTGTTGTTCAAAATCTAATGAATTCTCATTACCTTCTAGCGTGTCTACTGTGGTAACATTCCAGTAACCATCTTGCTCTATAACAATGTCATTTAAATCACCAATAATATTGTTAAGATAAATTTCGTTCCATTGTCCTGACTGAATGGTTTCAACAATATTTTCTGAACCAAGTAAATTTCTATTATATACCCAATGACCACCGTCGCCTTGTTCCATCATTACTTGGTTTGCATCACCTAAAATATTGCTTACTGCTAAGTTACCAAAACCTAGATAACCGTCACCAGCTTGGTTTATTTCTGTGCTATTTTCATTACCAAAAACATCACTACGTTGTTGGTTATCTTCACCCTCTTGAAAAGCCATTTGAGTGTTTGCATCACCAATACTTAAGCTTAAGGCAACGTTAGAAACACCTAGTTGAGTGATTTCAGTATCATTGTCTTCACCATCTACAGAGGCATCAATAACATTAACATCACCTTCTTGCATTAAACGAACATCATTACCAAAAATAGCGCCCGATTGTGAGGTTTGTGTTAGTACAATCACATTACCTATTGCATTAATTGCTGCATCTGATTGTATTGTTTCAGCTAAACCTTTATTTTCATCACCTGCTGCAAATGAGGTGCTTGATACGCCCAGTGCCATCACGACAGCACAGGTAATTATAGACTTTTGTAATTTCACAATTTAACTCCCAAAAGTAGTTTAATATTGAGTTATATTAACCACCATATTGTTTCCAATTTGATGAACAACAAATGTTTGCTCACCTTCCTGCCAGATGTTTGCGATATTTGCGTCACCATCTTGGATCACCTCCGCTAAGTTATTATTACCTAGTTGATTTATATTAACGGTATTGCCATAACCCAATTGCATAACATTCGCAACATTGCTAATACCATCTTGACTAATATCGATGCTATTAGCAGCGTTTGCCATCTGGTTCACTGTTACTTGATTAAATATTCCATACTGACTAATAACAAGTTGTTGTGTTTGATTATTAACTGTTATCGGTATTGTTTTTGTTAGATTTAAAGACAGTGGAGAGTCTTGTAAATCTACACTTGTATGAAGATCTTGACTCGCACTATGAAAAGCAACAACCATTATTACAAAAGCCGAAGCCTTGCGAATAATTTGATTAAGTAATGCTCTATTCTTATTGTTGTTATTGTTTTTTTTCATACTAGCCTTCGACTACTTACAAGCGTACTGTTGCGACTAAAACTGTAATACTTAATAGGGGGAACTTGCTATCACCTAAAAGTTGTATTTATGAAAATCTATTGTTATCAGTTGTTTATGTTAATATTCTCGCTATGTTAACAGTTGGTTACAAAATGCAAGCAGCTTTCTAGTACTTATTTATTAGTTTTCGATATTTGCAGGGAATAACGTTGAGGGATTGGTAAATACTACTAAAAAAGTACCAAATTTTATTAATTAATAGTTAAAAAGTTGTGTTTTTCTTGCGCTTTGTGGATTTTATTTATTTTTATGGCATTAATATAGTGTTGCTTAAATTCTATACATAAAGTTTTTGTTTGATTTGACTTGGAGAATCTACAATCAGCGGCTTAGGCAGATGCCTAAAGCTATTTTAAAAAATAACTGACTATAGGTTCTAAATTATGAAGTCTAAACTATCTGCCTTAACGCTGGCATTATTGCCAGCGTTGGCAACTGCTTCTATTGATATTGAAGCAAATAACACTCCAGCTCAAAAAGCTGATTCAATTATTGTTGTCTATAAAGAAGGGGTATCTACACTAGACAAAAGAAAAGCACGAAGTTTAGTTTTAGCAAAAATTGCTGACATGAATAGTGATGAGGTTGATGATAAATATCGCAATCTAATTAATGGGCGCTTAGCTAATTTTAAATTAAATGGTCGCATGTCTACAAAAGCAGCACTTGAAAAGCTTAGAGCTAATCCTGCTGTACTTTATGCAGAGCCTGATTATATTGTTTCTGCAGCAGTAATTCCTGACGATACTCGTTTTTCTGAGTTATGGGGTATGCATAATACGGGGCAAACAGGTGGCACAGCTGACGCTGATATTGACGCGCCTGAAGCATGGGATATTTCAGTGGGTAGTCGAGATGTTGTTGTTGGGGTTATTGATACCGGTGTTGATTATAATCACCCAGATCTAGTTGATAACATTTGGACTAACCCGGGTGAAATTCCTGGTGATGGCATTGATAACGATGGTAATGGCTATGTTGATGATGTTCATGGTATTAATGCGATCACGAATACGGGTGATCCTATGGATGACCAAGGTCATGGTAGTCATGTATCAGGAACTATTGGCGCAACAGGTAACAATAATTTAGGTGTTGTTGGCGTAAACCATCAAGTTTCTATTGTCGGTTGTAAATTCTTAGATTCTTCTGGCTCAGGTTCGACTTCTGATGCGTTAAAATGTATGGATTACATGGTTGCCTTAAAAAACAATGGCGTTAACGTACGTGTATTGAATAACAGTTGGGGCGGCGGTGGCTCTAGTGATGCTATGATTGAAGCAATTAATAACACTGAAGCAGCAGATATTATGTTTGTTGCTGCTGCGGGTAATAGTGCTTCCGATAATGACGTTAGCCCAAGCTATCCTGCAAGTTATACTCATGATAGTGTGGTTGCTGTAGCGAGTACAACCGATACTGATGCAATGTCGAGTTTTTCACAATACGGTTTAACCAGTGTTGATTTAGGTGCGCCAGGTTCAGCTATTTTATCTACAACTGGTGGCGGTTATGCTTCTTTCTCTGGAACCTCAATGGCAACACCTCATGTTGCTGGTGCGGCAGCATTAGTTCTATCTGTAAATCCAGACTTAACGGTACTTGAAGTTAAAAACCTTTTAATGGAAAGTGGTGATGATAATGCTGATCTTGCTGGTAAAACAGTTTCAGGTAAACGACTCAATGTGGCAACAGCATTAGAAAATGCTGATCCAGCACCGGGTTTTAGAATGTCTGTCTCTCCGGCTAATATCACATTAGTTGCTGGCGAAACGGCAACGTATAATTTTGATACAACATCTGTTGCTGATTATACCGATACCGTAAATTTAGCAGTTTCAGGTACATTAAGTGCTACTTTATCAGCTACCAGTGTAACACCGGGTGAAGGTTTTACTTTAACGGTACCTACTACGGCTGATACAGCTTGGGGACCGTATAGCTTTACTGTAACGGCAACCAGTGGTGATATTGTTAAAGAAAAAGTGGTTAATTTATATGTTAATCCACAAGGCTTAAATGAATTTACCTACACTAATGATACACCGGTTGATATTCCTGATAATAATGCTGAAGGGATCACTTCGGTTATTACGATCACCGATGATTTAACTATTTTTGACTCAAGCACTTATATTAATATTACTCATACTTGGATTGGTGACTTAATTGTAAGTTTAACCTCTCCTGCTGGAACTACGGCTGTGTTACACAATAGAGCTGGCGGTAGTGCTGATAATATTGATCAAAGCTTCCCATCTTCAGCTTTTGATGGTGAATCTACCTTAGGTGATTGGGTATTAAGTATTTCTGATAATGCCGGCGCTGATACAGGTAATTTAAATAATTGGGCTGTTACTTTTACGGCATTAGGTGATGTAGCTCCTGCTGCTCCTGTTGCTGGTTTTGACTATGTTGTTGATTATTTAAACGTAGCCTTTACGGATACAAGTACCGATGTTAATGGTGATATTGTTTCATGGGCATGGGATTTTGGTGATGGTACAACCTCATCTATGCAAAACCCATCACATACTTTCCCTGCAACGGGTACGTATGATGTAACCTTAATGGTAACAGACTCTGAAGGACATACTAATAGTAAAACAATGCCAGTCTCTGTTTCTTCGGTCAATATTGAGCTAGAAGTTAAACGTGCTTACAAATCTCGTTTAGGTAGTTTACGTGTAGATCTTCGTTGGAATGGTTCATCATCAGAAATGGTTGATGTTTACCGTAACGGGGAAATGATCGCTACAATCGCTAATAATGGGGTTTTCCGTGACAGAGAACGTCGTATTTCTGGTAATACTTTCATCTATAAAGTGTGTGATGAAACAACGGCTTGTTCAAATGAAGTAACGGTTAACTTTTAAACATATTTAACTTTTTCGTTTTATAAATTACAAGGCCGCAAGTTGATCTGCGGCCTTTTTTAGTTATAGTGTTTATTCTTTTGAGTTTTGTAATACCAATTCGATTAAGTAAATGATCTAAAATTTGCGTAGGAAAAACGAAGCTAGGCATTATTTTAACTAGCAAGGTTGAGCAGTTATTTATTCGAATTGTTATAAGGCATTAAACTGGGCTAGTTGTTCAGCTGTGGCGGGCTTTTGGTGTTTTGTTTTCCATTCACTATAAGGCATACCATAAATACTTTCTTGAGCTGTTTTTATATCTAGATTAACCCCTAATTTTTCAGCTTCGCTGACAGTCCACTTTGCAAGACAGTTGCGACAAAAGCCAGCAAGTATCATAAGATCAATATTCTGCACATCTTTGCGTTCATCTAAATGTTTTAGCAAGCGACGAAAAACAGCCGCTTGAATTTCAATGTCTTTATCATGATGACTAATAGTTTCTGACGAAGAGGTGGTACTCATGTTATTACCTATTGTGCTAATGGGTTGCTTGTAACTTCTGCTAAAGGTTCATCTTCAACAGGAGGCTCAGGGCGTTTATGACGACGAATTTGTACGATCATACCAAAATAGGGATGATCAAAATAATGGATTTCTTTGCTGATCACGCGACGATTTTGCGCGAAAGGAATAAGCTTTAAAGGTTCAACGCTGCTTTGATCAGGGTTTAAACGCTCTTGTGCTTGCTCTGTGAGTGTTTTACTTAAAATAGTAAAATCAGCTGTAATAAACAAATAATGATTTAAATGCACGTTAAAAAAACCTTCAAGATACCAGTTTTGCAATGGTGGTTGTGGTGGTTGCGGTAAAAGTAACGCTTCTGTGGTTGTTGGCTTTGAATGAGTTATTTCGGCGATCACTTCACTCGTATTTTTTTGAAAGTTATTTAATGTTGTGACAATTTCGTCAATTTTACTTTGTCGTGCTTGTTGCTTTTGCGCTTCTTCACTTAGAGGCTCTACTGATAATACTTGTTGCAACAGTGCTTCTTTTTGTTTTTCAGCGGCTAATGCTTGTTGATATTGCTGTAAGCGTTTTTGATAGTCGGCTTGTAAGTTATCGCCGGCAAAAATATGAACAGGAACAGCAAACTTACGATCTTTAGGTGCTAAGCGCCAACCTAAGTGCAATAAAGGCTTGAACTCTTTGCTCCATTTTAATTGTTTTACGATATTACCGAGTTTTAATGAAGATTTACTCAATAAATAAGGTTTATCACTGTAGATATTTTCTGCAGCATCAATGGTTGCGGGTACTTTATCAAGGGTAAAATCAAATTCATTAAAGTTACTATCTGCTTGTTTTAACTGTTCAATACTGGTTTGGGGTAAGCGACATAGCTTATTTGATTGATAATATAATGACTGTAAATAAGGAAATTTGATCGGAGCAAATGCTTTTTCTGCGGCATTAACTAAAGCAATAGTTTCTTCATCAAGTTGTGGCGTTAACTCATCACTATCATGTAATTCTAAACTGATATTCTCAAGGTTCGCAGTTGTTAGCTTAGTTGAAGTATTTGTGTTAGGTAAGCGACGAGTATTGTTATAGTCAGTATCGTCACCAAAGTAATTTTCTGCCTGTTGAGCACCGTTATTACTGCTTTGGCTGATAGTATTATTTGAAAAAGTAGTAAGGTTTTCTTGTGCTATTTGAGCCAGTTCATCTAGGCTTTTTTCAACAAAAAGTGCAGGAAGCTGTGCGCTTTGCTCAAATAAACTTTTAGGATAGCTTTGCCCACATTCGGGCAATAATGCTTTTAATGAGCGAATATCCGGTTTTAAAAAAGGCGCTAGTAGTTCTATTACACGGCGTTGTTTAGGTAATTGTGCATTATCAGGAAAGGTTTCTTTTAGTAAGCTTTTATCATTATTTTGCGTAAATAATATAACTTCTACTTCAAACCAGCGCTCTTTTTTAGGCACTTTTTCAGCCCAAACACTCGTTTGCAGTAATAATAAAGAAGTTAATAAAAAGCCTTTATTACATATCAAGTTAACCAAAGTTTTGTTCCTATTATTTAACGGGTGTTTCTTTGCAAAAAACGTTAAAGGTAAACAGCAGCTAACAGTTTACCAAAATAATTACCTTTGTGTTTTTTTAGTTATTAAGGTTTTTGTTTGCTTAAGTCATTTAACATTGCTTCTACTAAGGTAAAACGTGCTTGTGCATCGTCAGTTGCGATGGAAAATTTCAGCTTATTTGCGCCAATCATTTTATAAATAGCGGGTTGTGCTTGAATTAAGCCAATAATAAGCATTGGGTCAACCTGAGTATTTTGTGCAAATTCGATACTGCCACCTTGAGCGTTGACATCAATACGGGTGATACCTAGTTTTTGTGCTGTCAATTTTAGTTTAGCAATGTGGATCAAGTTTTTTGTAGCTTGTGGTAATAAGCCAAAACGATCAATCAGCTCTACTTGAATTTCATCTAACTCGTGCGTAGTAGTACAACTGGCAATGCGTTTATATAAACTTAAACGTAAACTGACATCAAAAATATAGTCATCAGGTAATAGGGCGGCAATACGTAAATCAACTTCAGTTTGTTTGGCACCTATTTGCTCAAGTGAGGGTTGTTTGCCTTCTTTTAATGCAGTTACAGCTTGATCTAACATTTCCATATAAAGACTAAAACCAATTTGGCTCATTTGCCCACTTTGTTCTTCACCTAATAATTCACCTGCACCACGAATTTCTAAGTCGTGAGTGGCAAGCGTAAAGCCTGCGCCTAAATCTTCTAAAGAGGCGATTGCCGCTAAACGCTTTTTCGCATCTTTGGTCATGCGTTTTTCATGGGGTGTTAGTAAATAGGCATAAGCTTGGTGATGTGAACGGCCAACGCGCCCACGTAACTGGTGCAATTGTGCTAAGCCTAAGTGATCTGCTCTGTCCATAATAATGGTATTGGCACTGGGTACATCGATACCTGTTTCTATAATGGTGGTACAAACAAGTACATTAAAACGCTGGTGATAAAAATCGCTCATTACCCGTTCTAATTCACGTTCTCGCATTTGTCCGTGTGCCGTAACGGTTTTTGCTTCAGGTACTAAGGCTTGAATGTCGAGTGCTGTTTTTTCAATAGTGTCAACATTATTATGTAGAAAGTAAACTTGGCCACCACGTAATATTTCACGCAAAATAGCTTCTCGAATTAAGGCATCATCACGTTGGCGCACAAAGGTTTTTACAGCCAAACGTTTAGCGGGCGGTGTTGCAATAATAGACAAATCACGCATACCGCCCATTGCCATATTTAATGTACGCGGTATAGGTGTTGCCGTTAGGGTTAAAATATCAACATTGGCACGTAATTGTTTGATTTTTTCTTTTTGTTTTACACCAAAACGGTGCTCTTCATCAACAATCAATAACCCCAGATCTTTGTAGATAATATCGTTTTGCAATAGTTTATGCGTACCAATTAAAATATCGACTTGCCCTGTAGCGATACGTTTAATAATTTCTTTTTGCTCTTTTGCACTTTTAAAACGAGACAACACTTCAATGGTAACGGGCCAATTGGCAAAACGGTCACGAAAATTTTCATAATGCTGCTGCGCAAGTAGGGTGGTTGGTACTAAAATGGCTACTTGCTTACCGTCATTTACAGCCACAAAAGCGGCGCGCATAGCCACTTCAGTTTTACCAAAACCTACGTCGCCGCATACTAATCTGTCCATTGTTTTGGGGCTACGCATGTCACTTAATACGGCATTAATGGCTTGTTCTTGATCAAGGGTTTCTTCAAAACCAAAACTGTCACTAAAAGCGCGATAATCTGCTTTGTTAAGTTGATAATGGTGACCTTGGCTGCTTTCTCGCTTAGCATAAATATCAAGCAATTCGGCGGCGACATCGCGAATTTTTTCAGCGGCTTTTTTCTTTGCTTTGCTCCAACTATCACTACCTAAACGATGCAGTGGTGGATTTTCAGCACCCGAATAGCGGTTAATTAAATGCAGTGATGCAACAGGTACATACAACTTGGCATCGTTAGCATAATTTAGTACAAGATATTCAGTGGTTAACCCGTTGGTTTCTAAACTTTGTAAGCCCATGTAACGGCCAATACCATGTTCAATATGTACAACAGCTTGGCCAATACTTAGTTCTGCAAGATTTTTAAAAATAATATCGGCATCATTACTTTGTTTTGTAGTGCGGCGCCTATTTTGCCGTACTCGATCGCCTAGTAACTCACTTTCGGTGATAACGGCAATATATTGTTGCGCCTCTTCAACAATAAAGCCTTGACTTAATGCATTTACGGTAATGCCATATAGATTGTCGTTATTAGCATCAAGGGGAACACTAAGATAGCTTTCAAGGCTAGTATAAGTTTTTGGCTTAATATTATTACGCTGTAAAAGTTCTAATAAGGTTTCGCGTCGTCCTTGTGTTTCGGCAACAAATAAGAACTTACTTGCTTTAGGTGCTTGTTCTATAAACGTATTTAAAGCACTAAAAGGCTGTTTTACTTGTGGATTAAGTGCCACATTAGGTAAGGGGGCAACGGGGTAAATAATGTCGCTCGCTTTACCGCTATTAATCACCTCATCATTAACAGGGGCAATATTAACGCGATTAAAGTTTTTAAGGGCTGAAAAAAGTTCATCACGTTGTAAAAATAACTGCTTAGGTGGTAGTAGTGGACGACTGGGATCATAGCGTCGGTCTTCATAACGAAAATTAATATCAAGCCAATACTGCGCTAAGCTTTTTTCAACATCACCTTGTATAATTATTTGTGTTT
Source organism: Alteromonadaceae bacterium (assembly GCA_015487235.1). Lineage (GTDB taxonomy): Bacteria > Pseudomonadota > Gammaproteobacteria > Enterobacterales > Alteromonadaceae. The sequence continues at coordinate 19,974 of WFQC01000105.1, forward strand.
GCGCGCTTAAATAATCAAATAAGGTATTGGTTTGTTTAAAAAATAAGGGTAAATAATACTCTATGCCTGCAGGTAAAATACCGTTACTTACTTGATGATAAACCGATTCTTTATCGTTACTCGCCTTTAACTGTTCTCGATATTGTTGGCGAAATAAATTAATAGCTTCAGCGTCGGTGGGAAACTCGTGTGCAGGTAATAGCTCAATAGCCTTTACTTTGTCAGTAGAACGTTGGCTGTCGGGGTCAAATAGACGAATTTCATCTATTTCATCATCAAAAAAATCTAAGCGAAAGGGGTGATTACTACCCATTGGAAATAAGTCTAAAATGGCGCCACGTACTGAAAATTCACCATGCTCCATAACTTGGTCTACATAACGGTAACCACTGTTTTCTAACTCTTTTCTTAACTGTTGTAGATCTTTTTTATCACCTTGTTTTATTAATAAACTGTTAGCTTCAATGTATTCTTTAGGGGCTAAACGTTGCGATAAGGTATTAACCGGTACAATAACTATACCTTTTTTAAGGCGCGATAATTGGTAAAGTGTGGTTAAACGCTGTGAAATAATATCTTGATGAGGTGAAAAATTATCATAAGGTAAGGTTTCCCAATCAGGAAATAAGCAAACAGCTAAATCACTGTTATTGCTATTAACTAAACTGTGTAACTCTTGCTCTAAGCGTAATGCTGATGGCGTATCTTGGGTAATTAATAAAATAGGGGCATCTTGTTGCTGTAACTCTTTTGCTAAAGCAGCATGGTAAATAGCGATACTTGCACTACTACCATAAAGGTTTTGCCATGTTTTCTTATCAATTTTGTTGTGCTTATTACGGGCAATAATAGGATTAAAAAGTGATACCGCTGATTTCATGGCTAATGTACCTAAAATGTACTTGTGTTAAGTCAAAATAAAATGCAGCGCGTATATTATACCAATTGAGCGAAATAATCAGTAAAGGAAGATTTTTTAGAGTATTTAAA
>WFQC01000106.1 GCA_015487235.1 Alteromonadaceae bacterium
CATTAAAAAGCCATCACTCATAGGAGCTGAAACAAAATATTTATGCCCGACTAGTTCATACGCTTCACCAGAGCCGCGTTGCCCTATGGGATAAGCCTGCGTTGAGTTTGTACGTACATCGCTACCACCTTGTTTTTCGGTCATTGCCATGCCAATGGTAAGTCCTTGTTTTTCCATGTGGGGTACATTACGAGGATCATATACTGGGCTTAAAACTTTTTCTTGCCATGTTTTTGCTAAAGACGGTTCTTTTTTTAAGGTAGCAATACACGCATGTGTCATGGTTATCGGGCATAAGTGCCCAGCTTCTGCCTGCGTTTGTAAATAATAAAAACTTGCACGTGCAACATTAGCCCCTAATTGATTATTAATCCAAGGTAAAGCGTGTAATTGATAAGCCTTAGAATCAGCCATAAAATGGTGATAACTCGGATGAAAACTGACTTTGTCAACACGATTACCATATTGATCATGGCTGGTAAAAGTAGGTTTATTGGCATTTGCTTGAAAGCCTAACTTTATTTTTTCTTGCGAGCCCGTTGTAGCACCAAAACGTTCAAGCTTGGTTAATGCCCATTGTGCCCCTTCACGCTTTGTGGCTTCAACTAATGCAATATCTTGGCTAAATTGGTTATAAGCCACTAAAGGTACAGGCTGATTTTCAACCTTATGTGTATAGGCTTTAACAGCTTCGGCCTGAGGAAAGTGATGGTTACTTTCTGTCTTTGGCTCGGTAATATAATCTGTCATGGTATTTTCCTCACTTTAAAATAAGTTTTAATGCTGTTGTTGATAACCTAAAGCTTGTAGACAAAAGGTCACTATATTGCTGATCACTTGCGCTTGGTTTACCTTTTGTTCCTGCATTTTTTCTGTAGGTTGGCTCGATAAAATAGACAAAGGACCAATTAACGATTCAGCTAAAGCACCAACGATTGCCGCGGCAGAGACTGAGCTGAGTTGTGGCCTAAATTGCTGCACCTTAATACCTTCATCAATTAATTTGCTATAAATATCGCAATAAGCTTGGCGATATTTGATCCGCTGTGCCTCTAACCCAGGATCTAAAGGTTCAACAATTAGTGACCAGGCTAAATGTCGACTTTGCATTGCTCTTTTAGCGAACACTTCGATGGCTGTAGTCAGTTTTTGCGCGGGTGATACATTTTTTGCATTTAGTAGCTTTTCAACAAGCGTTAATTCAATGTCGGTATATTTACAAAAAACTTCTGTACATAATGCCTGTTTCGATGAGAAATAGCGGTAAAGCGTTCCAGTAGCCACTTCGGCTTGCGCAGCAATATTTGCCATTGAAACACTGGAAAACCCTGCTTGAGCAATTTGTTTCTTGGTTACCGAAATAATTTTTTCATATTTTTGTGCTTTTTTTGCTGCTGTTTTAGCCGTTGCTTGATAAGCCATAAAAAGTGAATCCAAATTCATTTTATAAAAAATGAATCATAGTTCATTTTTTATAGTAAGTAAATTCACTTATTCGCTCACCCGAAAATAGTATCTGGAATTAAGGCTTTTTGATTTTTTACGGTTGAGTGTGTTCTGAAAGAATGACGATAAAAAGAGTAAAAAATTCGCAACTAATACCATATTGATACAGGCATATTGCCTAAAAATTAGTTGCGAATTGAGTGTAAAGGTTTGGTGTGTTGCGCTAATAACCTTAAAAATCAACACACCTTTACCAAATAGTTAATAGCCTACCTATTATGTTTTAACAGCTTGCTTGGTTTTATCTGTCAGATCTTTTGCCATTAACCATGCCCAAATACCTTTGAAAAAGTGCCCTATATCAGAGAAAATCAAATATAAACAAGGCATTAATATTAAAGTTACCACAGTGGCAAACAATACACCAAAGGCGAGAGATACTGCCATAGGCACAACAATTAAGGCCTGCAAACTAGTTTCCATCATTATGGGTACTAAACCAATAAAGGTGGTTAGTGAGGTTAACATAATGGCACGAAAACGGTTACAGCCCGCCCTAACTACGGAGTCAAAAATACTGGCTCCCGATTTTCGTTGTTGATTAACATAGTCCACCATAACTAAGGAGTCATTAACAACCACCCCTGCAACAGCGATAATGCCAAATAGTGAAAACAAGTTAAGATCAAGCCCTAAAATTAAGTGACCAATAATAGCGCCCACCACGCCAAAAGGGATCACCGTCATGATCATTAAGGGTTGAGAATATGAACGTAAAGGTATTGCTAACAGTGAAAAGATTACCATTAAAGAAATGGCAAAGTCTCGCATTTGCTCAGCAACACCATCCATTTCTTCTTGAATACGGCCAGAAACCTGACTTCTCACCGCGGGATACTTTTTCAATAACTTAGGCATAAAGTTATCACGAATATCTTTTGCCACCTTAAAAGGTTCAACTTGCTGTGCATCAACACTGGCCCAAACATTAATAGTACGGTTGCCATTTTCACGTCGAATACTGGTAACCCCTTGGGTAACAGTAATCTCTGCCAATTCAGATAAAGGCAGTTCAGCACCATTAGGCGCTTTGATCATCACATCATCAACTTGGCCAATAGAATTACGCTGTTCGTGGGGATAGCGCACCATCACTTTTATTTCTTCGCCATCGCGTAAAATACGCTGTGCTTCTAGCCCATAAAAGCTGTAACTCACTTGCGAGGCAATATCAGCTAAGGTTAAACCTAAACTATAAGCGAGCGGTTTTAAGGTAAATTGCACTTCTTTAGCACTGGTTTGACGGCTATCGTTAACATCGCCGACCCCTTTAAGTGCGTTAAGTTTTTCTTCCAACTCTTTTGCCGCAGCAATAAGCTGTGCTTCATTTTGGCTTTCTAAACGAAAACTAATATCACCGTCTTCTCGCCCCCCCCCAAAGAGGTTATCTGAAATGGTTAAGGTTTTTACTCCCGGCAATGAAGGAATTGCTTTTCGCCACAGATCAGCTAATTCAAAAGTATTTAAAGCACGTAATTCAGGATCAACTAACTTCACCATAATTTGGCCATTGGTGCGATTACGCATATCAACCTGAACATCAGCGATCATGGTTTGACCATAGTCTTCAATAATTTTTTTATCGACCTGCTTAATCACATCATTGACCTTATTCAAGGTCGCTAGCGTGGCCTTTTCTGACGCATCAACATTCATTTCGATTGAAATACGAGGAAAATCGTGAGGCACTTTAGGTTGGCCAAGAAAACGAATTAAACCGCCATTAAACAACCCTGCACTGAGTAATAAAATACTGATAAAAAACATCAATACCGCCCAACGGTATTCAATTAATTTAACTAAGGTAGGGCGATAAATATGTTCAATAAAGTGCTTTAAGCCGTTATCAACCGCACGTCGAATACGATCTATGGGATTTTTAGGATTAAACACTTTTGGCTTCATCGCTGCAATATGCGCAGGTAAAATCAACTTTGACTCAACCAATGAGAACAACAAGCAAAAAACAACAACAAAACCGATAGCGTGCCCCCAAGCAGCACCTTGCCCTGTCTCAAAAACTAACGGTAAAAAGGCGGCAATAGTGGTTAATACCCCAAAAGTTGCTGGCATAGCAACACGTTTTAC
>WFQC01000107.1 GCA_015487235.1 Alteromonadaceae bacterium
AGACGAAATATAACTAAAAGAAGCCACTGTTTCTGATTGGATCAACTGTTGTTGGGTTTTAGTTAATTGTTGTTGTGCTTGTGCTAACTGAGTTTTTAATTCATCAACCCCTGTTTGAGTTTGTGAAAATTGCTCACGTGCTTTTTTATGCTGTATAAAGAAGAAGGCTGCACCACCAATACCAGCCAACGCCACAACAACTAAAATAATAGTCACAATACTGCTATTATCATTTTTAGCTTTCTCAACCAGTGGTTGCGTTTGCGAAAGTTTACTTGTAGCTTCTTTTAACGCTTGTTCTTTTGTCACCAAAGCCGCAGCTAGCTCATCTATTTTATCCATTTGCTGTAAAAATTTTTGCTGGTATTCTTCTTTTAACGCGGCAACTTGCACATTATTTTTGTCGTCTCTAATTTTACGCTGCCTAGTGAGCTCTGCTTTTACTTTAGCTATTTCTTCATTAAGCGTGGTGAGCTTTTTCTCATTTTCAATTATAACTTGCTGAACCTTTACGCTTTCTTGCATGACATTATTGAGTTTGTTCGATTGTTCTTTTAGCTTGCGATCATTCTCTAACACTTGTTGACGACGCTCTTCAAGTTGTTGAAAGGTTTGCTCTGCTTTTTGCTCTAATGAAATAAGCTCATTTTCAAGCATTAATTTACGCTGCACCATATCGTCCATGCTTTCTTTTGCTTCTTTCATTGACGTTGAAGTAGAAATTTCTTTCCCTCCTGAAAAAAGTAACCATGAAGAAGCCTTTAATTTTTCACGCGATAAGTTAAGTTTATTGACCTCAAAATTAACCTTGGCATTTTCATTACGAAACAGCAGATTAATCATAACATTTTGTTTATTTTTACTATTTTCTGTTACTAACAAAATGTTATGGTTACGAATTGCTTTTACCAGTGAAGTAATATCACCATTGTAAATGGCAGGAACATATAACAAGTTAATATAAGTCGCGCTTTCGATATTGTCGATAACAATCACATTAACGGTTTTACCTTTAATGGTTTTATTTTCAAAAGCATTTTTGAACAGTGGTAGCAGCTCACTATCTTTATATATAGCAATAAGAAATGACTCATTTACCGCTTCGTCTGGCCAGCTAACATATTGAATAAATTTATTAACCAGCGCTATTTTTTTTTGCTCATGAGCAATATTTTTAGCCATAAGCTGGTGACTAAAAAATACACTAATTAATGAAAGGAGAATAAAAAAAGACTTGCTTTGGCTAAAAATTCGTTTCACAACAACACACTCACCACGATAAAGTTCTAGATCTTCCATTGTACTTGGTCTTATAACGAAATCAATAGAGATCCGATCAGTTCAATTAAATCAAATTATTGATTAAGCACTTATATTCATTTAAGTATAACCATAATAATAGCGTTATTTGTGAAAAATAGTTACGTTGTTTTTAAAACACTATTGATCTCGCTAAAAATTTACTGAAACCGGTAACTTCGCCGTTGGTGTTTTTTGTTGCGTAATAAACAAAGCTAATGCGTCATATACTGCACCTTTGGCTTGCTTTTGATCATCATAATAAGCATTTCCATTAAAACTCACTAAAATTCTATCACTGTACTTTTTAAACATTGCTAAATGATAAGGCGTATGCAAGCTGATAAACACTGTTTTTTTATTTTCAGCCTCAAGGGTACGCAGAAGGTGTAAAGCAATCTCATTAAAAGTGGTTTTGCTATCACCTTTATTTGCTAAGTTTTCAATGCCGCCTAAATCTACGGCTGTTTTTTTACCGTCACTTGCGGTGATCACTAAATCAGCTTGTGCTAGTTGTGCTTTCACTTCAGGGAGTAACAAGTAATCATCTAAACTTGCGGTGTAAAAAGTATATTGTTTATTGTGCGAATATCTTTCTATGCTCAGTTGTAACGCTTGTGCTTGTATTTTTTCAGGAAAAACAATCACAATATGTTTAACTGTCTCAAACGTATGAGAGCTTTTCCAGTTATTTTGCATTTCAACAATCGAATCAAGCGCGAGGGCTTTTTCTAATTTTTTCGCCGCTACATTGGCTAATTGTTTATTGACTGCCTTTTTTTTGCTCGCTATGGCTTTTTCATCAAGAAAACTCACGTTAAGCTGCTGTTTTAGTTTCTTTATCCTGTTAGTTGATTGCGCAACTTGCGCTAATAAAGCAGGATCCGCTTTTACCCGTTGCACTAATTCTTCTATAAATTGTTTAAATTGTTCAATATCAGCGGGCGTACGTATTTTTATTGGCATAACGGCAATGTCAGCACCCGCTTTAAATGTTTCTATAACGGCTTCAATGGGTGTAAAAAAGTCGCTAATTCCTGCCATATCAAGCGCATCAGTTAAAATAAGCCCTTGATAACGCATTTTTTTTCTTAATAAATCGCTAAGAATTTTTTTAGATAAGGTCGCTGGCCTGATCATAGTTTCGCCAGCTTTATTCACTATAGTAGAGTCATCAAGCGCTGGATACTGAATATGCGCAGTCATGATCATTTTAACATTACTATGTAAAATAGCTTGTTGAAAAGGATATAAATCTACTTTTTCTACCGTAGCAATGTCATGATTTACTCGCGGTAATCCAGTATGGCTATCAACACTCGTATCACCATGACCAGGAAAGTGCTTTAAAGTGGCAATAACGCCTTGCGCTTGCATACTTTCAAGCATAGCTATCCCTAATGTTGCCACTTGTTGCGGATTTTCGCCAAACGAACGTACATTAATAACAGGGTTGTTAGGATTAACATTAACATCAATATTAGGCGCATAATTCACATTAAAGCCCAGTGCGTTAAGCTCTTTTCCTAATACTTTTCCTACCGCTTTGGCGTAATGATCTTTATATTGATAATAGCTTGCCCCTATGGCCATATTACCTGAAAAAGAAGTTGCTATATGGCGAGGTAAACGCACCACTCGACCACCTTCTTGATCGATTGAAATAAATAAGGGTAATGCCGTTGCAGAGGTCAGTGCTGCATTTTGCAGATCACTGGTTAATTGTACTATTTGCTCGGTATTAACCAAGTTATCAGCAAATAAAATAATACCGCCAACTGCGCTTGTTTTAATAAGTTCAGCTAATTCTGTCGGTAAATGAGTTAAAGGTGTTGTGCATTGACTGTTGTTGCTTTGTGCCGCTAAGTAACCTTCTAATTGATTAGCAGGGTTAGACGGTGTTTTCAGCTCAGGGCAATAATAGCGTAAATCAAGAATAATTTTTTGAGCAAGTTGATGCTCTAATTTCATAGTTAAAAACTCTTTACTGATTAATGTATGACTAAAAAAAATAGTGAAAAAAGTAACAATAATAAAAAAGCTTTGTTTACTCATAAGTTAAGCTCAAATCAATGAATAGGAACTATGCATGTTAATGCAATATAAAACAATAGCGCGGATAAAATGTTTGCTCAATAGAACAGCTAATTAAATGCTAGGTCATATTGACCTAATGTAAAGCAATAATACGTCGCCCTAAACAAAGTGCATGATATTTAATTTGTGAAAATTGAGGAATTTTTTGAGACTTTGGATAAATAATATCCATACCCGCTTCGAGCGCTTCAATTAACGTGGGCAGCCATTTGACATCGAGCTCATTATTATGACTTTGATGACCGATAACAAAGGCATGAATCCCCTGCTCTGCTGCTTGCCAAATCGTCATGCGCGGTGCATCAAGGGTTACTTTACAGTGACGAGTAGCATATTCAGCTAAACAATATTCGGGTTGTTTATAGGCAAGCTCTCTTGCCGTTGCGATTGAATCTTCGCTAGTGGCATCACCAATAAAGATCAAGCAAGACTTTTCAATTTTCATTATTATTATACCCATACCGTAACTATATTGAGCATAATCTATTCAATTACTACTTTGGTAATGGTAAAAATTATTGAACCTATAACTTTAGGTTATAGCCTTAATTAAACCCCAAGACAAAACCGCAGTTAAATTACCTAAACGTTGTTTAAAGTATTGTGCTAATGCTTTATTTCTGACTTTATATGCACAATAAAATCTTCACAAACATGAGAAAGTTGTTTGTTTTCTAGGTATAAGCCCACAACAGGAAAAGTAAGCGGAGGATCAAAAGAAGCTATCGCAACCGAATCAGATAAATTACAGCGAGCTGTGTATTCATCGACAATACAAATACCTATATTTTGTGCTGTCATACGTGCCGCAATAAAAAAGGTTTGTACCTGAATACTCGATTTAAAGGCAACTTCTTCTTCCATAAAACGATGCCAGACAAGATCATCTAAAGGACCACTGTCGCCAATGCCAATAAGTTCATAGTCTAATAACGCTTTTAATGAAAGCTTTTTCGGTTGTTCTGGAAATAAAGATTTAGGATACATGATCACAAACTCACCACAACCAAAAGGTATTTCAGCCACACCTGACATTTTTGCGGGAGCAAACATAATGGCTAAATCACATTTATATTCATGCAGCGCTTGCAGTACTTCATGGTTATGCATCGTTAATAAATTAACACTAACATTCTCGTGTTGTTGTTTAAAATTAGATAATGCTTGTGGAATAACGCCAAAACCTAATGCAGGAGACAAGCCTAAGCTAATTTTTCCATAATCATGTTTTTTAATATTTTCAGCCGTATTTCTAATGGTTTTTAACTGCTTATAAATTTTGTCAACTTCAACAAAAAGCATGTCAGCTTCGCATGTAGGTATTAGTCGACCTTTAATTCGCTGAAAAAGAGCAAAGCCCAAACTTAATTCAGCATGAGCTAATACTTTACTGACAGAAGGTTGCGAAACATGCAATATTTTAGCTGCATTAGTGATAGAACCCGTCGTATAAATGGCATGAAATATTTCAATATGGCGTAAACGCATTTAAGCTCCAATAATTACCGTAAGTGTCCATAAAATACCTGCAATACCTGCGGTTAATGTGGCAGGAAACAACTGCGTTTTAACATGATCCATCAAATCACAACCTGTGGTCATCGCACTTAAAATAGTGGTGTCAGAAATAGGCGAACATTGATCACCAAAAATACTACCATTAAGTACAGTAGCAAAACAAACCATCATAAATAATTCAGGATTAGCCAAGCCTTGCGTTTGAGCAATTGTCCAAGCCAGTGGCATAGCAAGCGGAAAGGCAATCGCATAAGTGCCCCAACTAGTACCTGTTGAAAAAGCAATAACCATTGTAATAAATTGCAACATAATGGGTAATAACCAATAAGGTATATTTTCACCAAGCAAGTCAATCATATAAAGACCACCGCCAATTTCTTTGCTGATATTACCAATGGTAATAGCAAGCATTAAAATAACCGAGGCAACAACAACGCTTTTGAGCCCTTGACCAAAACCATCAATTAAGTCGCTCAATGCCATTTTTTTTATTAAAGCAACAATAACAGAAAGCATCAGTGCTGCACCAAAAGCCCAATTAACTTTTGGAGAGCCTAAAAAAATAAAACTACTAATGGCAATAGTAATAAGTAATAGCAAAGGTAATACAAATTCTAAAAAGTGTGGTTTATAACCATGTGGCACCTTGCTGTGATGTAATTCATTAGCGCTTAACGGCCGAGCATTTGGTGCATCTAATTCGCCTGTTGTTAGCGCACGTTGGTGAGCAGCTCGTAAGCCTTTACCACTAAAAGTCATAATATTTAGGCTTAAAAGTAACGTACCTGTCACCGCTAAAATGGCATAGAAACTAAAAGGAATACTGCTAAAGAAAAAAGCAATGCGATCACTTTCTGTTGCCAAAAAACTTACCCCTGGAACAAAAATCAAGGCTTGTACATAAATAGGCCACGCATTAAATGCTAGTACAAGTGCAATAGGTGATGCAGTAGAGTCAACAATATAACTCATTTCTTCATGACTTACTTTGGCTTTATCAGCCAAAGGTCGAACAGTGGTTCCCACCAATACCGTTGAAACCGTGCCTCCTTGAAAAAAAATAATTCCCAATAACCAGCTTACTACTTTGGCGGAACGAGGTCCTTTAACAAAGTGCTTGGTCATAGTTTCAGCAAAGGCGTAAGCTGCTCCTGTTTTCGACCAAATACCAATTAAGCCACCTAATAGCCATAAATAAAGCAACAAAATTGCTGCTGCACTGTGTGTCGCTAAATTCGGTACCAGTACTTGATCGGTTAAATCAAACTTACCTAGCATAAAAGCCCCAACGACAATTCCTCCAAATAATGCAGTTATAGGCTCACGAGTAAGTAAACATAAGGCAATAGCAACAAAGGCAGGTAGCAATGACCAAAGGCCAAAGTGAAAACCGGGTTTAAGTAGTTTTAATACTTTTTCACCTTGATTATCAACATAAACCCATTGTTCTTTTATCTCTGGTTCGCCGCTTAATTGCGCTAAATTTTGTTGATTTAATAGGGATTTTTGATAGTCAATAGGAGTTTCAATTAGGCGTTCTTCACCTTTAAAAATATAAGCGAGTTTACCCTGCTCATTAACATAAGTTTGGTAAATATAACTTTGTTCTTGCCATGTTTTATCTACATTTTTATAGACATATAACGCAGATAACACACTAAAGATAAAAATAATCAGCGCAAACTGGTTAGCATTTTTTATCATAGGAAACGCATCAATAATCGATAATATTAGTTAACACTATAACCTTAGGTTAATACAATAAGCAAAGCACTATAGATTATCGAGTATTTTTAATTCAACAAAATTTAGCATAAAAGTGAGAAAAAGCAGCTGCTCGCAAGGTTATTGGTAAAACTAAACGATTTGAGCGCTTACTTAATTGTATTCACTTCGGTAAAAAAATGATTATAATGAGCTTGTAGCTTTTAAAATAACGGATTTAAATTTAATTTCATATATCAATGATTAAACTTGCTTTTGCTTTATCTCATGCTTTAACTTTCCCAGCCCAAGAAGATATTTATCTTGAAGTTATCGGCGATCCACAAACAGCCAAAGCGCAAATATTTTACGCTCCTCATGAAAACGAAGCCGTTGCTAATAAGTATGTTGCTGAAAAAATAAAAAAATTTGGCGGCGCACTTATTATTATGCGCCAGCAAGGTACGCGTAACATTACATTGCACATCAATAAAAACAAAGTTTACGTTGACCCCAACCGTATTTTTACCAAAGCGGGAATTCGTTCATCGATAAAAAAATTAAACCCCAATTTAGATCCTAATAGCACCGTTTTTAGACTAGCGGTTGAAAGAGCATTTCAATTAGGAAAGTTTGTTTTAACCCAGTTACAAGAAAAAAGTAATGCACCAACATGGGTCGCATTACACAATAATACCGAAGGCTTTGAAGGAGACAATAATCAAGGTAGAGGCGATGTTTCAATCTACCGTTATCAGGCAAAGCTATCTAAAGGTGCCAGTTTTCTGATTGACGTCAATGTGGGTTATGATCAAGATGAAGATAACCTTTTTTATGTCACTAAACCTGAAGACTTTGAGTTAATGCGTAAATACCATTGGAATGTGGTATTACAAAACCCTGTTGTGACCACTGATCCCAAAGAAGATGATGGTTCGTTGTCTGTTTATGCGCAAATGCATAATATTCGCTATATCAACATCGAAGCTGAACGCCAAGATGTTGATAACTTAGGTAAAAACAATACCGAAACCCAACAAGAAATGATCGATTTTATCTACTATGTGACCAACTCACATAAAAGCAATGCCAGCCCATAAGTACTCTTATACCATAATAGTGTTAGTTATATTCCCACCATTAAAATACTCGCGATAATATAGCCTAGCAAAGCAAAACCACCACCAAATAAAGCGTAGGGCAATTGCGTTTTTACATGCTCAAGTAAATCACACCCTGAAGCAATAGCAGAAACACAAGTGGTATCAGAAATAGGTGAACAATGATCACCAAACACCCCACCACCAAGTACAGCGGCAATAACCAAAGAGGGAGGTAAACCTAATGTTTGAATAAGTGGTACCGCAATAGGGATCAAAATAGCAAACGTTCCCCATGATGTTCCGGTACTAAAAGAAATCACCGCACCCGCTAAAAATAACATAGGAATCACAAAAACTAAGGGCAGATAATCACCCACAATACCCGCGATAAAGACACCTGTGCCTAATTCTTTTAAACTTGCCCCTAATGTTAATGAAAACAGCACAATGGTAACTAAGGGTAATAATTCAGACATCCCTTTAAAGCCAACTTCTACTAATTGGTGATGACTATAACGTTTTGAAAAAAGTAGTAAAAAATACGCACTAACACAAGCAAGACATGTAGCATATAATACAGAAGTGCCACCACTACCTTGCGTAATATCACCATTACCAGTCCAATACATAAAAAAGAACATGCTTGTGATCATGGTAATAAGTGGTACCAGCATAAAACGTGCTTTCGTTGGCGTAACCAGTTCTTCTGCTAGTTTAGGATCGTCACTTAACTTATTAAGCTGCTGCTCTGCTTTTCTCATTGGACCATGTACTTTGTCGCTAACCACAGTGTAAAGCACAAGTAATAACGCAATAATGGCATAGAAATTAAAAGGAATGGTGCCCCATAAAATACTCATTGACGATTGTTCAAGGTTGTAATTATTTAATAACCCTAAAACATAAGCTCCCCAACCATTAAGTAAAATTAAAATACAAACTGGCGCACTGGTACTGTCGATCATAAAGGCTAAACGTGCCCTACTCATTTTAAATTTATCAAACAACCCTCGCGATAAAATACCTGCGGTAAGCACACTTAAATTAGATTCAATAAAAATAACTAAACCAGTTATAAAAGTAACGGAACCAACTTGACGCTTCGACTTAGCAACCCCTTTATTGACCATACGCTCAACTAAAGCACTAACACCGCCTGAATCGCGCACATAGGCAAGTAAAGCTCCAACAAGTAAACTAAAAATCAGTAAACGTGTATTACCTGCTGAGCTAAAAATACTTACCACTCGTTCTATAACCCCTAAAAAGGCATAAAAAATCACATTTGAATGCGCTTTAGTGGCTAATAATAATTCTGAGGTAAATACCGCAACAAGTAGCGCTAAAATAACTTCTTTACGCCAAATAACGACAATAATAGCAATAATAGGAGGTAAAACAGATAACCATTCCATAGATAAATAAGCCTTATTATTATATTTTATTCCAATATAATACCGTATAAAGAATAAGATACCAATGCGTAAAACAGATAAGGTTTTTTTCTAGATTCCCAAAGTTCAACACACCCTAATATCACCATATTAAGTTACCTTAACTTGAAAATTCTATACGAGACTTAGCTTGCTCTTCTGTATCGATTTTAGGTGCACAAAATAATAAGCGTGCAGAATCAATATTGTAATTTTCGACTAAATAATCTTTTAAGGCTTGTTCTCGTTTTTTTCCTAAATCAAGTAATTTTTTTTGCTGTTTTTTAGTAAGCGGTGTTTTACTTTTTAGACCAATATCAGCAGGAACGCTAATAGCACATAACTTAATATGCAGAGATTTTTTATTATTAAGCAATGCCATTAACTGCTGTAAATAGTCGTGTTGTTTTTCATCAGGCTTACTTTGTTTTAATTGATAATATAAGGGTTCGAAACGTACTTTTAATAATAAATCACTAGCACTTAACGCTACAGACACAACATTAGCATAAGGTACAAATGTTTTAATTAAATAAGATTGCGTAGCACTCATAATCGCTTTTTCAGCGATCAAAGAGATAAAGCTGCGTACACCAAACTGCGGATCATGAGTTGAACCAGACAGGGGAATAGAAAGCTCAAGATTACCATTACCGTCTTTTAGCATGCCTAAAGCAGCATTGAGTGGCAACATAGTATTGTCTTTAAGCAAATCTATTTCATTATTGTCGGCACTTGTGGTTTCTAACCCTTTAATGAGTAAATCAACATTGCCTTTAATTTTGTCGCCCAGTAAAGAAAAATTAATATTGCTATTAAGTTGACCGCTTTGCAATTCAAGCTGCATGGCTTGTTTTAAATAAGGTGAAATACTGGGTAATGAAAACTCGGTTATTTGTCCATCTAGTTGATATTCTGGTATTTTAGCAAAAGGTTTTATATTACCGTTTAAGGCTATTTTCTCATATTTATTACTGTAAGCAATTAGGTTGAAAGGGGTACTTTTTTCACCCTCTTGGGTATTTAACGCACCAAGTTTAAATGTATCAATAAATAAGGTGCGCGATAAACTAGGGGTTAAATTATTATCAATAAATACTATAGGTTTTTTAGTCTGTAAATTGATAGAAGCGAGCGAAAATGCAATATTATCAGCTATATCACGAGATATCTGAGCGTTAACATTATTGAGAATTGAGGTTAACTTAGGTATTTGTATGACAAAGTGATTTAAGGCTAAATTTGCCTTTTCTGCCCGTAAAGTGATCTCACTTATTTCAGCAATAATATTATCTTCATTAAATTGTAATACTGGGTTTACATGAAGTGAAATAAAACCATTTAGTTTGGTTAATTGTGTAACATAGGGCTTTATTTTGGCTAAAGGATAATGTGCTATATTGAATTGGCTATCAATATTAGCTTGCTTATTTTTATAGCGTAATCTTGCCTTTAATTGGCTGTTTGCTGTATCAATAGCACCATCAAAAGCGAGATTAGCCCGTACGAATTCTTGGCTGGCGATAATGTTTTTTAGGGTGAAGTTATTGATAACAATTTGATGTTTAAAGTTATTTAATTGCAAATCAACTTGACTCTGTGTAATACGTAGTTGTGGTAATAATACTTCTTTAATCAAGTTTTCCGTAGCCGTTGGCTGTTCTTCAGTTATTGGTAATGAAGATTTATTGCTGCGCTTTGGTAAATTAATCCCCGCAATTTGCAGTTGATGGTTATTGTGTGCTACTTGTAAGTAAAGACTTTTAATAGTGAATTTTTGAACTACAAGTTGTTTAAATAATAATTTGTGTAAAGCTAATTGTAGCGTTAAGTGCTGTAAAGATAATACCGTAGCATTTTCCTTCGTTAATGTGAGTTTTTCAACAGTTAACTGACTTATAAAAGGGTTGTAGCGAATAATGCTATCATCGGCTAACTTAATATTTTGAGAGGCCAATTGTTGTGATAAAAAATAAGTACTAACAGAAGAAGACAACAACCACAATGCAAAATAAAGCATAAAAATAACACTGATAACACCAAGACTAATTCGCTTTAACACTAGCATTAAATAACATCCTTTTGCGCCATTAAGTTTAATCGTTGCGTATTATATACTGAAATTTAATTAAAGCGCATTGCTATTAGTTTGATCGCATCTTGGTTACTATTTGTGAGTGTAATATCAATTCTAATAAAATTTGTGTAGGAAAAATGATGGTTAGCAAGGCTTGCTAAAAACCCTGCTATTTCAACGTCTAATAAAGCACTTTTAGTCAACACTTAAACCAAGTTAACTTCAAATTCTGGTGCCGCTTGAATGACTTTTTTAACTGTACAGGTATTTGCCGCAGCGAGTAATGCTTTTTTATACTTTTGCGGAAAATCATCAGGTAGTTCAATTGAAACAGTCAGCTTTTTCTTATATTTATTTTCTGGATCGATATTCTCATTTTCTTGGCTAATTTTTATGCCTTCGGTACTAATGTCACGCGATTCACAAAATTTACGAATATAAAAAGCCGCACATAAAGGCATACTTGCTAAAAAATAATCAAACGGCTCTGGGTATTCTTCTTTACCTCCAGCATTCACGCTTTGATCACTAATAATTTCATGCTTACCAAAACTGGCTTTAAGTTGTTGCCCCTCAAGCATAGTGATATCAATTTTCATCTTATTCTCCGATATTAAAACAAATTATTCATGCTATTTTGTTATATGGTGACACTTTACGTGAGCATCAAGTGTGACTAAAGCGATTTTATAGACTGAAAAACACTTTATTATAATTTAACCATGAAAAACTCTCTTCTAAGTAGCTATGAAAGAAACAAACGGTTTAATTAGAAGCAGTAAAAAAGCTAAATTACCACAAGGCAATTTAGCTTTTAAAGGCAAGAGTTTAAAGAGACTAAAATAAACGCACTAGCTGATTATTTTCAATTTTAAATGGGTACTTTTTCACCATGGCTAAAAAGCTTTCCGCATCGTCATAAAAGCTTTGTTTTACAGTATCAACACCATTAACTTCTGGGGCAATATTATGAAAAGTAACAAGCGCTTTTTCAGCATCAGCTTCAACAATCACAATACCGTGCTCGTTCATACGAGAAAAAACCAAATCATCAGCAATATCATCACGCTTAGTTGCTGTTTTCACTAAGGTATCAAAGAAAATAGGCATTTGCTGTACTTCAGCTGGCACGTCACCTAACTGCGATAAAATATCATTCATACCATTTTCTAAAAATGAGCCAAAAGTGCCCGATGAAATCGATGAAGTAGTAAAATTATAAGATCTCAGCCCTGTGCTATCATTAACTTGATGCTCAGTAACATAACTACTGTGTACGTCGCCACCTAAACTGATCACCCCAAATTGGCTCAATACGTTATAAACAAAATTGCTTTTAAACTGTGGAAAGCCATCCCATTGATCGGCTTCTAAATAAAAGCGTTGTTTTAAGTTAGCCGGTAAAAGCTCTGATCCTAGTACGTACTCTAACGGTACTACGCCTGAGTCTGCACGATTAGCTGAAAAATCAAAAATAAGCGGTGAAAAAGATACCGAACTCCCTAAAAACTTCCATGTGCTGGTAGAACTCGCAAAGGTTTGTGCTAACCAGTTAGTTTGTGCCGCATCAAAACCGGCTTGTATTGAAGTACCTTGCTGTTGTGCCATATATTCTTTATAGCCTGCATATAAATCATAAGTTTCTTTAATAACAAAATAGCGGCTACCTAAGTAATTAAAGAGTGATGTTTTACCCATAGTATAAAAAGCGAGCCCTTGCTCTACACCCGTTTCAGGCAATGCTGGTAATTGTTGAATAGGATGATCAGAGGGTAAATTCTCTTTTGCACCCGCAAGCACTACATTTAAATAACTGGTAGTTAAATTTCCTTGAATGGCCGTAACAGCACGTTGCTGGGCTTTAGCTAGAGCCTCTTCTTGGGGCATTTCAATGCGCGCTAATAATGCTTGTGCATAAAGCCCTGTAAATATTTCTAAAAATGCGTTTTTATAGGGTGCAAACAGAGCATCATCAATATTTACATACGGTGACATTTGGGCAATAACCCCATCAACTTGCGCTTGTGGCATACCTGTAGCGAGTAAGAAGCCATTTAAAGTAGTTTGATCAATAGCAACCGTAGCAGGAAAAGCATCTTCAGGTAAAATATGATCTGGGCGATTAGTACGAAAATCGGTCATGGCTAAGTGAACATGTTGGCCAAAACGAAAATCTCGATAAATACGCGTATTAGGATATAAATAGCTATCATCTATGGTTAAAGCCCCTGAAGGTAGTTCAGCTTGGGTATGAGGTTGCTCATGATCTATAGGCATATATTCAAAATAAGCAATTTCAGAGTTCTTTTTACGCTGCGTTTGTTGTTCATCTGCTGCACCATCTAAATAAGTAGCGCGATCACTCCAACTATCATCAGAAAATTCATGATCATCCCAAATGGCAATCATAGGAAAACGTTCATGCACACGTTGTAGTAATTCATCTTTACGATACTCTTTATAAAGTTGGCGATAATTATCTAAGCTATTAGCGGCTTGGCTTTTATTATCACCAACACCTATCGTTAAAGTACCTTCACTGTCAGCAAATTCAATCGCACGCTTAGCAGAGCTTGATTGAAACAGCGCATCACCCGTCGTTTCATAAATATAATCCCCTAAATGCACAATAAAATCTAAATCATCATTGTCTAATATCGACAAATAGTTATTGTAATAACGACCGATATAGTCTTGGCAAGATACATAGGCAAACTTCACCGCTACATCACTATCAGGCGTAGGTGCAGTTTTAGTGCGCCCTGTGCGGCTTAGGTAATAGTTATTATCTTCTTGATAAACAAAGCGGTAATAATAATGTTGCCCCGCATTTAGCGCTGTAACACGAATTTTAAGGCAATGATCAGTTTCAGCTAAAGCCGTAAAATTTTCTTCAACCACTAACTCCTTAAAGTATTCATCAGTAGCTACTTGCAATAACACTTCAGTATCCGTTTCACTACCAATATCAATACGTGTCCATAAAATCACTGAATCAGGTTTAGGATCGCCTGAAACAACCGACTGTGGAAAGTATTGGCTACCATCCTTAAAGTTAATATTTGGTGAATCAAGTGCGACAGAGTCGTCTCTATTCATATTCAAAGCACCACCACAACCAAGTAAACTACTGGTTGCAATTGCACTAGCACTAACTACAAGCGTTCTTATAAATTTACGGCGAGTATATTGCATTTTTATTCCTTATCTCTTTATTATCATGGGTATAAACTTATTCAGGGTAACCGGTAACGGCTTTAATCTTTTTATAAATAGGTTTTAACTGTCGGTACATTTTTTGATAAACCTGAGTAAACAATTGCTGATATAATCCAGCATTATTACTGTCAGGTAAAAAAGTTTGAGAGATCCTCGTCATTTCTGCACAAGCATGTGAATAGTTATCAAAATAGCCTAAACCAACAGCGACATTAATAGCTGCGCCAAGTCCAGAGGTTTCATAAGTATGTGGACGATGGGTTGGTAAATTAAAAATATCTGCGGTGAGTTGCAATGCAGCATCAGATTGAGAGCCGCCACCCGAAACAATTAAACGGGTTATTTTTTTACCCTGCCGCTTTTCAAGGGTTTGTTTACCCTCTTTTAAGGCATAGGCTAAGCCTTCTAAAATAGCACGATATATATGTGCTCGGGTATGAACATCACCAAAGCCGATGATGGCACCTTTTGCTTCTAGATTTTTTAAGCCCGGTGACCAATATGGCTGTAACATTAAGCCCATCGATCCGGCAGGTACTTGCTGCACTAAATTATCAAATAAACTCTCGGGGCTAACCCCTTGCTGTTGCGCTTTTAAAATTTCTTGTTGACCAAATTCTTGCTTAAACCAATTTACCATCCAAAAACCACGATATATCATCACTTCACTGTTATATTGCTCTGGAATAGCCGAAGGATAAGGCGGAATAAAAGCCTGCGGCTCAACATAATGACGGTTGTTAGTATTAATGGTTGCGGTGGTACCATAACTTAAACTGGCGGTTGTCGGCTCAATACAGCCTGAACCCAATACTTCACACGCTTTATCAGAAGCTGAAGCAATAAGCGCAAGCCCACAAGGTAAGCCTGTTAATTCTGCCGCTTGTTGGCTAACATGCCCTAATAGCTCTCCTGGTTTTACCAATTCAGGCAACATTGATTTTTTTATCGGTAAAGCATGCCATTTCCAATCTAAGCTGCTTGCCCAGCCTTGCTTTTTATAGTCAAAAGGAAGATAACCTACTTGACAACCAACTGAATCTTTAAAATTACCCGTTAATTTATAGGTTAAAAAACCAGATAAAAGTAAAAATTTGTCTGTTTGTTGCCACACTTCAGGCTGTTTTTGTGCAAGCCAATTAGCTTGCGCTTTGCGGCGAAAATAGTGAATAACCTCGGTTTGTCTAATTAACGAAAAAGCCAAACGCCAATACCAAGGCATAGCTTTAACACAGGCTTGATTTAAGTCGGCTAAGCGTTGATCAAGCCATAAAATAGCAGGACGCAGTGCTTGCCCATTTTTATCAAGGTTAATTACAGTACCTCGCTGTGTAGTAACCGTCAGCGCGACAATATTATCTTTTAAACGTTTTTCAATAACCTCAGGGTTTTGCCAAAGCTGTTGGCATACTTCGGCTGTTTTTTGCCAAAAATAGTCAGCCTCTTGCTCTGCCCAACCAGGTTGTTTGGAAAAATAAGCCTGTAAACTTATTTGACTTTTAGCAACTAAGTTTCCTTGTAAATCAAATAATAAAGCACGAATACTTTGCGTTCCGTTATCAATAGTTAAGATCAAATCATCACTATTCACTGGCTTTTTAGTGCTCGTTTTATGCTGTTTAGCTGTGCTTATTATTTTTGTTTTATTCATCTTATTTTGCTGTTTTAGGGCAATTCGCCCTGTTGTTACAATATTTTAACATGCACTAGGCAAACTATAACTGTTTTTCCATAGCTTTTGGTAGCGAATTATTTCTTTTTGCCAATATTCTTCACTCCAAGACAAACTATCAGCACAGATATGCTTAATTTTATCAAGATGATCTATGCCTCCTCGGGGTAAAACATTACCAATACGCGTTCTACGTAGTAATAAATCGTCTAAATGTTCAACTTGTTCAAAATTAACCGCCCACCATAATTCCCCCCAAAGGTGACAAGAATATGAAATGCACTCAGCAAATTGCGGCTGTTGCTTTATTTTTTGTAGAAGTAAATCAGTTAATTGTCCATAGCATCCGAGTAAATGTTGATAATGGGCTAAGGGTAACAAGCCATTATCCTTATGCACTTGAACACTTAAAAATGCAGGAAGATCCAATTGCGCATGAGTGATTGACAGTTTTTTTGCACACCTTTCCAGTACTTGTTTGGCAATTAATCGAAAAGTTGTGAGTTTTCCTCCTGCAACAGTAATTAAGCTACCTTGTTGCCAAATACTGTGATCGCGTTTTTCTTTTTGAGGATCAACTTTACCCAAATGTTTATCAGCCACCACAGGGCGAATGCCCGCATAAGTTGAAATTATATCTTTATGGGTAATATTCGCGTAAGGAAATTGCTGATGAACACACATGAGCAAGTAATCAACTTCAGCAGGGGTAATATGGGGCTCATTCAATAATGAGTTGTTATGCTCTACGTCAGTTGTACCCACTAAAGTTACTTTTTGCCAAGGATAAATTTGTACAGGTCGACCATCTTTAGGGTGCATAACTGAAACCGCACTCGCCACAGGTAAACGCCAACTTGGGATCACTAAATGACTGCCTCGTAACGGGCGAATATTTATCGTTTTATTTTGTGTGCTAGAAACTAATAACTGTTTTGCCCACGCACCTGTAGCATTAATAACATAATGACTTTTTAGCGTTAAACATTGTCTACTTCCATCAAGTTCAACCATAAGTTTAACGCCATTAACCACTTGTTTTTCATTAAAAGTTAAACTCTGTACTGAGCTATAATTTAGAGCTAAGCCCCCTAATTGTTGCCCTTCTTGAATAAGCCGCAATACCATGCGTGCGTCATCAACGAGTGCATCAGTAAATTGGGTTCCTCCCACATTATTTTTTTCCGCAATATTAGGGATTAAGAATTGATAAGCCTGCTCTGCCCAATATTGATGCTGTTTTTTACCCGCTAAATGATCATAAAAATAAAGCAAACTATTAAATAACCAAGGTGGTGGAAATTTTCCACGATAATGGCTAAAAGCAAAACTTTGCTCTGTTACCAAATACGGTGCTTCTTGCAGTAAACGTTGTCGCTCTTTTACTGACTCTTGCGTAAGTTTTAATTGCCCTTGCGCAATATAACGTAAACCTCCATGAACCATTTTAGAAGAGCGGCTAGAGCTTCCCCAAGCAAAGTCTTTTTGCTCAAGCAGTAAAACGTTTAAACCAAGTTGGCTTGCCAGTTTAAAAATTCCCGCACCGGTTATACCGCCCCCAACAACAATAATATCCCATTGCTGTTGCGCCATAATTTTTTGGAGGCGTTGTTGGCGCGTCAAGCGTAAATTAACCGGTGGTAATAGCATAATATTAGTCATCGATTAAGGTGCTTGGATTAAGTAGTTTTTGCTGATCAAAGTGTTGGCACAGAGCTGTTAACACCTGCATACCTTGCTCACCTTTTTCAACCGATAAGTAAGGAGCATGATCTTTACCCACGCCATGTTGATGGCTAATAGTGCCGCCATGATTAACAATGCAAGTGCTTGCGGCATGCTTAAGGCGTTGCCAATTTTCAAAGGTGCTTTGATAATTAGCATCAACAGTAAATAAATATGTGGTATAGAGGCTGCAACCTTGACCATACACATGTGATATATGCGTAAAAGCATGTATTTTTTTAGTACTTAAGGTTTGCGTAAGTGCATTTTCAACCTCAGTTAATAAGCGATCCATATTAACCCAATCAGTTGCAGTTTCTAAGGTGTCTACAAC
>WFQC01000108.1 GCA_015487235.1 Alteromonadaceae bacterium
GGCAACTGTGCTTTAGAAGAAATAGCCATGATCCTAAAAACCCGCCAGCAATTGCTTAAGGTAAATAGCCAAATTAACCATCAAGAAATTGCTCGCACCTCAAAGCTAGTTAGCCAATTATGTAATATGCCTGTGCAACCGAATAAAGCTATTGTTGGCAGTAATGCCTTTAGCCATTCCTCAGGTATTCACCAAGATGGCATGTTAAAGGCCAGTAATACCTATGAAATTATGACACCTGAAAGCGTAGGCATAAGTAAAACAAAGTTGAATTTAACCTCTCGCAGCGGCCGCCATGTTATTAAACATCGTATGGAAAGTTTAGGCTATAAAAGCGACGAATTTGATTTAGAAACCTTATATAGCGACTTTTTAGCCCTAGCAGATAAAAAAGGACAAGTGTTTGATGATGACTTAGAAGCTTTATTTTTTAATCGCAAAGTCTTTAATAATCAAAAACAAGCGGCACAAGATCACTACAAAATAGCCTGTTTAAATGTGCACGCTGGCAGCGGTGAATTTGCAACAGCGAGTATCAAAATTATATCGGGACAAAATGAGCAAGCCCATAGCCAAATTCAATCTGCTACAGGTAATGGCCCTGTTGATGCGGTTTATCAAGCAATCAAACAAGCTGTAGATATTCAGTTTGAAGTGTCTGATTATAAAATATCAAACAAAGGAGAAGGTGAAGATGGTTTAGGACAAGCTGACTTAGTGGTGAGCTGGCAAGGGCGAAAATTTCATGGTTATGGCCTAGCAACTGACGTTATTTATGCCTCTGCACAGGCTTTAATGCATGCACTAAACAGTATTCATCGTGCCATAGTGATAGCAAATTTAAAAAAAGCTCAAGTAAAAGCCATAGGTGCTGAAATAAATTCAGCATAACAAAGCGCTTTTAATATAAAGAAGACGACAATTTAACCGTCATCCTGACGCAGCTCAGAATCTAAGCAAGTTAACGTAAAATTTCAATATGAGAACAACAAGGGTAAACATGTCAAATATAGCAATTTTAGCGGGCGATGGTATCGGCCCCGAAGTAATGGCACAAGCCATTAAGGTTTTATCAGCTTGTGCTGAAACCTTTAATTTTGATCTACATTTTAATCATTATGATGTTGGCGGCTGTGCCATTGATAATCATGGCCAAGCATTACCGCAAAGCACTATTGCAGGATGTGAACAAAGCGATGCTATTTTATTTGGCTCTGTCGGCGGGCCAAAGTGGGAAAACCTACCACCAACCGAACAACCTGAGCGTGCTTCTTTATTAGGGTTACGAGGTCATTTTGGTTTATTTTGTAATATGCGCCCCGCACAGTTACAACCTGCTATGTCAGCTTTATCACCATTGCGCAGTGATATTTCAGCCAACGGTTTTGATATTTTAGTCATACGTGAATTAACTGGTGGTATTTATTTTGGTCAACCTAAAGGTCGTCATCATGCAGGAACGCCAGAAGAAGCAGGTTATGACACCATGATTTATTCTCGAGCTGAAATAACCCGTATCGCTAAAATAGCCTTTGAAGCCGCACAGAAACGCAACAATAAGGTTATTTCAATCGACAAAGCCAATGTATTGGCCACTTCAGTATTATGGCGTGAAGTGGTAAATGACGTGAGTAAAAATTATCCCGATGTAATCTTAGAGCACATGTATGTTGACAATGCGGCCATGCAACTCGTACGCGATCCGGCACAATTTGATGTCATGCTTTGTGGTAACTTATTTGGTGATATTTTATCTGACATTTGCGCTATGATCACCGGTTCTATGGGATTATTACCTTCAGCCA
The DNA here is from genome assembly GCA_015487235.1 of Alteromonadaceae bacterium. GTDB lineage: Bacteria > Pseudomonadota > Gammaproteobacteria > Enterobacterales > Alteromonadaceae. The sequence goes on from WFQC01000108.1 coordinate 1,806, forward strand.
GCTTAAATGAACAAGGTTTTGGTATGTACGAGCCTGCGGGTGGCACAGCCCCCGATATCGCAGGTAAAGGTATTGCTAATCCTATTGCCCAAATATTATCAGCCGCCCTATTATTGCGTTACAGCTTAAACCAAAATGAAGCCGCAAATGCTATTGAAAATGCGGTAGCAAAAACGTTAGACCAAGGCTTTTTTACGGCTGATTTATTAACCCCTGAACAAAAGTCACAAGGGCTGCAAGCAAAATCAACGTGTGAAGTTGGCGATCATATTGCCGCCATTATCAAAGCCTCAAAGGAGCAATAATCATGACCATGCAACCTTCCTCAGCCACCACCTTATACGACAAATTATGGCAAAGCCACTTAGTTGATGAAACCCCAGGTGAAACACCACTTATTTATGTGGATCGACACCTAATTCATGAAGTTACCTCACCACAAGCTTTTGCTAATTTAAAATATTATGGGCGAAAACTGCGCCACCCTGAACGCACCATAGCCACCATGGATCACAATATTTCAACCCGCTCGATAAAAATAGATGCCGCCGGTGAAGGTGCCGCTAACCAATTAAGAACATTAGAAAAAAACTGCAATGAGTTTGGTATAAAACTGTTTGGTATGGGGCATAAAAACCAAGGTATTGTGCATGTAATGGGGCCAGAATTAGGCTTAACGTTACCGGGAACCGTGATTGTTTGCGGCGACTCTCATACCGCCACTCATGGGGCTTTTGGTGCATTAGCCTTTGGTATTGGCACCTCTGAAGTTGAACATGTTTTTGCGACACAAACATTACCGCAAACCAAAGCCAAAACCATGAAAATTGAAGTCAATGGGCAAGTCAGTGCGGGGATCAGCGCTAAAGACATTATTCTTGCTATTATTGGCGTTACCGGCAGCGCTGGAGCAACAGGTTATGTGGTTGAATATTGCGGTGACGTCATTAAAGCATTAAGCATGGAAGAGCGCATGACAATTTGCAATATGAGTATAGAGTTTGGTGCTAAAGCGGGTTTAATTGCCCCTGATGAAACAACATTTGCCTATTTAAAAGATAAAGAATATGCCCCTAAAGGAGCCGTTTGGCAGCAAGCACTTGATGACTGGAAAAAACTAAAGTCTGATGAAGAGGCTCATTTTGACAAAGTAATTACCCTTGAAGGTGAAAAAATAAAGGCTCAAGTAACTTGGGGTACAACTCCTGGGCAAGTGACAGCTGTAAATAATAAAGTACCCGCTCCTGAAGACTTTACCGACCCTGTTGAGCAAGAGTCTTGCCGCGCGGCACTTGATTATATGGGCTTAACGCCAGGCACAAAAATTACTGATATTACAATTAATAAAGTTTTTATTGGTTCTTGTACCAACTCGCGTATTGAAGACTTACGCGCGGCAGCAGACATTGTAAAAATCTACCTACAGCAAGGAAAAAGCGTAAGTGCACAGGTTGACGCAATCGTAGTGCCGGGATCTTATCGCGTTAAAACGCAAGCGGAAGCTGAAGGCTTAGCTGAAATATTTACTCAAGCCGGTTTTGAATGGCGTTTACCCGGTTGTTCAATGTGTTTAGGTATGAACGATGACGTGCTAGGTGCAGGCGATCGTTGCGCATCAACGAGTAATCGTAATTTTGAAGGCAGACAAGGTCGCGGTAGCCGCACCCATTTAGTTAGCCCTGCAATGGCAGCTGCTGCCGCTATTGAAGGCCACTTTGTAGATTTGAGCAAAAATAAAGAGTAAAGAGAATAATGATGGAAAAATTTACCACCCACACCGGCATAGTTGCGCCTTTAGATATTGCCAATGTTGATACCGATCAGATCATTCCTAAGCAGTTTTTACAAAAAACCTCACGGGTTGGTTTTGGTCAACATTTATTTCATGATAGCCGTTATTTAGATCCCGCAGGGCAACAACCTGATCCTGACTTTATATTAAATAAACCGCCGTATCAAAACGCTAGCATTTTGTTAACCCGCGAGAATTTTGGCTGTGGTTCAAGCCGCGAGCATGCCCCGTGGGCATTAGAAGAATTTGGCTTTAAAGTTATTATAGCGCCCAGTTTTGCTGATATTTTTTACGGCAACTGTATAAATATTGGTTTGCTACCCATTACCTTAGCAGAGCAACAAATTGAAGTGTTATTCTCACATTGTGCACAAGGCCCTGTTGAGCTAACCGTAGATTTAGCCCAAAACTGTTTAAGCTTTACCACAAAGGATCAAGAAACTGTCAGTTACGCCTTCCATTTAGATAAATTTCATCAATATTGTTTAGCGCAAGGTGTAGACAGCATTGGCTGGACATTAAACAAGCTTGATAAAATTATCGCCTATGAAGCACAAATGCCCGCTTGGCAATAAGGTGAATTAACCAAGACAGAGCTAGTGAACAGTCATTAATTACCAAGATGACAAGGCGGGCATAGCAAAGCGCTCGCCTCGAAAGCGCAATATCACTTGCTGCGGTAATATTTTATCTAAATATAAGTGCTCAGCAATTTTTTCGCCTTCATGAATATCTTTGCCATTTACTCTGACCCAGCCTTGACCATCACTGGCAAATATATGCATTTGAAATTGCAAACTGGGTAAAGCATTTTGTAATGAGGTTGGCATTTGTGAGATATTTTGTACCTTAGTGAAATCTTGCGTGGTATCTGGCTCAAGGGCTTGAGTACTGTCATGATCAGCTGATGTTTCTGCAATCGCTTGTTGAAAACTGGCCAGTAACTCTTTTGAAACCCCTTCGCTTGGCTCAAGGTTAATATTATCAAGCGAATTTTGTTCTTTTTCGGCTGAAATAATTTTTTGTGCCGCCAAAGTGCGCTCTTTTGGTATATACCCTAAAACCAGTGGTTTTTTACTTTCTTCTATTGGTGATGCCGCTTTTGTTGGCTTATCTATTGGGCTAACCTCTTCATGCTGTTTTACAGTAGTCGCTGTATTCACTTTGCCTGTTATTACAGGCGAATTTTTCACCTTAGGTTGTTGTGTTTGCTGCGCTAACTTGGCTGTCGTTGGGTTTTCATCGATAGTAGAAATATCGCTCGCAGCTTTACTTAAATGCAGGTTAACTTGCTGTTCTTGCCCCCACCAAATACCTGCAACTAAAGCGGTTGATAACAACAAGAGTGTTGTGGTGATTTTTACACCTTTATGCTGCCACCACGGAGTTGGTTTATATTCTTCACCTAAAGCCTCAGCCGAAGCTTTGATCACAGTATTTTTATCAACAACAGATTTATTCTCTCCATAGGCTATCCATAAAGCACGATCACAAAGCAAGTTAATTAAGCGAGGAATACCTTGCGATAGCTTGTGTATCATCGCAATAGCACCTTTATTAAATAGGCTTCTATAACAATCTGCTACCGCCAAACGATGCTTTATATATTGTTCAACATCAGCTTTACTCAAAGGTAGTAAATGATAACGAGCAGTAATACGCTGCGATAACTGGCGCAAATCACGTCGTTGCAATAGTTGCTGTAATTCAGGTTGACCAATCAATATAACTTGCAGTAACTTTTTAGTATTGGTTTCTAAATTGGTTAATAGGCGCAATTGCTCTAATACCTCAGCTTGTAAATGCTGAGCTTCATCAATAATTAAAAGCGTATTTATATTGGCTTGATGATTTTTAAGTAATTTTTCTTGTATTTTATCGGTAAGCGTTTTTAAAGTAGCACCTGTTTTGCGATAACGTATTTTTAACTCATCACAAAGCGTTGCCAATAATTCTTGGCTTGATAAAGTAGGATTTAAGATAAACGCGGTTTGCGTATTCTCAGGTAATTGCGCCATTAAACAACGGCTGATCGTTGTTTTTCCAGTGCCAACTTCTCCCGTTAACAACACAAAGCCACCCGTTTCACCTAAACCATAGGTTAAATGCACCAATGCCTCACGATGGCGTTCACTCATAAATAAGTAATCTGGGTTTGGTGCAATTGAAAAAGGTAATTCACTTAAACCAAAATAAGCTGTGTACATAACAAATTTTTAACCAATTTTTTATTATTATTCCATTAACTTAGACAAGAGTCTAAGTTAATCGCGGCATTCGCTGATTGAGCACTGAGCAAGCAATTCATTATTTTTGCTCGCTATTATGTTAGAATAAAGCTACTTTACAATAGCTATACAGTAACACATGTCATTAGATTTTTTTGCTCAATACCAAAACTTACCTCTAAACTTCTATTTAGTGGGCGGAGCTGTACGAGATAACCTTCTACAGCGCCCTATTAATGATCGAGATTATTTAGTGGTGGGTGCTACCGTTGAACAAATGCTAAGTTTAGGTTTTTTAGCTGTAGGTAAAGATTTTCCTGTTTTTTTACACCCTCAAACAAAAGAAGAGTTTGCCCTAGCCCGTACAGAAAAAAAACAAGGTAAGGGTTATACTGGTTTTAGTTGCTATTTTGCCCCTGATGTAACTATAGAAGACGACTTAAAACGCCGCGACTTAACCATTAATGCAATGGCAATGGCACGTGATGGCACGTTAATTGACCCTTTTAATGGTCAGCAAGATTTAAAAAATAAACAACTTCGTCATGTCTCACCCGCTTTTGCTGAAGATCCTTTACGGGTATTACGTGTTGCTCGTTTTGCTGCTCGCTATCACGCTTTAGGTTTTAGCGTAGCCGATGAAACGCTCGGTTTAATGCAACAAATTACTGCATCAGGCGAACTTGCTACCCTCACCCCTGAGCGTATTTGGCAAGAAATGCGTAAAAGCTTACTCGATAACAATGCCGAAGTATTCTTTAACGTATTACGCCAATGTCATGCCTTAAAAGTAATATGGCCTGATCTCGATAAATTATGGGGTATTCCCAATCCAGCTCAATGGCACCCTGAAATTTGCAGTGGTATTCATACGATGATGGTATTGCAGCAAGCCAGTCGTTTAAGTGATGAACTTGATGTTCGCTTTGCGGCACTTTGTCATGACTTAGGCAAAATCTTAACCGCTCCCGAACATTACCCAAGCCATCATGGTCACGAAAAATCAGGTTTACCTTTAGTAGAGCATGCTTGTAAAAAGTTTAAAGTACCAAATAAAATTAAACAACTTGCTCTCTTAGTTTGTGAATATCACTTGCATTGTCACAAAGCTTTAACGCTAAGAGCTAACACCATACTTAAATTATTTAATGCGATCGATTTATGGCGAAAACCCGAACAATTTGAAGCTTTTCTACTCGCTTGCGAAGCTGATTTTAGAGGCCGAAAAGGATTAGAAAATAATCCTTATCCACAGAAAGACTACTTACAACAATGCGCTTTAGCGGCACAAAAAATTACCGCAAAAGCATTTGTAGAACAAGGCTTACAAGGGATTGCAATAAAACAAGCAATCACCAAAGCGAGGATATATGCAATTAAAGCAATTAAAGCTGAAACCCTATAGCTTTACGCTGAGTTTTCTTTGGTTGTCCATATAAAAATCAACGGAATAAAAAGCAAGGTTAAAAACGTGCCTACCAGCAAACCGCCAATCGCAACAGCACCTAGTGGCGCTAATCGCTCTAAACCGATGGCAGAGCCGAGTGCTATTGGTAACATACCTGCGGCAACTGCAAAGGCGGTCATAAGTACTGGGCGAGTTCTAATACGAATGCTTTCAAGCATAGCTTTACGTTTATCTAAACCTTCTTGCATTTTCTCTTGAGCAAAGTGTATTAATAAAATCGCATTATTAACTAGGTTATAATTTGCTGAAGCACCTTCCATTCGGATGCGAATTTACAACTAAACTTTACCTAAGCCAAATTACACTTTTGTAACGTAATTAACATTTTTTTGTCATGTTGTCTTGGTGTCTATATAATAACCTTAACACTATAAAGGGATGTCTCTAATGAAAAAAACAACACATATAAATAAACTAAC
>WFQC01000109.1 GCA_015487235.1 Alteromonadaceae bacterium
TGAATACCCGCAGAAAGAGCAACACCACGATGATCATAACCTTGATGCACACGATAAGAGATTGCTCTGTCATTAAACAATGAGGCAAATACATGCTTAATGGCTATCATCACTGCATCTAAACCACGTACATTAAGAAAAGTTTCTTGTTGACCGGCAAAAGAAGCATCAGGCATATCTTCTGCAGTAGCCGATGAACGCACCGCAAAAGAGGCAGCATCACGCTTTTCTCCTGCTGGAATATCATTAACTAATTTAGCGTAAGCTTGTTCAATTTCTTGCTGCATTTGCGGTAAAAATGGCGTATCAATAATCCATTGACGAATAGTTTCACCCGCTTTAGCTAAAGCATTTACATCGTCAACATCTAAGTTATCAAGTAATTGATATATTTTGTCGTTTAAGCCACTTTGCTCTAAAAACTCATTAAAGGCATAGGCTGTTGTAGCAAAGCCACCGGGCACCTGTACGCCAACATTAGCGAGGTTAGAAATCATCTCCCCTAGTGAGGCGTTTTTACCTCCAACACGTTCAACATCATTCATTCCTAAATTTTCATACCAAAGTACGTATTCTTGCACGACAAAATCTCCAAAAGGATTTATCTAAGTAAACTTAGATCATAATATAGTTGAAAAAATCTCTGTTATCAGAGCAAGTGACATTTTACACTGTCACTGTTGTAAACTAAATCAAAAGTTTTCACTTTGACCTTCTAAATAAATGAGATCTCACATTATGCGCGCAGCTTTTTATATTTCTGATGGTACGGCAATAACCTCTGAAGTTTTTGGTCATGCCTTGTTATCACTATTTCCAATGGAATTTGAACATCACACTATTTCTTTTGTAGAAACCCCTGAGCAAGCTCATGCAGCTAAAGCAAAAATTAATAAATCAGCCCAGCGAACTGGTATGCCACCTTTGGTTTTTCATACTTTTGTAAATCCCGAAATAAAAACAATTATCGATAGTAGTAATGCCATTATTTATAATTTTTTAGAACACTTTGTTGAACCACTTGAACAGCAGTTAGGTATAAAAGCGAAACCCAAAGCCCATAGAACCCATAGTATCCATGAAAATAGCTATGATTTTCGTATTGATGCGGTTAACTATGCGCTTGCTAATGATGACGGGGCTAATGTAAACAACTATGAACATGCTGATGTTATTTTAGTAGGCGTTTCTCGCTCAGGCAAAACCCCTACATCACTTTATTTAGCCTTACAGTATGGTATTAAAGCCGCTAATTACCCCTTTACCGATGATGATATGGAAGAGTTAGCATTACCCGCATTTTTAAAAAAACATAAAAAGAAAATTTTTGGCTTAACTATTGATCCTCAACGGTTAATTGATATACGTGATAATCGTTTATCTAACAGCAAATATTCATCGTCAAGACAATGTCGTATGGAAGTTCGTGAAGTAGAAAAGCTCTATAAAAAAGAAAAAATTCCTTTTTTAAATACCACAAAACTCTCAGTTGAAGAAATTACTGCTAAAATAATGACCGAAATGGATCTGCAAAGATATAAATACTAATTAATATGATTTAAATCAGGCTAAAAGGTTGGCTTTAAGCGACTTTTTAGCTATGTTATCGCCTATTAAAAACAGGTCAAAAATAAGTACTATTGAATGACAATTAAAACTGATGAATTTCGTACCTCTCTGATCGAAACGCTTGTCTCTCCTGATGAACTTGCCCAGCAAATTCCCCTTGAACAACATACAGCTAATTTTATTATTGAGAGTCGTAAAACCATTGAAAATATCATTGCCGGTAAAGATAAACGCTTACTCGTTATTATTGGCCCATGTTCGATTCATGATACCGATGCAGCAATAGATTATGCGAAAAAATTAAAAGCATTGCATGATAAATATAAAGAAAATTTATTTATTGTCATGCGTGTTTATTTTGAAAAACCTCGTACTACCGTCGGTTGGAAAGGTTTAATTAGTGATCCAGATCTTGATAAGTCATTTAAAGTAGCGAAAGGCCTAAATTTAGCTCGTTCTCTTTTAGTTGAAATTAATAAAATTGGTCTACCAACTGGCACTGAATTTTTAGATATGGTAACCGGGCAATATATTTCGGATTTGATCAGCTGGGGCGCTATTGGTGCAAGAACAACAGAAAGCCAAGTACATCGAGAACTTGCTTCAGCTTTATCTTGCCCTGTTGGTTTTAAAAATGGTACCGATGGCAATGTCAAAATAGCGAGCGATGCCATTAAAGCAGCCAGTGTTCCTCATGTACTGTATTCACCCGATAAAAAAGGGCAAATGTGTATTTATCAAACCCATGGTAACCCTTTTGCACATATCATTTTACGCGGTGGTAAAAAGCCAAACTATCATGCCGAAGACATTAACGCTGCTTGTCAACTATTAAGCTCAACAGGGTTACCTGAACGTGTGATGATTGATTGCAGCCATGGCAATAGTGATAAAGACCATACTAAGCAGTATTTAGTTGCCCAATCATTAGCTGAACAAATTCAACAAGGCAATAAGTGTATTTTTGGTGTAATGATCGAAAGCTTTTTAGTGGCAGGAAAACAAAATGTCACTTGCCCTAAAGACTTAGTGTACGGACAAAGTATAACTGATGCTTGTGTCGATTTAGCGACTAGTGAAAAAATTCTCGATTGTTTAGCAAGTGCCGTTAAATAACCCGATGTAATACCCCCTAATACATAACTGATCAACCTTACGGGTTAAAATAAATAGTTAAAATAAAGGCTGCATAGGTTAACTAGGCAGCCTTTTTTGATCTTAGGGATTAGATTTTTTTGCTATAAAATGGGTAAATTAACTCAAATACAATAGCCGGCAATAAATAATTGCTTGTTTTATAACCTTTTTGTTATAACAACTGATTGTTATGCTAATAATTGAGGTTAACTATTTATCGCTATTACCTGACTCAACACGACTTTTTAACTTTTGACCGGGTCTAAAAGTTACTACACGACGTGCCGAAATAGGAATATCTTCACCTGTTTTAGGATTACGACCCGGACGTTCACTTTTTTCGCGAATATCAAAGTTACCAAACCCAGACAGTTTAACTTGTTCACCTTTTTCTAAAGTTTCACGAATTTGTTCGAAGAAACACTCAACCATATCTTTAGCGTCGCGTTTACTCAGACCTACTTTCTCAAATAAATGTTCAGCTACTTCAGCTTTAGTTAGCGCCATTGTTTTAATCCCTCAGTGATGCTTGTAATTCAGTTTTTAGGGTATCAACTACTCGATCTACCACTAGGTTAATATCTTTATCTTCAAGAGTTTTATCACGATCTTGCATAAATAAACCAATTGCTAAACTCTTAAATCCATCATCTATACCCTTACCTTGGTATACATCGAACAATTTTAGATCAATTAAATGATTTCCGCCAACATTTTCAATAAGTTGTAGTACTTTTTTTGCTTCAACCTCTTCTTTTACTATTACCGCAATGTCACGTCGATTCGCTGGAAAGCGAGATATTTCAACGGCTGAAGGCAAATCACGTGTAGTGATTTGCTCTACTAACAACTCAAAGACTAAAGTTCGGCCATTTAGACCTAATTTCCGTTCTAATTCAGGATGTAAGGCACCAACATAGCCAACTAACACATTGTCTTTATAAATTGCTGCTGTTTGCCCTGGGTGTAAAGCTGCTATTTCCGCTTTAGAAAACTCATAAGCTTTACTATTAGCCGTTAATGATAACAACGCTTCAACATCACCTTTAATGTCATAGAAATCGCTGGCAGCTTTTTCCATATTCCAATGCTCTTCATAACGAGAGCCACTGATCACTCCCGCAATCATTTGTTCTTGACGAACACCATTTTCTGCCTTTTCATCAGGCACAAAACGTAATCCAGTTTCAAACAGTCGTACTCGCCCTTGTTGACGGTTTTGGTTATAAACTACTGATTGCAATAATCCCGTTAGTAAGCTTAAACGCATCACCGACATTTCACTTGAAATAGGATGTGGTAAAGTCATTGCTTTTTGATCTGGGTGCAGTAACGCTTGTATTTTAGGATCAACAAAGCTGTAAGTTATCGCTTCTTGATAATCGCGATTCACTAACGTATGACGTAATTTACTTAACGGTAAACACGCTTCTTTTTGCGTACGCATTTTTAATGTGGCTTTAGGCGATATGTTCGGAATATTGTTATAACCAAAAATACGAGCCACTTCTTCAATCAAATCAACTTCTATTTTTATATCGAAGCGATAAGCGGGTACGACAACGTGCCATTGTTCAGCTTGTTTTTCAACCTGAAAGCCTAAGCGAGTTAATATTTCACTCACTTGAGCATCTTCGATAGGGTGACCAATACGTGCATCAAGTTTTTCACGACGCAAAGTAATTGTTTTTTCAGTTGGAATATACTCATCAGCTTTCGCTTCAACAATCGCCCCTGCTTCACCACCAACAATATCGAGCAATAGCTGAGTTGCTCTTTCCATAGCAATACGTTGTAATTGCGGATCAACACCCCGTTCATAACGGTGAGAAGCATCAGTGTGTAAACCATATTGACGTGCTTTGCCTAAAATAGCCAACGGTGCAAAAAAAGCACTTTCTAAGAATATATCAGTAGTTGCTTTGGTTACACCTGAATATAACCCACCAAAAATACCAGCCATAGCCAATGCTTTACCATTAGTGCCATCAGTACCGGTATCAGCAATAACTAAAGTGTCGCTTTTTAATTTAACGTCATTTTCATCAAGTAAAACAAGTGTTTCGTTTTGCTTAGCAAAACGTACCTTAATATCACCTTCTATTTTATTAAGGTCAAAGGCATGCATGGGGTGACCAAGCTCTAACAGTACATAGTTGGTTATATCAACAACAGCATCAATTGAGCGCACACCACTACGACGTAGTTTTTCAACCATCCACAACGGTGTTTGAGCATTAACATTAATGCCTTTAATTACACGTCCTAAATAACGTGGACAAGCCTCTTTAGCTTCAATATCAATAGTAATCGTATCATTAATGGTTACAGGAGCGGCTTTAATTTCAGGTTCATTAACAGCTAAACTATTTAACACACCAACTTCACGGGCTAAACCTTTAAGACCTAAACAATCACCACGGTTTGCGGTTAAATCAACATCAATACTAACATCGTTTAAATCTAAGTAGTCGCGTAAATCAGTACCCACAGGTGCATCTTGAGGCAATTCTAAAATACCATCAGCACTATCAGATAAACCTAGTTCAGATTCACTACACAACATACCATTTGAAACTACGCCACGTAATTTAGCTTTTTTTATTTTAAAATTACCGGGTAACACTGCACCGACAGTAGCTACAGCAACTTTTAAGCCTAAACGACAGTTTTTAGCACCACAAACAATATCAACTAATTTACCCTGCTCTACTTTGTCAGAGCTATAATCACCAAGGCTTATTTTGGTTACTTGTAATTTGTCTGCATCGGGGTGTTGGCTACATTCAACCACTTCTCCAATAATAACGCCACTAAACTCACCCGAAACAGCTTCAACTGCGTCAACTTCAAGGCCAGCCATTGTTATTTGGTGTGCTAATTCTTCTGATGAAAGTGCAGGATTTACCCACTCACGTAACCAAGATTCACTAAATTTCATTATTGGCTTTCCTACTTGAATTGTTTTAAGAAGCGAAGATCATTTTCAAAAAATGCACGCAAATCATTAACGCCATAGCGCAACATGGTTAAGCGTTCAACCCCCATGCCAAAGGCAAAACCTGTGTAAATTTCTGAATCTATACCAACACTACGTAATACATTAGGGTGAACCATGCCACAACCTAATACTTCTAACCATTTGCCATTTTTGCCCATAATATCAACTTCAGCCGAAGGTTCAGTAAACGGGAAATAAGAAGGTCGAAAACGAATTTCAACTTCTTCTTCAAAAAAGTGATGCAAAAAGTCGTGTAATACGCCTTTAAGATGCGTAAAACTGACGTCTTTATCAACCATTAAGCCTTCAACCTGATGAAACATGGGGGTATGGGTTTGATCATAATCGTTACGATAAACCTTACCCGGTGAAATAATACGCAGTGGTGGTTTTTCAACTTCCATGGTGCGAATTTGCACACCCGAGGTTTGCGTTCTTAGTACTAATTTAGGATTAAAGTAAAACGTATCATGATCTTGACGAGCAGGATGATGTTCAGGAATATTTAACGCATCAAAGTTATGGTAATCATCTTCTATTTCAGGACCCGCTTTCACTTCAAAGCCCAAATCACCAAAAAAACTTTCAATACGTTCAATCGTACGAGTTACAGGATGTAACCCTCCTAAAGGAATTGTGCGCCCTGGCAAAGTGACATCAATTGATTCACTCGCCAGTTTTTTCTTGATTTCTTCATTACGTAGTACTTCACCACGTTCAGTAAGCAATTTTTGCACTTGTTGCTTCGCTTGGTTTATAACTTGCCCAGCCTTAGGCTTTTCTTCTTTAGGCAATTTACTTAGGCCTTTCATTTGTTCAGTAAACAAGCCTTTTTTACCCAAAAAATTTACACGCACTTGATCAAGTGCTACTGGGTCTGTTGCGGCAGCTATTGCCTGCTCTGCCTGCAATATAATTTCGTCTAAGTTCATGATCTCCTCGAATGCAAACGCATAATTTGGGTAGACTAATAAAAAATAAATAGAGGGCGATTTTACACAAAATGGATTGATTTATGTAGCAATAGTTTTGAAAAATAGCAGGAAAATAACAGATTTCAGTAATTTATTGAGCCGTTGTAAGCAAAAAGCCGCTAACTTTTCAGTCAACGGCTTTCAATATGGCGGTGAGATAGGGATTTGAACCCTAGATACGCTACAAACGTATGCCGGTTTTCAAGACCGGTGCTTTCGACCACTCAGCCATCTCACCTAATTTAGTTATCTTTACATCAAAGAAAATATGGCGGAGAGATAGGGATTTGAACCCTAGATACGCTACAAACGTATGCCGGTTTTCAAGACCGGTGCTTTCGACCACTCAGCCATCTCTCCGATGTCTAAAAACATGCTTGCTTAAAGACGGTGCGAATATTAAAGTGTCGAAATTAACTTGTAAAGAGTTAATTCACTAAAACTGACGAAAAGCAACTTGATTGCTAAAAAAAACAGCACTTTGTTGCCTAATCAACCAGCTAATTTTGTTTTAAAAGGATATTATGACTGATCTTACGTGTTGCCGCTGCCCTTGGGTTGATTTATCAAAGCCTGATTATATTGTTTATCATGACGAAGAATGGGGTGTGCCTGTTTATGACGATAAAACCTTTTTTGAATTTCTTATATTAGAATCAGCACAAGCTGGACTAAGCTGGTACACCATATTAAAAAGACGTACAGGTTATCGTCATGCTTTTGCAAATTTTGACGTCGAAAAAGTCGCCGAATTCGATCAAAACAGGGTTGAAAAACTTATGCAAAATCCCAATATTATTCGTAACCGAGCCAAGATAACCGCCACTATTAATAATGCAAAAATGTTTTTAAATGTTGCAGATGAGTTTGGCTCTTTTACAAACTATATATGGACATTTGTTGATGGTAGAACACGTGTTAATAACCTTAGCGCATTAAGTGACTACCCTGCTACCAGTGTTGAATCAGATAGGTTAAGTAAAGATTTAAAAAAACGAGGCTTTAAATTTATTGGTTCAACAATATGTTATGCTTATATGCAAGCATGTGGTTTGATTAATGATCACAGTAACGACTGTTACAGAAAGAAACAAATTATTAACCAATTTAAGCAAGTTTAACTTGGCAATGAAGAATTTATAGTGCCATAATATGTCGGAGTTTGTTGTGCTAACAAGGGTGTAAGCACTTGAACTTTTGAAATTAACCCTCATCTAATAACTAGTAGATAAATATTCAGAGGAAAAATTATGCAATCAAATATGGGTTTTCAAACAGCAACGCGAAGCTCAAGCATTGAAATCAACAAGGTATTAAAAAACACCTATATGTTGTTATCAATGACGTTAGCTTTCAGTGCCGTAACTGCAGGCATTTCAATGGCGATGAACTTATCGCACATGACAGCTTTGGTTATGATGTTAGTTGCGTTTGGCTTAATGTTTGTCGTTAATAAACAGGCCGATAAAGCAAGCGGTATATTCTGGATTTTTGCTTTTACTGGTTTAATGGGTGCTTCATTAGGACCTATGCTTAATGTGTATGCTGCTATGCCAAATGGTGCATCGCTCATTATGCAAGCATTAGGTGGTACAGCATTAATATTTTTTGCTTTATCTGGCTATGCTCTAACCAGTAAAAAAGACTTCTCCTTTATGGGAGGCTTTTTAATGGTAGGCTTAATTGTGGTATTAATTGCAAGCATTGCTAACATCTTCTTTCAAGTACCTGCAGTACAATTAGCGATTAGCTCAGCTATTATTATGATTATGTCTGGTTTAATTTTATTTGATACTAGCCGTATCATTCATGGCGGTGAAACTAACTATATTCGCGCAACAATTTCTTTATACTTAAATATTTATAATATTTTCGTTCACTTGTTACACTTACTGGGTGTATTTGGTGGCGATGATTAATATTTAGAAATTAATCAGCTATAATAAGCCCCTTGCTTAACAAGCTTGGGGCTTTTTTATGGGCTTTAAGCTGTAAAATTTTTTGTTATACCAATTCTATTTAAGTAAATGATCTAAAGTTTGCGTGGAAAAAATGATGGTTAGCAAGGTTGAACAGTTATTTATTAGGGTTGGTATTAAGGACATTGTGTGCAAAGTTTAGCGTTTATCATTACTACGTCACCATTAGATAACCGAACGGTAACCAGTATAAATTTAATCACTGCAGCGCTACATAACAATATTAAGGTGTTAGGCGTTTTCTTTTATCAGCAAGGTGTCTGTAATGCCAATAAAGATATTATTATAGCCAGTGATGAATTTCAGCCATTAAAAGCATGGCAAAATTTACAACAAAAATATGATATACCATTGCACCTTTGTGTTACTGCTGGTGAAAAACATGGACTTATTGTTGAAGAGCAACAAGCCAATATTGATGATGTTTTCACTCTTTCTGGGTTAGGTGAACTGGTAGAGTTAAGCATACAAGCCACTCGCGTGATCCAACTTTAACGATACTCATATCCTCTGCAAAGAATATGAGTAGATAATTTTTTAAAGATCTATTTATGCAACAAAAATCGCTAGCAATACTCAACAGCAGTAGTTCATTTGATAGAACCCAAGGTAGAGATGCATTAGATATAGCACTCATTTTTGGCTCTTATGAGCAGCGAGTTGCCTTATTTTTTCAAGGCGAAGGGGTTCGACAACTGGTTAACCGTCAACAAGCTGACATAATACAAGCCAAAGATTACTTAGCAACCTTTTCAGCACTGCCCTTTTATGATGTTGAAGAAATCTATGTCTGCCAACATTCATTAACAGATCGCGCACTAACGACTGACTTTCATCTTGATAATGTATCTGTTTTATCTGCGGGTGATTTTGCTAAAAAATTACAACAATTTGATATGGTACTAAGGTTTTAACATGAGTACATTACATCTAATGAGAACATCTGCTTATCAACAAAACGACTTAACGCAATGCTTAGATCTTTTACAAGCAAATGATGCAATAGTACTACTTGATGATGGCTGTTATAACTTGAGCCATCACTTATTAACCGCAAATATAAGTAACCCCATTTATCATATTAATGAGCATGCAATTGCGAGAGCAATGCTTGATCAGAAAAAGATCAGCCAAGCAATTACATTGGCTGAGTTACCCGCATTATTTTTTACTTTTGATAAAGTGATCACTTGGCAATGACATTAACTTTTAATAACCAGCAAATAGAAACAGACAAACAAGGCTATTTACTTGATTATCAGCAATGGCACGAAGAATTAGCGCTATTAATTGCAGAAAAAGAACAATTAACACTCACGCCTGCCCATTGGGAAGTTATTAACTTTGTTCGTAATTTTTACCTCAGTTATAAAAAATCTCCAGCTATACGAGCTTTAACTAAAGCGATGAAAGCAGAGTTTGGTGAAGAAAAAGCCAATAGTCGCTACTTATATCGGTTATTTCCACAAGGGCCTGCAAAACAAGCCACAAAAATAGCAGGATTACCCAAGCCCGCACGTTGTATTTAAGCCTTTATATTAATAGATTAATAAGGTAGCTAAATGCTGGTATAACATAGCATTTTACATAAAAAAGCCAGAAGCAAACGCAACTGGCTTTTTATTACAAAAGGCTGTCTATAGTTGAAAAATCAGACTAAACCATTACTTAATAGGTAATGTTGGAATATTAATACCCACCATCTCATGCATTACACGCACAACCTGACAACTATAACCAAATTCATTGTCATACCACACATAAAGTACAGTACGATCACCATCAACAATAGTAGCTTGAGAGTCAATAACGCCCGCATAACGCGAACCAACTAAATCAGTTGATACAATTTCGCTTGACGCAGTGTAGTCCACTTGGTTTTGTAACTCTGAACGCAATGCAATATTACGTAAATAGTCGTTCAAGTCTTCTTTGGTGGTTGATTTTTTCAAATTCAAATTCATGATCGCCATCGACACATTTGGCGTTGGTACACGAATCGCGTTACCTGTTAATAGCCCTTTAAGCTCAGGTAATGCTTTAGCAACAGCTTTAGCCGCACCGGTAGTACTAATAACCATGTTTAATGGTGCGCTACGCCCACGACGTGGTGCTGGATGATAGTTATCAATTAAGTTTTGATCGTTAGTATAAGAATGCACCGTTTCAACATGACCATTGCGAATACCAAACTCATCATTAATTGCTTTTAATACGGGTGTAATGGCATTGGTTGTACAGCTTGCTGCCGAAATAATTTTATCTTCTGGTAAAATCATCTCGTGGTTAACACCATAAACGATATTTTTTATCTCACCTTTTGCTGGTGCCGTTAACAATACTTTGGCAACCCCTTTAGATTGTAAATGTTGGCCTAAACCTTCTTCGTCACTCCAAATTCCTGTATTATCAACTACTAAGGCATTTTCAATACCGTATTGAGTATAGTCAACTTCAGACGGTGATTTTGCATAGATAACCTTAATAAAAGCACCATTAGCTTTAATCACATTATTTTCTTTATCAACAGTAATGCTACCATTAAAGGCACCATGAACCGAATCACGACGTAATAAACTGGCACGCTTTTCTAAATCATCTTTACCTTTGCTTGGACGCAAAACAATAGCACGTAAATTTAATTTTGAGCTAGGGCCGGCACGCTCAATTAACAAACGCGCAAGTAATCGACCGATACGACCAAAACCATACAGTACTACGTTTTGAGCTTCTTGCTCATCGTTATTATCTTTTTTCGCAATATCGACTAACTCTTTTTCTAAATATTGTTCAATCGATAAACCATTAGCACCGCCTTGAAATAAATAACGATAAGCCAACTTACCTACATCAACACGAGCAGGAGAAACATTCATTTTGCTTAATGCTTCAACAAACGGAAAACTTTCACGTAAACGTAATTTGCTTTCTTCATGTAATGCTACTGATTTATGCGCCTTAATTATGTCAATGGCCGAAGCATTAACTAAAGGGCGACCATAAATAGTGATCTCGATACCTTTATTTCTAAATAGCTGCCCGATTAATGGCTGCATATTTTCAGCAAAAGTTTGGCGTTCTTGCCAGCTAGATTGATATTTTTCCTCAAGATGAGACGTCATTACGTAAACCTTTTTTCAGTCAGTTAAACATTAAGCTATAGGAACAGATGAGATTATAGCTTGGTTGATAATTCGGCGCATATTGTAATCTAAGATGAAATAATACGCCACCGATTACACTATGATTAATAGACAAATAAAGTAAACAATTTAACCGCTAATACTTACTGGTGAGTATTGCTTTGATAGAAAAGCCAGATCATTTAAATATTAACTATCGGCTTTAAAGCTAAGACTGAGTGAATTGACACAATAACGAAGCCCAGTAGGTTCAGGGCCATCATTAAAAACATGACCTAGATGTGAGTGGCAATGAGCACACACGATTTCGGTGCGCTGCATACCATGAGAAAAATCATCCTTTTCTTCGACTTGATTCAACCTTGCTTGAAAAAAGCTTGGCCAGCCACAACCCGCATCAAATTTATGCTCTGAGCTAAATAAAGCCTTATCACAACACGCACAATAATAGCTGCCTTTTAGCCAATGATCATGATATTTTCCTGAAAACGGTGCTTCTGTGGCAGCTAAACGACAAACTCGGTAAGCCTCAGGTGTTAACATTTGCTTATATTTATCGTTTGCTTTATTCATAATTAAAGTGATTCACTGTTCAAATCTTTATTAAAAACAATAGGATTAAAACTAAAGCATGTATAAGGCGTGTTGATCAAACTCGAAAAAGCAACATGCTCTACTCTATCGCGATGATCTCTTGCTGCTTACTTGACCATAATACATGGTATTTTTTACCTGCTGTTTTATCAACTCGTTCAAAGGTATGTGCACCAAAGTAATCGCGTTGCCCTTGCAATAAATTAGTGGGTAAAACCGCACTACGCATCGCATCAAAGTAAGCAAGCGCAGAAGAAATAGCTCCAATGGGAAGTCCTAACAAGGTTGCTTTAGCAACAAGTTTTCGCCAATTTTCTTGATGCGCTTGCAATTGCGTGGCAAAAAAACTATCAAGCAATAAGTTTTCTAAGTGTTCATCACGCTCAAAAGCCGCGGTAATTGACTGTAAAAATGCCGCACGAATAATACAACCTGCACGCCAAATTTTTGCAATACTGGCAAAATCTAACTGCCAGCCATGTTCTTTAGCTGCCAGTTTCATCAATTGAAAACCCTGTGCATAAGCACAAATTTTAGCACAATAAATAGCATCATGAAGTTGCTTGATAAATGCTTCTTTTTCATCAGAATTAAGCGATTCTACGGTAATATCATCAAAAACTTCAGCCCCAGCAAGACGTAATGACTTAAATGATGAGATAGAACGTGCATACACAGCTTGCGCGATTGTCGGTGCTGGGCAACCTACTTCTAAACTGCTCATGGCTGTCCATAACCCTGTACCTTTTTGTCCGGCTTTATCTAAAATCAAATCAACCAATGCTACCGAAGTTTGTGGATCTTTATGGCGTAGCACTTCTACTGATATTTCCATCAAGTAACTGTTAAGTAAACCTTTATTCCAGTGTTCAAAAATATCAGCAACCTCAGTAGGCGATAATGCTAACCCTATACGCAATAGATGGTAAGCTTCGCAGATAATTTGCATATCGGCATATTCAATACCATTATGTACCATTTTCACATAATGTCCCGCACCAGCAGGGCCAATATAAGCAGCACAAGGCTCACCTTGTTTAACAATTTCACCCGGTTTGGTACGCTCTAGCGGCTTACCTGTTTCAGGATCAACTTTAGCTGCTATAGCTTGCCAAATGGGTTTAATGCGTGTCCACGCATAGGCTGAGCCACTAGGCATTAAGGCAGGACCAAAACGAGCACCTACTTCGCCCCCAGAAACAGCCGATGAAAATAAAATAAAATTGTTTTTATACTTTTGCTCGCGCGCAACAGTATCTGTCCATAAGCTATTACCCGTATCAATAACTATATCATCAGGTAAGATTCCTGCACCAATTAAGCTCGCACAGACTTGATCAACCGGATCTCCTGCGGGCACAGAAAGCACAATTAAATGAGGAGCCTTAAGTTTAGCAAGTAACTCAGTATATGAAGAGCAGCCAATAATACGAGGCGTTTTTTCAGTATTTTCCAAAATATCTTGTTTTATTGTCGCGGTAATTTTTTCATCATCTAAATCAAAAACAGCAACACGGTAGCCATTATCAGCAAGATTTAATACAAGGTTTTTCCCCATAACACCTAAACCAATAAAACCAATATCACATAAGGTTAATTCATTATTCATCATCATTATTCTTTTATCGTAAAAGGTAGATACCTTGCGTTATATCAAAGTAGTACATTAAAAATAATTGATTAAACGCTTCTCAAACCTAAAATTAACGTGGGTGCAAGAGAAAATAGTTTTATCACAGTGCATCAAACAGTTGTTATTTTATCACGGCATTTTTAACAAAGCATGTCAATTTGAGCGATAAATACAAAAATTTTAGTAATTATCCTTAAATTTTCTAATTTAAATCATTAAAATGGAATAAAATTACAGTTTTAGCTTGATATTTTTTGCTTTTGGTGTAATTTTACAACATAATAATTTAAGGAGTTTCCTCATGACAATTAAGCTCGCTATTAATGGTTTTGGCCGTATTGGCCGATGTGTTTTAAGAGCCGCCACTGAACGCAAAGATATTGAAATTGTAGGTATAAATGATCTTATTGATATTGATTATATAGCTTACATGCTTAAATATGATTCAACACATGGTCGCTTTAAAGGTAGTGTTGAAGTTGAAGGTGATCAACTTATTGTTAATGGCAAAGCAATTCGTGTTAGTTCTGAACGCGATCCTGAAAATTTAAACTGGCATGCACTCGCTGTAGACGTTGTTGTTGAAGCCACTGGTTTATTTCTTACCGATGAAAAAGCGCGTAAGCATATCAAAGCTGGCGCCAAAAAAGTTATTTTATCTGCCCCTTCAAAAGACGATACACCCATGTTTGTAATGGGAGTGAATCATAACGACTATCAAGGCCAAGACATTGTTTCTAATGCTTCGTGTACAACCAATTGTTTAGCTCCGCTTGCCAAAGTATTGCATGATAATTGGGGAATAAAAGATGGTTTAATGACAACAGTACATGCAACAACCGCAACACAAAAAA
>WFQC01000110.1 GCA_015487235.1 Alteromonadaceae bacterium
GATACTGAAATTTTCTCATCAAATTGGGAGCTTTCAGTAGCCAGAGCAACGGCTATTTTAACTTTGCTTGAGCGTATGAATATGAACCCTGCCCGTATGGCGATAGAAGGTTATGGAGAATATTACCCGATCGCAGATAACAACAGTGCTGATGGACGCGCTAAAAATCGCCGTGTAGTTATTGCGATTTCTAAGTATGGCATACAGCAAGCTAATTTATTAAATGCGCCAACAATTAGTGTTGAAGATGTTGAAAAAATTAAAAACATAGATCAACAACAGGGTGAAGAAGCAAATAAAATTAACGTTATTCGTCTTAAGAATGGTGGTTTGCGGATCACAACGAGAGAAGATAATAACGATTTGCAAAATAATAAGTAAGGTGAACTTTTGGTAGTTTGGACAGTAGCAAATCAAAAAGGTGGCGTGGGTAAAACAACCACAACAATTACGTTAGGTGGCTTACTCGCTGAAAAGGGTCATAGAGTATTACTCGTTGATACCGATCCGCATGCGTCGCTAAGCTATTATTTTGGTATAGAGTCTGAAGATCTAGAACTAAGTGTTTATGATCTTTTTGTGCAAGTTTCCACGAAAGAACAAATTTTACAATCGTTGTGTCCAACTAAGTATAAAAATATTGATATTTTGCCCGCGGTTATGGGGCTTGCCACGCTTGACCGTTCTTTAGGCGCAAAAGGTGGTATGGGTTTAGTGCTTAAAAAAGCAATGCAAAAATTACAAGGAGAATATGACTATATATTAATGGACTGTCCTCCTGTATTAGGGGTGCTTATGGTAAACTCGCTGGCAGCGTCTGATCGTATTATTATTCCAGTGCAAACCGAGTTTTTGGCATTAAAAGGATTAGATCGTATGATCAAAACAATGGAAATTATGCAGGTTGAGCAAAAAAATCCTTTTCAATATACCATAGTACCTACAATGTTTGATAAAAGAACCAAAGCGTCGATAATGGCTTTTCGTCGTTTACAAGAGTTGTACCCTGGTAATGTTTGGAATGGTGTTGTTCCTGTTGATACTAACTTTCGTAATGCCAGCCAAATTCAAAGGGTACCGTCAGACTATTCACCTTCTTCACGAGGTGTCATTGCTTATAGAGCTTTATTGAAATATTTACTTAAATTATCCAAAACGAGCGTGTAAATGTCAAAATCATTATTGGCTAGTAACAAAGTAATGAAAAACTATCTGTCAGAATTATTGACAGAAGAAGCTCCAGTTTTACCTAAAACAAAAGAAAAAGAATTAGCAAAATTATTAGAGCAAGTTAATGTTGTTGAAAAAACTAACCTTGATGATGTTAAGGTAATAGAAAAACCAGTAACTAAAACATTTAGGAAGCCTGTAGAGCAGAATGTAGCGACTAAAACAGTTGAAACCGAAAAAACACCACCATTAGTTACGGCAAAATCACTGGCTAAACAAAAAGATATTGTTAAAAAGCCATACCGAGAAGGTGAGTTTCAAGCCATGTTTTTTGAGGTTGCGGGGTTAATTATTGCAGTACCACTTATTGAATTGGGCGGTATTCATAATGCGGATAAAACAACGGCTTTAATGGGAAAACCGCCTTGGTTTAAAGGTGTTATGGTGCATCGTGATGAAAAAATTAATGTAGTTGATACCGCTTTATGGGTTATGCCAGAAAAATATGATCAAAAACTAAAAAATTCGCTAAACTATCAATATATTATTATGCTTAGTGATAGTAACTGGGGCTTGTCAGCAGAAAAGTTAGTCGATACAGTAACGTTAACACAAAGTGATGTAAAGTGGTTAGATAGTCCAAGTAAAAGACCATGGTTAGCAGGTTTAGTAAAAGATAGAATGTGTGCTTTACTTGAAGTAGAAGCATTAATTAAATTATTAGAAAAAGGTGCTGGTAATTCGTAGATGTTAGAGCATGCTCTAGTAAAACATAAATAATAAGACTATATTTTAACGTAAAGCGGTAGAATTTAACTGACGTTGCTAGTTTTAGCTAGCTAAGTTTTATTGCAACAATAATTTTCAAAGGTCAGCAGACCCTAATATTGAGTATAAAAGAGGCAAGTTGTATGTCTGATGAAAGACGCACTACAGGTGAAAAAATAGATCCAAATGATGAAGTATTACAATGGGTTACTTTTAAATTAGATACTGAAACCTACGGTATTAACGTAATGCAAGTACAAGAAGTACTACGTTATACTGAAATTGCGCCAGTACCTGGAGCGCCAAGCTATGTACTCGGTATCATTAATTTGCGTGGTAATGTTGTTACGGTTATAGATACACGCTCACGTTTTGGTTTAGAGCCTAGCGATATTACTGATAATACCCGTATTGTGATTATTGAAGCAGAAAAACAAGTTATTGGTATCTTAGTTGATAGTGTTGCCGAGGTTGTTTACCTTAAAGCTTCTGAAATTGATGTGGCACCTAATGTTGGTAATGAAGACAGTGCTAAATTTATTCAAGGCGTTAGTAATCGAGACGGTGAGCTACTTATTCTTGTTGATTTGGATCAACTACTCAGTGATGACGAATGGGAAGAGCTAAAACATTTTTAGCTACTTAACCAAAACTAAAGGCATAGCTGTTTGTGCCTTTGGTTTTATTTTTTGCGGATAAAAGTGAATATATCTACTGATGTCTCTTTTTATGGTTTTACCCTCACTTTTTTTACTTCTTGCACTCTTTCTTTTATTGAGAAGCTTATTCTACCAAAATAAAAATATCGCCTTATTAAAAACACAACTAGCAGAACAAGCATTACTGCTAAGTACTCTACAAAGCCGAGAAGCGCTAAATGATCAGCTTTTAACTGAGCAAGAAAATAAAATATCGGCTTTAGAAAAAACTTTTCAACAAAAAGAGCAACAATATTTAGCACAATTTGATGAAATAAATAAAAAAATAGCCTTACTAAAAAATGAAATTGAACAACTAAGCAGCCAGCAACCAGAAGATAAACTCTATTCTCGCGCTTTTAAATTAGCAACATTAGGGGCTGATGCGGAAGAAATTTCTCAAACGTGTGAAATACCTTTAGCTGAAGCAGAAATGTTACTTGCTATACATCAAAATAAAGCCGACTAAGCGCTTTTGAAGGTGAGCAAACTTATCACCAACTCATGATGGAGCGATTCAACTAGTCATGCAAGCAACACAAGTCAAGCAACACAAGTAGAAGCGTTATATTTTTACAATTTAAATTTTTAATCTCAATTAGCTCTATGATAAACTCCCCGCTTCTTAGCTTGTTTTTTATTAACTATTTTAAATCAAGGAATAATGTTGCTACATTTATCATTTTCTAAATCATTTAGTGTTATTTTTATTACGGTATTATTTTCAATATTATCTGGCTGTAGCACCACGGCAAATATTCAAAATGAAATAACTGATCCCAAAGATCCGCTTGAAAATCTTAATCGAGAAATATGGACTTTTAACTGGGATTATCTTGATAAATACGTAGCAAAACCAGCATCAGAAATTTATGTAGACTATACGCCAACTATCATAAGAGAAGGTGTCTATAATATGGTGCTTAATTTAAATGAACCCTCAACAGTAGTTAATAATATACTGCAACTTAAATTTGCTGATGCTGCGAAAACAACAGGGCGCTTTGTTTTAAATACAACCGTAGGCTTATTAGGTTTTTTTGACCCCGCCAGTAGTGTCGGTTGGGAACGAAGAGAAGAAGAGTTTGGTGAGGTATTAGGCACTTACGGTGTGGGTGATGGTGCTTATTTAATGCTACCAGCATTAGGGCCTAGTTCTGTTCGCGAAGAAGTAGGCGACTATATTGATAAACTTTATTGGCCACTTGCCATAATTGATTTTTGGCCAAATGTTGCGCGTTTAACTATTTTAGGGCTTGAGCAACGAGCACAATTAACCGAGCAAGAAAGCTTAATTACCGAATCTATTGACCCTTATACCTTTGTTAAAAATGCTTATTTTCAAAATATGCAATTTAAAGTATATGACGGTAATCCACCCATTGATGAAAATCCAGAAGATGATGCTGAGTTAGAATCTTTTCTTGATGAAATAGATAATGAAGATTATTAATGGCTTGTTTTTAAAAGCGAGAAAAAGTAAGAATAAAGCAGTTTTATTTCTTATATTTTCTTTACCCTATGTTAAGCCTCTTATATAATTCAGCTTCATTTTAGCTTTTCTTACAAAAACCACAGAATAGGTGTATTAAGTAACGTGGAAAAAACGACTAGTCAAGGAATGAATCAGCCGCAATTTGTCGCTATTCCTTCTGAGTTATTACAAGCACAATCTTCTCAAGACGATGAAATAGACCTAGCCGAGCTTTGGCATGCGATATGGTCAGGTAAAAAATTAATCATTGCGATAACGTTCGTTTTTGCTGTTGCTTCAATCGCTTTTGCCCTTTCAAAACCGAATATTTATAAAGCGTCTGCGCTATTAGCCCCTGCTTCAGCCGAAGGCGGTGCTGGTGGTTTAGCCGCGTTAGCAGGGCAATTTGGTGGTTTAGCAAGTATGGCGGGTATAAACCTTGGCGGAGGTGGTTCAGATAAAACCACTCTAGCATTAGAAATTATAAAATCGCGCGCTTTTATTGAAGCCTTTATAGAAAAACACCAATTACTTGTACCTTTAATGGCAAGCAAAGGTTGGGATATTGCTAGTAATAAATTAATCATTGATAGTGAAGTTTATGATATGCAAACACAACAATGGGTACGAGAAGTAAAAGCACCTAAAAAGCCAGAGCCGTCACCTTGGGAAAGCTATAAAGCTTTTAAAGACATACTTACCGTATCGCAAGATAAAACCACTTCAATGGTAACGCTTGCGATTGAATTTTATTCACCCGAAATGGCTAAACAATGGTTAACTTGGTTAATTAGCGATATTAATGA
>WFQC01000111.1 GCA_015487235.1 Alteromonadaceae bacterium
GAATAAAGGCTATATTTTTAGCCTACTAAAAAAAAAACACTAACTGTATTATGAAGCTGCAACAATTACGATACATTGTCGAAGTCTTAAACAATAATTTAAATGTCTCTGCAACGGCTGAAAACTTATTTACCTCACAACCGGGGATCAGTAAACAAGTGCGCATGCTAGAAGATGAGCTAGGTATCCAAATTTTTGGACGTAGTGGCAAGCATCTTACCCATGTAACACCAGCTGGCCAAGAAGTGATTAATATTGCACGAGATATTTTGTCTAAGGTGGAAGGCATTAAATCAGTTGCGCGCGAACATACTCAACCCGATGAAGGCAAATTACGCATAGCAACTACGCATACGCAAGCGCGCTATGCCTTGCCTGAAGTGATTAAGGGCTTTATTTCTAAATACCCTAAAGTGTCGCTACACATGTATCAGGGGACGCCTGTACAGATTAGTGATGCTGCAGCTAAAGGCGATGCTGATTTCGCTATCGCGACAGAATCGTTACATTTGTATAATGATCTGGTTATGCTTCCTTGTTATCACTGGAATCGCAGTATTATTGTGCGCCATGATCACCCCTTAGCCAGTAAACGCGATATTACTATTCGTGATATTGCTCAGTATTCATTAGTGACTTATGTGTTTGGTTTCACGGGACGTTCAGAATTAGATAAAGCATTTAGTAATGCAGGGTGTGAGCCTAAAATTGTGTTTACTGCAACAGATGCTGATGTAATTAAAACTTATGTACGTTTAGGTATTGGTATTGGTGTGGTTGCTTCAATGGCTGTTGATCCTGATATCGACAGCGATTTAGTCGTTATTGATGCAAGTCATTTGTTTAATTCGAGTACAACCAAGATAGGGTTTAGACGTGGCACATTTTTACGTGGCTATATGTTTGACTTTATTGAACGCTTTGCGCCTCATTTAAATAAAGATTTAATCACTAAGGCCATGTTGCTAAAAAATAATGACGAAATAGACGCTTTATTTGCTGATATTAAATTACCGGTTCGCTAACAGGCTTGATGTTTTGAGTGAAATGTTTACTTAAAAAATTGGCTATAAAAAATAAAGGATAGCTTGGTGGCTATCCTTTTTTGATCAACATTCAATAATATTTACAGCTAAACCACCGCGAGAGGTTTCTTTGTATTTCGTTTTCATGTCACTACCAGTATCCCACATGGTTTTAATGACTTTATCTAATGACACTTTGTGAGTACCACTACCGCGAAGTGCTAATCGAGCAGCATTAATTGCTTTTACGGCGCCCATAGCGTTACGCTCAATACAAGGTACTTGTACTAAGCCGCCGACAGGATCACAGGTTAAGCCTAAATTATGCTCCATACCTATTTCAGCTGCATTTTCCACTTGAGAGGGGTTGCCACCTAAAATTTCAGTCAGCGCGCCTGCAGCCATAGAGCAAGCAACACCAACTTCGCCTTGACAGCCAACTTCTGCGCCTGAAATAGAAGCATTAGTTTTATATAAAATACCGATAGCGGCAGCCGTAAGTAGATATCGAATACAGTCATCGTCAGAAACGGGTTTTACAAACTTATCGTAATAGCATAATACTGCAGGAATAATACCTGCTGCGCCATTTGTCGGTGCGGTAACGACACGACTACCTGCGGCATTTTCTTCATTTACAGCAAGCGCAAATAAATTAACCCAGTCCATAGCGTTTAAAGGATCGTTCGTTTTTTCTACTGATAAAGTACGGTACAATGCTGGCGCACGGCGTACTACTTTTAAACCTCCCGGTAAAATCCCTTCAGTTCGAATACCACGATCAATGCTTTCACGCATGGCTTGCCAAATTTTAACCAAGTTTTGACGAACAGTGTTTTCATCCGCTAAGCATTTTTCATTGTCCATCATAATTGTACTAATGCTGAGTCCTTTTTCTTGCGTTATTTTGATCAGCTCATCAGCGCTAGTAAATAAGTGAGGGCGTTTAATATTTGCATGTAAGGAAAGGGCTTTGTCTTTTTCTTTTTCAAAGTCACAATCTTGTACAATAAAGCCGCCACCAATAGAGTAGTAGGTTTCTTGTAAAATAACTTGTTCGCCGCAATAAGCAAATAAAGTCATCGCATTGGCATGAGCCGGCAAAGTTTTACGACGATGGTAAATAATCGCATTGCTTTTAGGAAAGTTAACCTGTTTATCTTTATTAAGGGTTATTTTTTCACTACTTACCACTTGTTGCAAAATGCGATCAATATCATCTACATTAATGTCTTCAGGGCTTTCACCACTTAAACCTAAAATAACTGCTTTGCCAGTACCATGGCCGATACCTGTTTGTCCTAGCGAACCAAATAGCTCACAGCTCACACGATCGACCTGCGCAAGTAAGTTTTGCTCATGTAAATGCTCAACAAATAATTTTGCTGCGCGCATTGGCCCTACCGTATGCGAACTAGACGGGCCGATGCCAATAGAAAACATATCAAATACACTAATCATGTAAAAACCTGAATTATTAATTGCAAATATAGTTTTGCGTAAAATTATCTTCGGTTATGGTAACTGAAAGTTATTGTTTAAAACAACCTTTTGTATTTAAATATTCACGAAACTAAATTTTTGTTATAAAAATACAATGCCCAAGCACAAAAATAAGCGCAGTTAACGAATATGGTCGGCTAGGTCTTTTAAAATAGCAGCGGTTGCTCCCCAAATGTTATATTGATTATAGGGCATAAAATGTACTTGATAACGATGTTGTCGCTTTTCAACCCAAAAAGAGTGAATATTGTCTGTGTTTAAAAAGTGCGTTAAAGGTACTTCGAAAATTTCTTCCACTTCATCTAAACTAGCATCGAGTGTTAAGTTTGCTGGTAAAAAAGCCACGACAGGTCTAATAACGTATCCGGTGATGGTTTGATATGGATGTAATTGGCCAATAATTTGGCAATCAGTAGGTGATAACGCTATTTCTTCAAAAGCTTCGCGTGTGGCGGTTGAAACAATATCATTATCTACTTCATCAACACGGCCACCGGGAAAACTAATTTGCCCACCATGATGACGTAAATGCTGGGCACGTTTGGTTAATAATACCGTGATATGATTTTGATAATTAACTAAAGGAACTAAAACAGCGGCTTGTTTTAATTGCTTAGGATATTGATACTTGTGTGACGAAGCAGCTAATGAATGAAGTTGAAAACGGCACAAAAATTCATCTTTAGTCATCAACACGTCCTTATTAATCGTTAAATTGAGCTGGCTAAGTTTGGGCGCTTAACACGGGCAATATCTTATTTACTTTATCAAAAGTTTCTTGATATTCACTCTCTACTTGAGAGTCTGCAACTAAACCACCACCAGCCCAGCAGTATATAGTACCTTGTTGGCAAACTAAGGTGCGAATAGCAATGCTGGTGTCCATTTTACCACAAGCTGAAATATAGCCAATAGAGCCACAATAAATACTGCGTTGATGAGGCTCTAGTTCTTCAATAATTTCCATGGCGCGAATTTTAGGCGCACCAGTTATAGAACCACCGGGGAAAGCGCCACGCAGTAAATCGGTAGCATCATATTTTGCATCAAGTTTTCCTTCTACAGTGCTCACTAAATGATGTACCGCAGGAAAACTTTCAATCGCAAAGAGCTGAGGCACTTTAACTGAACCTGCAATACAGGTTTTACTTATGTCGTTACGCAATAAATCAACAATCATTAAGTTTTCAGCTTGATCTTTACTGGCATTTTTTAAGGCAAGGGCATTTTGTTGATCTTTTTGTAAATTTTTATCACGTGCTCGAGTACCTTTTATCGGCTTACTTTGTACGTTGTTTTGTGCGTTAAGTTGTAAGAAACGCTCGGGAGATATACTAAGTATTGCACTGTTTTCAAAGCGTAAAAAGGCAGAAAAGGGCGCATTATTGGCTTTTCTTAATAACTGGTAGGCGGCAAACTCATCACCTTGATAATGTGATTGAAAGCGTTGCGCTAAATTAACCTGATAACAATCGCCAGAGCGTAAATAATTTTGCACCTGTGTAAATTTTTGCTGGTAAGCTTTTTTATCCATATTAGCTTGCCACGAAGATGTTATAGCGAAGTGTCGCTTGGTATGAGCTTTATTGTAGAGCTCAATTTGTGTATTTAACCATGTAGTTAATGATGTATGTTGATGTTGCGGGCAAATAAGCCAAACTTGCTGTTGTTGATGATCAACAATAATAGCCTGTTGATAAATACCTATTGCCATATCAGGTAAATCAATATCGCGAAGGGCTACTTGTGGTAGTTTCTCAAAATATTGCCCTAAATCATAACTAAAGTAACCTAATGCACCCCCAACAAAAGGTAACAGAGTTTGCGGTATATTAAATTTTTCAAAAAAAGCGTGTTGAGTTTCTTTCAATACAACTAAAGGATCTTGTCTGCTTTGTTGCTGCTTCTCTAGCTGACCTTGATCATCATAATAACAAATCTGTGTTTGTTTATCTTGTGTGGTTAAGGTAATGCTGGGTTGCCAAACGATAATATCAAATAAACAATCAGGATGATCGCTTTGACATGAGTCAAGCCAAAAAGCCCAAGGGTGATGAGCTAAAGGCGCAAAAATTTGCTCAGCATTAACTGGCTGATTTAATGGATATAATGAAATTGAAATTTGAGTATTCGACAAGGTGTTTTTCTTCAAAATAAGTTAAGTGAAAACTGGCTACACTAGTATAAGCAGGGTATCATATCGGCAAAAATTTTACTTTCAACCAACAAGGCTGAAATAGACTAACCAAACCCTAAAAAATTGTACATCATAATGCACATGCTTTTGAGAAGGAAAGAGCCATCATGACTATTATTAAACAGCAAGATTTTATCGACAGTATTGAAGATGCCTTACAATATATTTCTTATTATCATCCGTTAGATTTTATTCAGGCTCTTGAAAAAGCTTACCACAAAGAACAAAGTGCAGCCGCGAAAGATGCTATTGCACAAATCTTAATTAATTCTCGCATGTCAGCGATGGGCAAGCGTCCTATTTGTCAAGACACAGGTATTGTTACTTGCTTTGTTAAAATTGGTATGGACGTTAAATGGGATAAAACCAACTTAACCGTACAAGAAATGGTTGATGAAGGTACTCGCCGCGCCTATTTAAACCCTGATAACCCACTGCGTGCTTCTATTGTAGCTGATCCTGCCGGAGCGCGTAAAAATACTAAAGATAATACGCCAGCCGTTGTGCATATTGATATGGTTGCAGGTGATAAAGTTGAAGTGATGATTGCTGCTAAAGGTGGTGGTAGTGAAAATAAAACTAAAATGGTGATGTTAAACCCTTCAGATTCGATTGCTGACTGGGTTGTGAAAACATTACCTACCATGGGGGCTGGTTGGTGCCCACCAGGCATGTTAGGTATAGGTATTGGTGGCACTGCAGAAAAAGCGGGTGTATTAGCAAAAGAAAGTTTAATGGATCCAGTTAATATTCAAGAATTGATCGATAAAGGTGCTGAAACCGCAGAAGAAAAATTACGTTTAGAAATATATGAGCGTGTGAATAAACTTGGTATTGGCGCACAAGGTTTAGGTGGTTTAACAACAGTGGTTGACGTTAAAATTAATAGTGTGCCAACTCATGCCGCTTCAAAACCTGTTGTAATGATCCCTAACTGTGCGGCAACTCGCCACGTTCATTTTCATCTTGATGGCTCAGGCCCTGCTGATTTAACGCCACCAAGTATTGAACAATGGCCTGAAATTACTTGGGAAGTCGGTGATAATGTTCGTCGAGTTAATGTTGATACCTTAACCAAAGACGAGATTAAAACGTGGAAAACAGGTGAAACCGTTTTATTGTCTGGTAAAATATTAACAGGGCGAGATGCGGCGCATAAACGTATTCAAGAATTATTAGCTTCGGGGAAAGGGCTTCCTGAAGGTGTTGATTTCAAAAATAAACTTATTTATTACGTTGGTCCAGTTGATGCGGTAGGTGATGAAGCCGTAGGCCCTGCAGGACCAACAACGGCAACCCGTATGGATAAATTTACCGAAATGATGTTATCTGAAACAGGTATTTTAGGTACAATTGGTAAAGCAGAGCGTGGTGCTGAAACGGTTGAAAGCATTAAAAAATATCAATCAGTTTACCTAATGGCTGTTGGTGGTGCGGCCTACTTAGTATCAAAAGCGGTTAAAAAAGCGCGTGTAGTTGCCTTTGAAGAGTTAGGTATGGAAGCCATATACGAGTTTGAAGTAGAAGATATGCCCGTAACAGTTGCTGTTGATAGTACGGGAGAGTCAGCTCATGTCACTGGCCCAGCAATATGGCATGCTAAAATAGAAGAGTTAGATCAAAAACTTAAAGATGCTCAGTAAATTCAGTAAATAATGCAAAGCGCCCCTAACGGGCGTTTTTGCTTTTATGATTATATACCCATGATACTTCAAGATGCGAGTTTCAGGATGCCTGAGCGATTCATGGTCAAGGCGCATCTTTTTATTAATGGTGTTCTCTTAAAAATAGATGCAATGAAGAGCATGATTTGCTCAGGTATCCCTGTAGGGCTGGTTTAGAAACGCTTTATGCTACGTTATTGATTTAGATAAGGGAACAACCATTCTCTTCAATCAATGCCTTGCCTAAAAGCGTTTCTAATTCCAGCTGAATTCTGTATCTTGAGGTAACATGGGTATATACTCGTACTCCTTGAAAATGATCGAGTATAGTTGGTTTACCTGTAGGAATAAAATAATGAAAAATAAACTCCTTACTTTAGTGCTTGCGGCAAGTTTTACTCATTTTGCTTTAGCAACGCCACCACCCGAAATTAATCCAGCCTTGCATAATGCTATTAAAAATACTTTTACAGTTGAAAAACTTAACGAGCTTAATATATTGCATGATGTTGCTGTTTCACCTGACGGTAAATGGTTAGTGTACGGTTTAAAAAAAGGTTCTCGTTCAACCGATGATCACCTTTACCTTAAAAATATAGCAACAGGAAAAGTACAACAACTCACCAGTCATGAGAAAAGTGAACATAATGTTATTTGGGCTGCTAATAGCCAATCTCTTTACTTTTTAAGTGATCGTAGTGGTAGTTCACAGGTATGGCAATTGCCCTTAAGTGGTGGAGAAGCAAAGCAAATCACGCAATTACCATTGGATGTAAATGGTTTTAAAGTGTCTAACGACGGTAAAACTTTTGCATTTACCATAACCGTTAAACCTGATTGTCCTGACTTTTCTTGTACCATTCGAGCACAAGAGCAAGTGGCGAAGCAAAAACATAACACACGAGTTTACAACCAACTAATGGTGCGTCATTGGGATACATGGAATAGTGCATTTAAAGAGCACCTTTTTGTCGCTAAATTACCTCAACGTGGTGTGATCACACAAGCTCAAGATCTTATTCCACAGTGGAAAGGTGATATTGCTGGTATTAATGAAGTTGCTATTCACCCTGAAGCAAGCTCTTTAGTTTTCTCGGCTAAATATTCTGCGAGTGAACAAGACAGTAAAGATCATGCTTGGACAACCAATTTTGATTTATTTGAAGTTGATTTAAAAACCTATCAACTAACCAATATTACCGTAGAAAATAAAGCATGGGATGCTAAGCCTGTTTTTTCACCTAATGGACGTTTTCTTGTGTATAAAGCTATGCAGACACCAGGCTATGAGTCTGATAAATTTTCTTTACAGTTGCGAGACAATATTACGGGTAGGGTACGCCAAATAGCCTCTCAATGGGATCGTTCAGTTAGTGAAATTGTTTTTGGTGACGACAGTAGAACTCTGTATGTCACTGCACAAGATATTGGTCAAAAAAGTATTTTTGCAATTAATTCTGAATTTGGTGATGTGCGTAAAATTTATAGCGAAGGCACTAATACAAGCTTAACTACCGCTGCTGACAGCCTTTATTTTACTCGTCATACTTTAGACAGCCCTAAAGATATTTTTACTATTCAAACAGATGGTTATGGTTTTACTCAACTCACTGAGGTAAATAAAGATAAATTAAACAATATTAACTTTGCTGATTATCAGCAATTTAGTTTTAAAGGTTGGAACAACGAAACTGTTTATGGATATTGGTTAAAACCCGCAAACTTTGAGCAAGGTAAAAAATACCCCATTGCCTTTTTAGTGCACGGAGGCCCTCAAGGTAGTTTTGGTAATATGTTTCACTACCGCTGGAATGCGCAACTTTGGGCTGCACAAGGTTACGGTGTTGTTATGATTGATTTTCATGGTTCAACAGGCTATGGACAAGCATTTACCGACGCCATTGCTCGTGACTGGGGAGGAAAACCTTTAGAAGATTTACAAAAAGGGCTTGAGTTTATAGTAAAAGACCAACCTTGGCTTGATAGCAATAATGCTTGTGCGCTTGGCGCATCTTATGGCGGTTATATGATGAATTGGATAGCAGGTAATTGGTCAGATCGTTTTAAATGCTTAGTTAATCATGCTGGTTTATTTGATATGCCTAGCTTTTATTGGTCAACAGAAGAATTATGGTTTCCTGAGCATGATTTAGGTGGCGTGCCTTGGCGTGATAAAAACGGTAACCTCAGTGAAGACTATCATAAGTTTAACCCTTCAGCTTATGTTGATAAATGGCAAACTCCTATGTTGGTTATTCAAGGTGAACTTGATTATAGAGTACCTTATGCGCAAAGCTTAGGCACTTTTACCACGTTACAACGTCGAGGTATTGACAGTAAATTAGTGATGTTTAAAGATGAAGATCACCATATTCGTAAACCTGACAACCTTGTTTTTTGGTACCAACAAGTATTTGATTGGCTAGCTAAATATACTAAAAAATAAATGCTCTGAGAGTCGCTAAACCTAGAAAAAAGAAAGCCATTACTTACTTGGGAGAGATAAGTAATGGCGTTAAGCTAACAGGCTACATAAGTGCTAGTAAAAATCGCTTTTATGCCTATACAATGGTTAAATTGCGTTTCATATTCATTTTTTGGCGATACAAGGTTTGATCTGCTCGCTCAAACAAAGTTAATTCATTATCGGCTCTGTTCATAAAAGTTCCACCTAAGCTGCAACTTAGCTGATATTTTGCTAATAAGGCATCATTAGCAATCGCGATATTGATCCGATTTTCAATAATATCGAGAGAGTTATCGCTAGCATTTTCAACGATAATGGCAAATTCATCTCCACCAAAACGAAAAACACTGTCAGAGTCTCGTACACTGGCTAGCATTGCATTAGCAACATGCTTCAATACTTGATCGCCAATTTGATGACCATAGTTGTCGTTTATTTCTTTAAACTTGTTTAAATCACCTAAAATTAAACCAACACAAGTGTGATGACGATTAGCATGATGCATTGCTCTTGTTAGTTGTTTGTCAAAATAACGACGATTTCCCAACCCTGTTAAACTATCTTGCATGGCAAGTTTTGACACCATGCGGTACTTTAATGCATTACGTAAAGGGTAAAGTAAGTGTTGATGTAGCTGATTTAAAATACGATATTTTGCGAGACTTATTGGTTTTTTTACCGCATAGGTTAATGTACCAATAAACTCATCATCAATTTTCAATTCGAAACTGCGCTCAACTTTTGCTGTGCGGCTTCCTTTAATACAGGTACTAAAATCTTGGCTTTTAAAATAAAGCCCTGAAAAATCAACTAGTTTTTCGGCTTCTTTAGCAAAAATACTCAGTAGCTCTTGCACATCTAATGTTGTTTGTAATTGCTCTAGCAGCACTAAACCCGGAATAAAACTTTCATCATGGGTAATATTGAATACACTAAAAGTATTACTATCGGTAAACTGGTGCTCAAGTAAGTTTAATGTTTGCATTGATAAATACCCTCAAACTGATCTTTTTTTTTATGTGCTGCAAGCTGAGTGGTTGCAAATATTGTGCCGAGATAGAAGTTTATTTCATTGTTGTCTAATATTTTGATTTATAAAGAATAAATTACATTAAATGGTTGTTTATCAATATTATTCTGCTAGTATGAATTGGTGCCAATTTTTTATCGGCAATAGTTTGCCGCTCGGCAAAATAGCAATAGCAAAGGACACTCTATGACAAGTCACTTAGAAATTCTTGCCATTTTAACCAGCGCAGTTGTTTGTGTGTGGCTGTTTCGTCGTTTAAAATTGCCTGCAATCTTAGCTTATCTTGTGGCGGGTACTTTAATCGGAGAGCATGGTTTAGCTTGGGCGCATGGGCAAGTTGACTATGATCACTTTGCTGAACTTGGTATTGTTTTCTTACTCTTTACTCTTGGTCTAGAATTTTCACTCCCTAAATTAGTGGCAATGCGCCATTTAGTTTTTTCTGTGGGTGGCTTCCAAGTTGCTATTTCTCTACTTATCTTTTTAATTATTGCCATGATTTTTGGCGAAAGCTTTTCGAGTGCTTTTGTGATCGGAGGGATCTTAGCCTTATCGTCTACTGCTATTGTTATTCGTCAATTAAGTGATTCTGGCGCTATTAAACGAAAATCAGGGCAAATTTCAGTAGCCGTACTGTTATTTCAAGATGTAGCGGTAGTGCCATTACTTATTATTGTGCCATTACTTGCGCAAAATGGCAGTTCATCCATGTTGTTAGAGTTGTTATGGGCACTGGTTAAAGGTGTTTTTGTTGTTAGTATTTTATTGTTGGTAGGTAAATGGTTATTACCGCGTTTGTTCAATATTATAGCTAAAGTTCGTACCGATGAACTTTTTGTTTTAACGACCTTATTGGTTACTTTACTTGCTTCAGCATTAACACAATGGTTTGGTTTATCAATGGCTTTAGGGGCTTTTTTAGCTGGTATGATGCTTGGCGAAAGTCAGTATAAACATCAACTTGAAGCAGACATTCGCCCTTATCGAGATATTTTACTCGGATTATTTTTTGTCACCGTGGGGATGAAACTTGATATTAATATTTTAGTTTCTGCTCCTTTAACCATTTTAGCGGTACTGATCACCTTTATGCTTATAAAAATAGCCATAGTAAAGATATTGGCAGAAAGGGCAGGCGAAGCAAAAAAAGATGCTTGGGCATCTGCTTTTATGTTGGCGCAAATGGGCGAATTTGGTTTTGTGCTAATCGCATTAGCCACTCAATTAAATATTTTACCTTTAGAAACCGCTTCTATTTTACTGGTAACTGGGGTAGTTAGCATGGCAATAACGCCTTATATGGTAGATCATGCGCGTCGCTGGGGTATTGCTATTGCGCATGAAAAGCAAGAAATACCAGAGATTGGTGATGAGCAAATTAAAACAGAGTATTTAGAAAACCATGTCATTATTTGTGGCTTTGGTCGGGTAGGGCAAACGGTTAGCCGCTTTCTAAAACAAGAAGGTATTGACTTTATTGCTATTGATATTGATCCCTTACGGGCAAAAGAAGCAAGAGAGGCTGGAGAAAAGGTTCTTTTTGGTACGTCAAGACAAACAGAATTATTAAAAGCGGCTAATATTGATAAAGCACGCTTAGTGGTTATTGCTTTCGGAGAAGATAAACAGTCAATGGAAGTGATCCAACGAGTACGGTTTTTAGCGCCTAATGTGCAAATTTTAGTTCGAACACGTAATGATGATAACTTAGCGCAATTAAAAGCTGCTGGGGCAAATGAAGTTGTTCCTGAAAGTTTAGAAGGCAGTTTAATGTTAGTCTCCCAAGTGCTTTCCTTAACGGGTGTGCCATTTTCTCGTATTATCAGACGAGTCCAGAAAGAGCGAAAAGAGCATTACAACCACCTTCAT
Source organism: Alteromonadaceae bacterium (assembly GCA_015487235.1). GTDB lineage: Bacteria > Pseudomonadota > Gammaproteobacteria > Enterobacterales > Alteromonadaceae. The sequence goes on from WFQC01000111.1 coordinate 11,756, forward strand.
GGTTTCTATCAAGGGGAGAATACCGACTTAGGGCCAAATGCCATTGATCGTATTGAATTTGCCCACGCGGTATTGTTAACAGAAAATGCTGATGCAATCGGTCGCTCATTAGGCTCGCTTAATTTGGCAAAACGAGGGGTGAGTGTTATTGCTTTACAGCGTCATGGTCATGAAATTGAAGCCCCCAGCGACGATATTATATTACAAGCGCAAGATACGCTTGTTTTAAGAGGCAAGCCTCATCGTGTCGAACGCGCTGAGCGTTTTTTACAAGAAGGTGATTAAAAGCTATTTTATAAACTTAAAAATTCGCGTATTTTTTGCTCTTTTTCTAGGGCATCATTAAAACCTAACTTTATAAGATCTTGGCAATAGTCTTTATCAAAAAGTAAATAGCTGATAATACTTGATTCGCTGTCATCTGAAATGCCTACCGTTCGTAAGAGCATACGTATAGACAAGGGCAACTTATTATAATATTTCATCGCAATAGCATTAAAATCATGGCTCGGGTTAATTAAAAAATTGTCAATATGTTTTAAGCCTTCATGCTGAGATAAGGTTTTGTCATTAATAAGCGATAAGGTTGCATTGATACGTTGCATACGTTCTAAATCGCTCATTAACGTATCAGCAAAAATACTATCAAGCATATGCCCTGCAACGGTAGCAATACTCGGAGGATGAGGATTATTTTCTCGTTTGTAGCGAGGTTCTTTAGGTTGCTCAACGCCAATAATAAATATTTTTTTAGCGCCTAAATGAATTGCTGGGCTAAGGGGAGAAAGTTGGTGCACAGAGCCATCACCAAAATGTTCAAGCGCTATTTTTACCGATGGAAATACCATTGGAATAGCAGAAGAGGCCATTAAATGATCACAATTTATTTTACTATAAACACCACGACGTTTGGCTCTCTCCCAAGGTTCAACATACTGATGAGACTGATAAAAATTAATAGAATCGCCCGTTGTATAACTGGATGCTGTTATAGACAGGGCTGACAAATACCCTTTAAGTATATTTTTATCAATGCGTTTAAAATCAACAACGCGATTAAGTAATTCTCGTAATGGTTCATTATTTAAAATACTGTGCGGAGTTTTGTTAGCGTAATCGGCTTGAAAACTCGCAAAAACACCTTGTGATAAATAGCTAACAACTTGACTAATATCACTTTTATAAATTTGATCTGTAGTGAGATTTTTCCATACCCATTCAAGCTTTTTAACTCCTAAATGGAAACAAGAAGCATAACAAGCTAAAGCAGAGGCGTTAATAGAGCCAGCAGAGGTACCGCAAATTATTGGAAACGGAATACCATGATTGCGAGGAACAAACTGAGTGATAGCACTTAACACGCCGACTTGATAAGCGGCTCTGGCACCGCCACCGGTTAGCACTAAAGCATGATGGCTTTCTCGATAATTAATTTTTCCCATAACTAATAATTGGTTCGCTTTTAAGGTCAGCACGCCCTAATATTTTTAAGCTTGAGCTGTTTACTTATTTTAGTTGGTATAAGTATATCAAGCTTTTGAAAAGTAATATGAAAAAAAACCAGCCGAAGCTGGTTTTTTAAAATGACAAGAATTATTAACTTGGAAATCATTAATATTAACAACTACCAGTTAATCAAATCTAACTGCTCACGCGCGCGTTTGCAGCGTCATAAAGAGGTGATCCTTCTTGAATTTGCGCTAAATTTGCAGAAACGACTTTCCTTGGTAATTTACTAATCATCAAAGTACCCGTTTTTACAGACCCTTTGGTAGCAGCAAATTCTAATAGATTCTGACCATTGCATTGAATAGACTTAAAAATATTACGTATTTTTAATTTATTCGACTTTAAAAACGAACGCATGCGTTTTTTGTTGTCTGCCGCGACATACTCACAAACGCTTTGAGCGATGTTAGCAGCCTGAGCTTTTGGAACAGTAACTACAGACGTTAAAATTAAAGCTGTAACGGTAGAAGCTAATAATAATTTTTTCATTTTAATAACCTTAAAAATTGGATTAATTAAAAGAAAAAACCACTGGATATTACCTAAACTATGAACCTAGGTGACTCCGCTGTCATAGATTTGAGAAACCATTTTCATCAAACCCTTAGACCGGTGGTTTTGCGTAACAGGCTTTCACCTGCCTTGCCTTTTCTTTGTCAAACTTAAGTATTACTAATTAGTTGTATAAATGCAACTTAAAAATGCAATATTGCAGTACAGAAAATAAACATTTGTTCGCTAAAAAATTGGTGTTTACGCAATGCAGCCCCTAGATAATACCAATAAAAAAGGGCATTAAGCCCTTTATTTATCAGGTGAAATTTGAATATATAGGTATATTAAAACGTCATTTCGGGTACATGTTCAGGAACGACTAATTCACCTTCAGTAAGCTTGACTATTTCATCAATGCTGACTCCTGGTGCGCGCTCTAATAAATGAAATTTACCGTCTTTTATCTCAATAAAGGCTAAATCGGTTAAGACTTTTTTGATACAGCCTTTACCTGTTAGTGGTAGAGTACAACGCGTTAATAATTTTGAAACGCCATGTTTAGACGCATGAGTCATGGTTACAATAATGTTATCGGCACCAGCAACTAAATCCATTGCGCCGCCCATACCTTTGATCAGTTTACCGGGGATCATATAAGAAGCGATATTACCATTAACATCTACTTCAAAGGCGCCAAGTACCGTCAAATCGACATGGCCGCCGCGGATCATGGCAAAAGATTCTGCAGAATCAAAAATAGAAGCACCTGTTGCCATGGTAACGGTTTGTTTGCCGGCATTAATTAAATCAGCATCAATTTCTTCTTCGGTGGGGAACTGCCCCATACCAAGTAACCCATTTTCAGATTGCAGCATTACCTCTATCCCTTCGGGTACAAAGTTTGCTACCAAGGTAGGAATACCAATACCTAAGTTGACGTAATAGCCGTCTTGTAATTCTTGAGCAACGCGTTGTGCAATTTGTTCTCTTGATAAAGCCATTGTTAACTCCTTATTTATCAGCGTTGTCAGATGTAGGGCGAGTGGTACGTTGCTCTATACGTTTTTCAAAAGTACCTAGAATTAAACGATCAACGTAAATACCTGGAGTATGAATTTGATCAGGATCTAACTCACCTGGCTCTACAATTTCTTCAACTTCAACCACCGTAATTTTGCCGGCGGTAGCCGCTAAAGGATTAAAATTACGCGCAGTTTTTCGATAAACTAGGTTGCCATAACGATCGGCTTTCCATGCTTTTACAATGGCAAAGTCACCGGTAATAGCTTCTTCTAAAATATAATTGCGACCATTAAATTGACGCTCTTCTTTACCTTCTGCAACAGGAGTACCATACCCCGTAGCAGTATAAAATGCTGGAATACCAGCGCCACCAGCGCGCATTTTTTCAGCCAAAGTGCCTTGAGGTGTTAATTCTACTTCTAATTCGCCAGACATCATTTGACGTTCAAATTCGGCATTTTCTCCGACATAAGAGGCGATGATTTTTTTAATTTGGCGATCAGGGAGTAAAATGCCTAAGCCAAAATCGTCAACGCCACAGTTGTTTGAAACAAGGGTTAAACCCTTAGTGCCTTTGCGCTTTATTTCTGCGATAAGATTTTCAGGAATACCACACAAGCCAAAACCGCCAGCGATAACGGTCATATTATCTTCTAAACCTGCCATGGCTTCTTCATAGCTTGACACTACTTTGTCAAATCCAGCCATTTTGTTCTCCTCTTGATTAATGTTTTATTGATAGCTTGTTTCTTTTGTTTTTATGCTTAACGTTCACATTGAGCTATTTTTGCCCGATAGGCATTTGATACTTTTGAGCTAGGTACTTTATTTAATTTGTCACTAATATACCAACCTGCAGTCAGTAATTTATCAAAATCAATATGATGATTAATATTTAAACCATTAAGCATATAAATGACATCTTCGGTTGCCACATTACCTGATGCGCCTTTAGCATAAGGACAACCACCTAAACCTGCAATGGCACTATCGACTACCTTAATACCGAGTTGTAAAGCGGCGTAAATATTTGTTAACGCTTGCCCATAGGTATCATGAAAGTGTACTGCGAGTTTTTCTGTTGGTACTTTAGCCATTACCGCTTGTAGCATTTTTTGTACACTTGTGACTGTGCCTGTACCAATGGTGTCGCCTAATGAAATTTCATAGCAGCCCATAGCAAAAAGTTTTTCTGCAACTTCAGCAACCTTTTCGGGTGAAATATTACCTTCATAAGGACAGCCAACTACACAAGAAACATAGCCTCTAACAGGAATATTGGCTGCTTTTGCTGCACTCATTATAGGGACAAATCGGGCTAAGCTTTCCGCTATAGAGCAGTTAATATTTTTTTGACTAAAGCTTTCTGATGCTGCACCAAAAATTGCGACTTCATCAACCCCCGCAGCAAGTGCTGCTTCAAACCCTTTCATGTTAGGTGTTAAAGCAGCATAGCTAACCCCTTGAGTACGATTGATTTTTTGAAAAACTTCACTCGATGTTGCCATTTGTGGCACCCATTTAGGCGAAACGAAGCTGCCACTTTCAATGGTGGTTAAACCAGCCTCGCTAAGCTTATTTATTAACGCCACTTTATCGTCAGCACTGATCAGTGTCTTTTCATTTTGCAAGCCATCACGAGGGCCTACTTCAACAATTTTTACCCATTCAGGAAGATTTTTCATCACCATTATGCTTTCTCTTCATCGGCTGTAAAGGCTAAGAGTTCTGCACCACCATCGACCATTTCGCCTTCATTAAAATAAATAGCATCAACGCGACCATTTTGTGGTGCGCGAATTGTGTGTTCCATTTTCATCGCTTCCATAATAACTAAGGGTTGGTTTTTTTCTACCTGTTCGCCTGCTTTCACTAAAACGCTGATCATGGTACCGTTCATTGGCGCGATCAAGCCGTCATGCTCATCTGCGGCATTGTGTGTTCCGCAATCAGGTAAAACATGAGTAAAATTAAATACACCTTGTTGGCGGTATAAACTAATTTGGTTACCAAAGTGGCTAATAATGGCAGAACTTCGGTAGCCATTAATGGTGAACTCTAATTTTTCACCAGTAATTTTTCCTTGGCAATCCAGTGTTTTACCATCAACGGTGATCAAATAGTAGCGGCGCTCGCCTTGACGTTTTTGTTCAACAACAACAGGGTACTCAATGTCGTTATGAGCTAATATTAGCTCGTGAATATGTGCTTCATTAAGACGCCATGCATTGGTTTGATTCCAAGGTGAATGAGGATCGCTTGTTTTTGCTGCGGTTTCTTGAGCTTTTTTCGCTAAAGATAACACCAAGTATAAGGCTGCCATAGGTAATTCATCAGCGAGTGTTTGGCTGTCTTGATGAAAAATTTTATCTTGGTGCTTATCAATAAAACCGGTATCAATGTCTGCTTGTATAAACGGTTGACATGTTGCTAAGTTATAGAGAAAGTCAATATTTGTGGTAACGCCATTGATACGATACTCACTTAACGCTTTAGCTAAACGCTGTAGTGCTTTTTCACGATTTTCATCCCAAACAATGAGCTTTGCGATCATCGGATCATAAAATACGCTTACTTCATCACCTTGACGTACACCGGTATCTATACGTACATGCTCGCTTTCTTGTGGTGTTTGTAAAAAGTCTAATGTGCCCGTTGCTGGTAGAAAGTCATTATTGGTATCTTCAGCATAAATACGGGCTTCAAAAGCATGACCTTTAATACTGAGTTGTTGTTGCGTTTTAGGAAGCTTTTCGCCTGCTGCAACACGTAATTGCCATGCCACTAAGTCAACACCCGTGATTAATTCAGTTACGGGGTGTTCAACTTGTAGGCGAGTATTCATTTCCATAAAATAGAATGAGCCATCAACATCAAGTAAAAACTCAACAGTACCAGCGCCTTGATAACCAATAGCTTGGGCTGACTTTATTGCGGCTTCACCCATTTTGGCGCGCAATTGCTCACTCATATTAAAAGCCGGAGCTTCTTCAATCACTTTTTGATGACGGCGTTGTACAGAACAATCACGTTCAAATAAATACACGGCATTTTGATGCTGATCGCAAAAGACTTGAATTTCAACATGACGAGGCTGTGTTAGGTATTTTTCAACTAACATAGTATCGTCACCAAAAGAAGACTTCGCCTCGCGTTTGGCGGCTGCTAAGCCTTCTGCAAATTCATCTGCGTGCCAAACTTGGCGCATACCTTTACCGCCGCCGCCCGCAGTCGCTTTTAACAACACAGGGTAACCCATGTCGTCAGCTGCTTTTTTCAGTACTTCAAAAGATTGATCTTCACCGTGGTAACCAGGCACAAGCGGAACTTGCGCTTTTTCCATGATATTTTTAGCCGCTGATTTTGAACCCATTGCTTCAATAGCTGCAACCGGTGGGCCAATAAAAACAATACCAGCATCGGCACAAGCACGGCAAAAATCAGCATTTTCAGAA
>WFQC01000112.1 GCA_015487235.1 Alteromonadaceae bacterium
AGCCGTCACCTTGGGAAAGCTATAAAGCTTTTAAAGACATACTTACCGTATCGCAAGATAAAACCACTTCAATGGTAACGCTTGCGATTGAATTTTATTCACCCGAAATGGCTAAACAATGGTTAACTTGGTTAATTAGCGATATTAATGATTATGTGCGCGAGCAAGATAAACAAGAAGCACAAAATTCTATTGACTACTTAAAACAACAATTACAAGAAGTTGAATTGGTAAATATGGAATCAGTGTTTTATCAACTAATTGAAGAACAAACCAAAAATATGATGCTAGCACAAGTAAATAAAGAATATGTGCTAAAAACTATTGATCCTCCTCAATACCCTGATGAAAAAGACAAACCGAAACGCGCTTTAATTGTAGTATTAGGTACAATGTTAGGTGGTATGTTATCAGTGATAATAGTGTTAATTCGCTATTTTAGGAATAAATCTTAATAAAAACTATGAAAATATTAACGGTATTTGGTACTCGCCCAGAAGCAATCAAAATGGCTCCTCTAGTTCACGCATTAGCGGAAGACTCTCGTTTTGACGCTAAAGTATGTGTAACCGCACAACATAGAGAAATGCTTGATCAGGTATTAGCACTGTTTGATATTAAGCCTGATTATGATCTAAACCTTATGAAAGCAGGGCAAACACTTAATGAAGTAACGGCGCGTATTTTATTAGAGTTAAAATCAGTATTGCAAGAGTTTAAGCCTGATGTAGTTCTTGTACATGGTGATACAGCAACAACTTTTGCCGCTAGCTTAGCTGCCTATTATGAGCAAATACCGGTAGGGCATGTTGAAGCAGGACTTCGTACTGGTAATATTTATTCACCTTGGCCTGAAGAGGCAAACCGTAAATTAACAGGGGTGTTAACACAGTACCATTTTGCGCCAACGGAAACATCAAAACAAAATTTGCTTGCTGAAAACTATGAGAAAAAGAGTATTTATGTCACAGGAAATACAGTCATTGATGCTTTGTTGATGATAAAAAATAAAATTGATAGCAACACAGCATTAAATGAAGAACTATCCGCTCTTTTTCCTATGCTTGAGGAAAATAAAAAATTGATACTGGTAACAGGCCATAGGCGTGAAAGTTTTGGTGGTGGTTTTGAACGTATTTGTGAAGCTTTAGCTATAACGGCCAAGCGTTATCCTGATGCGCAAATTCTTTATCCTATGCATTTAAACCCTAATGTTCGTGAACCAGTAAACCGTATTTTAAATAATATTGATAATATTTTTCTGATAGAGCCGCAACAATATTTACCTTTTATTTATTTAATGAATCGCGCTTATATTATCTTAACAGATTCTGGTGGTATTCAAGAAGAAGCGCCCAGTTTAGGTAAACCTGTACTGGTAATGCGCGATACCACAGAAAGACCTGAAGCGGTAGAAGCAGGGACCGTTAAATTAGTAGGTACAAATGTTGAACTGATGACATCAGCGATTAATGAATTAATGGATAATGAAGAAGCATATAAAAAAATGAGTTTTGCCCATAATCCTTACGGTGATGGTAAAGCTTGCCAAAGAATTTTAGATATACTAGCTCTCTAGTAATTATGGTTACCTTACAAATTTTTTAAGGTTGAAAAACAAACGTCATCTTGAAATTATTTCAGGATCTTATGGAAAGAATTATTAGCAATGTCATTTAATACAATATCAGTTATTGGTTTAGGTTATATAGGTTTACCTACCGCGGCTATGTTTGCAGCTTATGGTAAAAAGGTTATCGGTGTTGATGTAAATCAGCATGCTGTAGACACTATTAATCGTGGAGAAATACATATAGTAGAACCTGATTTAGATGCTATTGTGCATAAAGCAGTGGCGAAAGGTAACTTAAAAGCGGTATCAACACCTGAGCCTGCCGATGCATTTTTAATTGCTGTGCCAACGCCTTTTTTACCAATAAAAAATAGTAAAGATATTCCAAAGCCTGATTTAAAGTATATTCAAGCAGCAGCTAAAATGATAGCGCCTGTACTTAAAAAAGGTGATTTGGTTATACTCGAATCTACTTCCCCTGTAGGAGCTACTGAGCAGTTAAGAGATTGGTTGGCAGAAGCCCGAGCAGATTTAACTTTTCCCTTTTCTGATAAAGAGTTGCAGAATGAACAATCAGATATTCATATAGCACATTGCCCTGAACGTGTATTACCAGGGCATGTAGTACGCGAATTGGTTGAAAATGATCGTGTTATTGGTGGTTTAACTGCTAAATGTTCTAAAAAAGCGGTTGAGTTATATAAAACTTTTGTACAAGGTGATTGTGTTATCACCAATGCTAGAACGGCTGAAATGGCTAAGTTAACAGAAAATAGTTGCCGAGATGTACAAATAGCTTTTGCTAATGAGCTATCCATTATTTGTGATAAGCTCGATATTAATGTTTGGGAATTAATATCGTTAGCTAATCGTCATCCTCGTATTAATATATTACAGCCAGGTCCTGGTGTAGGTGGGCATTGTATTGCCGTTGACCCATGGTTTATTGTTGCAAAAACACCAGAGCAAGCACAATTAATACATACTGCGCGTAAAGTAAATGATGCAAAACCGCAATGGGTTGTAGATAAAGTTAAAATGGCTATTAGCGATTTTTTACAAGTTAATCCTAACAAAACAGCTAAAGAAGTAACTGTTGCCTGTTATGGCTTAGCGTTTAAAGCTGATATTGATGATTTACGCGAAAGCCCTGCACTGCAAATAACACAAAATATTGCGGCTATGCACGCAGGTAACACATTTGCTGTTGAACCTAATATTGAACAACTACCTGAGCGTATCAAAAATATTAAATTAGTTGAGTTAGCTTATGCTAAAAATAATGCAGATATTCATGTAATGTTGGTTGATCATAAAGCGTTTAAAAACGAAAAAATGGATGCTGTTAATATTATTGATACAAAAGGTATATGGTAGTTTAGAATGTATTTATCAAATAAAAAAATAGCTATAATAGGCTTAGGTTACGTAGGGCTACCGTTAGCGGTAGAGTTTGGCAAAAAATACCACACCGTAGGGTTTGATATTAATCAAGCGAGAATTAACGAATTAAAATCGGGAACCGACAGCACTCTTGAAGTAAGCAGCGACGAATTAGCAGCCAGTGAACAGCTTGTTTTTTCCTATAATGTTGAAGACCTAAAGCAAGCTAATGTTTATATTGTTACCGTACCCACGCCTATAGATGCACATAAACAGCCTGACTTAACACCTCTTATTAAAGCCAGTGAAATGTTAGGCAAAGTAGTTGGTAAAGGCGATATTATTATTTACGAATCAACCGTTTATCCTGGAGCAACTGAAGAGGCTTGTATTCCAGTCGTTGAAAAATTTTCAGGTCTTACTTTTAACCAAGACTTTTTTGCTGGTTACTCACCTGAGCGCATTAATCCCGGTGATAAAGCGCACCGCGTTACTAATATATTAAAAGTTACTTCAGGATCTACCCCTGAAATAGCGGATGTTGTAGATCAATTATATCAATCTATTATTATTGCAGGTACGCATAAGGCTAGCTCTATTAAAGTAGCCGAAGCCGCAAAAGTGATTGAAAACACTCAGCGTGATGTGAATATTGCACTCATTAATGAACTTTCAATTATTTTTAATAAGCTTGGCATTGATACTTTGGAAGTTTTAGAAGCTGCGGGTACAAAGTGGAATTTTTTACCGTTTCGCCCAGGCTTAGTTGGTGGGCACTGTATTGGCGTTGATCCTTATTATTTAACTCATAAAGCTCAATCGGTTGGCTATCATCCAGAAATGATACTAGCAGGTCGCCGTTTAAATGATGGTATGGGAGCCTATGTTGTAGCACAACTTATCAAACAAATGCTTAAAAAGCGTATTCAGGTTGAAGGTGCCAACGTACTCATTATGGGGTTAACCTTTAAAGAAAACTGCCCTGACTTACGTAATACTAAAATTGTCGATATTGTTAGTGAACTTAAAGAATACAATATTAATGCAGATATTACCGATCCTTGGTGTGCTAGTGAAGAAGCAGAACAAGAATATGGCTTACACCTAATTACACCAGAAAAAAATAAGTATGACGCTATTATTTTAGCCGTTGCTCATGATGAATTTAAAGCCCTTGGTGTAGAAAATATACGTAAACTGGGTAAAGAGAACCATGTACTTTATGATTTAAAATACTTATTACCTAAAGAACATGTAGATATGCGCTTATAACTTATTAAAGACTAACGGTTAACGGTTGTTAATGGCTTGATTTAGAAAATATCACCTAAACAAAAAATATCTAATGAAGTATAAAATAGCTATTTAAACAGAAGATAAAATAGTCATTCAAATAGAGCCGTTATCCTGAATTTGTTTCAGGATCTCAACCACTAGGCTTAATAAACGACTAACAAAACTTATTTAGGAATAAAATGTCACGTTATAATGAAATAAAGCAACAATTACTCGCATCACCTAAAACATGGTTAGTAACAGGCGTTGCAGGCTTTATTGGCTCTAACTTACTTGAAACATTATTACTGCTTAATCAAAAAGTAGTAGGCTTAGATAACTTTGCAACAGGTCATCAATATAACCTTGATGAAGTGCAAAGCTTAGTTTCAGTAGAACAATGGTTAAATTTTACTTTTATCAAAGGTGATATTCGTGATTATAACACTTGCCAACAGGTTATCGAAAATCAAGGAAAAAGCGTTGACTATATTTTACATCAAGCGGCTTTAGGTTCTGTGCCTCGCTCAATAGCTGATCCTATTATGACGAATTCAGCTAATATCACGGGTTTTTTAAATATGCTTACCGCGGCAAAAGAAGCGAAGGTAAAAAGTTTTACTTATGCAGCATCAAGCTCAACCTATGGTGACCACCCTGCATTACCTAAAGTTGAAGAAAATATTGGTAACCCATTATCACCTTATGCTGTAACAAAATATGTAAATGAATTATATGCTAACGTATTTGCTAGAGCTTACGGTTTTAAATCAATAGGGTTGCGTTATTTTAATGTGTTTGGTAAACGTCAAGATCCAAACGGCGCTTATGCCGCAGTTATTCCTAAATGGACATCAACCATGATAAAAAATGAAGAACTTTTTATTAATGGTGATGGCGAAACCAGCCGAGATTTTTGTTTTATTGAAAATGTAGTGCAAATGAATATTTTAGCCGCAACGGCACCTGATGAAGCAAAAGATGAGGTTTACAATGTGGCGGTAGGTGACAGAACCACCTTAAACGAATTATTTACCGCGATTAAAGAGGCATTAATCAGCAATAATGTTGATGTTAAAAACAGACCTATTTATCGAGATTTTAGAGCGGGTGATGTACGTCATTCGCAAGCCGATATTTCAAAAGCGAAAACAAAGCTAGGTTATAAGCCTGAATTTGTTATATCTCAAGGTATTGAAAAAGCTATGCCTTGGTATGTTAAGTTTTTAAAATAACATGATTAAAAGCATTATGCAGCTAATGGCTGGTAATGGAGCTGCCCAGCTTGTACAGCTGCTTAGTATTCCTCTTTTAACAAAATATTATACACCGGAACAATTTGGTGCTTTAGCTATCGCTATCGCTGTGTCCGGTGTTCTTGCTGTATTATCTTCATTACAGTTAAATGTTGCAATTGTTTCTCTAAAGTCAATAGCAGCTGTAAAGCGTCTATTGCCGTCTGCTTTTTTACTTAGTTTATTGATGATAATAATAAGTACATTATTAACTGTATTGGCAAGCTTTGTTATTTATGGTGGAGCTATGAGTGCAGAGTTGTTTTTTTTAATTGTAGGTATTACTTTTTTTTCTTCTCTTAATAATATACTTAAAGGAGTATTTGTATATTTAGGTTCTTTTGCTTCTTTATCAAAAACATTTTTTTTGAGAGCATTAACAATTGTTAGCTTACAATTTTTATTGGCATTTTTATCGGTAGAGGATGGGCTAATTATTGGCTTGTTAGTGGGAGAGATAGTGATGTTTATCATTATTCTTTTTTACCAACTAAAAATGCATACGGTACTGTTTCATTTGTCTAAGAATACATTTATTCAATTAATTGTTTCTCTTAAGCGTTTAAAACCGTTTGTTATTTATGGTACAGTGCAAGAGTTAGTCAGCGTTGCAATATTTTGGCTACCCTTGGTAATAATTACGGCCTTATTTGGTACTGCAATGGGCGGGCAATATTCTATTAGTGCTCGCATTCTTTGGCCTGCAACTATCTTAGTGACTGGCTCTATAGCTCAAGTGTTATACCATCGTATGGTAAATAAACCCTCTGAAACTTTAGGGAGTGAGTTGTTTTTTACTCATTCCTTCAAGCTGTTATATATTCCACTTATTTTAATTGCTTATTTTCTTACGCCCTTAATGTTTGAATTCATCCTTAGCGATGAATGGAAAACAGGAATTGAATTATCAAAATATGTTGCATTATTGTGCGTGATTTTTTTATATGTATTACCATATAGAGTTATGTTTAGGGTGTTTAAGTTACAAAAAATACAGCTAATAATAGAGAGTTGTAATGCACTGTTACTAATAGTTACTTTGATTTTTATGGATAAGTATGTAGTAGAATTTTTAATGTATTTAATAATTGCATTTATGTTTATTCAAGCTATGTTTCAAGAACTATAT
>WFQC01000113.1 GCA_015487235.1 Alteromonadaceae bacterium
TTTACCTATTTCTGCAGCCATTGCGAAAGTCTCTGTTTTTGAAGCAGCTATGCCACCTATGGTGACCGCTGGAGTAATGGCGATACATGCTAATTTAGCACCTAAACTGGCCGCAGCAATGGTAGGTTTTGGTTTATTTATGGGGTTGCTCTTTTTACCTGTTGTTTATTGGTTGAACAGTTTATTTTTTATCTAATTGCGTCAAAGTTCTTAAGATAAAAATAGCCCTAAACGGGCTATTTTACTTCACGATTTGGAGAATTAGGTTATAGCAAACTAAACCCTAATATCTACGTGTTGACCCAAAGCTGACTCTGGGCTAGATGCTTGCACAGGACTAACCGACTGCAAAAGTTGCGTGGTTATTTTTTCCTGTTGATCTTGAGATTGCTTTAACAAACTAACATTCACTTTTTCAAGTGTTTGTCGTTGTGTTTCCGCGCTCAAGGTGGCACCGACACTGCTTAGATCCATAGTTACTCCATTTTTAAAATGAGAAATTAATATTCCCAATATCGTTATCGGCAAAATAATCGAAAGTATTAGGAGTTGCCTCGTGCTTTTTCAATACAGATGCTTATATTCGTTTTGGTTATAAAAAATAGTTATCTATTCCTTTTTGTTTTGGTTGTGTTTGTCTATGCTAGCGCTATTCCATAGACATTTTTTATTAAAGGCAAAGTGATGATGTTGCCAGAACAGCAAAAAAATAGTGCTACAGCGAGTCTTAATAGTACTCAGCTAACACAGCTACAACAAATTATTGGGAATTATTCACCCTTGCAATTAGCATGGGCAAGTGGTTATTTAGCCGCTAAAAGTGAACAGCAACTTACGCTTGGGATGTCTGTTCCTACTGAGGTTGAAAATAAACAAACGAGTAAATTAACGATTTTATATGCATCACAAACTGGTAATGCAAAAGGGGTTGCGAAAAATTTAGCACAATTAGCTCAAGCCCAAGGTTGCCAAGTTAATTTACAAAATATTGCAGAGTATAAAGTAAAAAACTTAAAAAATGAGCGCTATTTAATTATTGTGGCAAGTACTAATGGTGAAGGCGAGCCACCTGATGATGCGTTGGCTTTTCATGAGTTTTTATTTTCAAAAAAAGCGCCCAAACTGCCTCAATTACACTACAGTGTATTGGCATTAGGTGATTCTAGTTATGAATTTTTCTGTCAAACAGGTAAAGATTTCGACCAACGTTTACAAGCACTCGGTGCTAAACCGATTCGTGCCCGTGTTGATTGTGATGTTGATTACCAAGCAGAAGCTAAAACGTGGAGCGAAAAGCTTGTCGCCGAGCTTAAAGAAACCCTAGCTACTCATGCCAGTGCCGCTGAAATTGTTGCTTTTCCTCAGCTTGATACAAGTTGCGCTTATTCAAAAGATAAGCCTTATGTTGCTGAGCTACTAGTGAGCCAAAAAATAACAGGGCGAGATTCTTTGAAAGATGTTCGCCATGTTGAAATAGATCTTGGTGACTCAGGGTTACACTATCAAGCCGGTGATGCGCTGGGGGTTTATTTTGACAATGACAGTGAACTGGTTGATGAATTACTCTGCTTATTGGCTTTTTCAGGGCAAGAAACCATAACCCTCGCTGAGCAGCAACTTACATTGAAAAATGCTTTAATAAACCATTTAGAAATCACGCAAACGCCAGTGAGTTTTGTTGAGTTTTGGGCAAACCATACCCATGATGAGACACTTACCTCGTTATTAACAGACAAAAATGCATTGCGAGTTTTTGCTAGCCAACATCAAATAATTGATGTGTTGAGCTATTCAACGAAAAAAATTACAGCACAAGCCTTTGTTGAGCAATTAAGAAAGATAACACCGCGTTTGTATTCTATCGCTTCGAGCCAAAGTGAAGTGGAAAATGAAGTACATTTAACGGTTGGCTTAGTACAGTACCAACAAGGTAGTAAAACCCGTTATGGTGCAGCGTCTGGCTTTTTGGCTAAACGCCTTGCTGAAGGTGAAAAAGTAAAAGTTTTTGTAGAAGAAAATAATAACTTTCGTTTACCAGCAAATACAGAACAAGGCAATAAAACCCCTATTATTATGATTGGTGCTGGCACTGGTATTGCGCCTTTTCGTGCTTTTATGCAAGAGCGAGAAGCGCGAGCTGATCAAGGGGCTGAGTTAGGAAAAAGTTGGTTATTTTTTGGTGAGCAAACCTTTACGCAAGATTTTTTATATCAAGTTGAATGGCAAAACTACTTAAAATCAGGTGTGTTAACTAAGATGGATGTTGCTTTTTCTCGAGATCAGCAAGAAAAAGTTTATGTTCAGCACCGCCTAAAAGCACAGGCAAAAGAGGTTTATCAGTGGCTTGAGCAAGGGGCTCATATATACCTTTGTGGTGATGCTAACCGTATGGCTAAAGATGTTCATCAGGCATTGGTCGATATTATTCGTGAACAAAGTGGCAACAGCCGTGAACAGGCAGAGAATTACTTAAAAACGTTACGTAGTGAAAAGCGTTATCAGAAGGATGTTTATTAATGAGCAATAGTAACCAAAGCGAATTTATTGTACAGGGCAAACTTTCAGATAACGAACGTTTAAAAGCAGAAAGTAATTTTTTACGTGGCACTATCAGTGATGATCTTAATGATCGCATTACGGGTGGTTTTACGGCAGACAACTTTCAGCTTATTCGCGTACACGGCATGTATCAGCAAGATGATCGCGATATTCGTGCTGAGCGACAAAAGCAAAAACTAGAGCCTTTGCATAATGTGATGCTACGTGCTCGTATGCCTGGTGGTATTATTACGCCAAACCAATGGTTAGCCATAGACAAGTTTGCTAAAGAGCATACGCTATATGGCAGTATTCGTTTAACAACACGGCAAACATTTCAGTTTCATGGGGTATTAAAGCCCAACATTAAGTTAATGCACCAAACCTTAAATAGTATTGGTATTGACTCAATTGCAACAGCGGGCGATGTAAACCGTAATGTACTTTGTACACCAAACCCTATTGAATCTGAACTTCACCAACAAGCCTATCAATGGGCGAAAAAAATTAGTGAACATTTACTGCCTAAAACGCGCGCTTATGCAGAGATCTGGCTTGATGAAGAAAAAGTGGCAACAACAGAAGCTGAGCCTATTTTAGGGGCTACTTATTTGCCACGTAAATTTAAAACGACGGTGGTGATCCCCCCACAGAATGATATTGATGTTCATGCCAATGATTTAAATTTTGTTGCCATAGCAGAGCGAGGCGAATTAGTGGGTTTTAATGTGCTCGTTGGGGGTGGTTTGGCGATGACACATGGTGATAAGTCAACTTATCCGCGTAAGGCTGATGATTTTGGTTTTATTCCATTAGCGCACACCTTAGCCATTGCAGAAGCGGTAGTAACCACGCAAAGAGATTGGGGAAATCGTGTTAATCGTAAAAATGCGAAAACCAAATATACCTTAGATCGTGTTGGTATTAATAATTTTAAAGCTGAAGTTGAAAAACGCGCAGGTGTAAAATTTGCGCCATCACGTCCTTATGAATTTACAGGGCGCGGCGATCGTTTTGGTTGGGTTAAAGGTATTGATAATAAACATCACTTAACGCTATTTATTGAAAATGGTCGTATTTTAGATTTTGAACAGAAACCGTTAAAAACGGGGTTAGCTGAAATTGCCAAAGTGCATCAAGGTGATTTTAGAATGACGGCCAATCAAAATTTAATTATTGCTGGTGTTGCAGAAGAAAATAAAGCTCAAATAGAAGCATTAGCGCGTCAATACGGCTTACTTGATGAAACGATTTCGATACAGCGAAAAAATTCAATGGCCTGTGTTGCTTTCCCTACTTGCCCGTTGGCAATGGCTGAAGCAGAGCGCTTTTTACCGCAGTTTACAACCAAAGTAGAGGCTATTTTACATAAATATCAACTTGAAAATGAAGCCATTATTCTGCGGGTAACCGGATGCCCTAATGGCTGTGGGCGAGCTATGTTGGCTGAAGTAGGTCTTGTTGGCAAAGGGCCTGATCGTTACAACCTTTATTTAGGTGGTAATAAGGCGGGTACACGTATTCCTAAAATTTACCAAGACAATTTAAGTGGCGATGATATTTTAGCCGAGCTTGACAAATTAATTGCTCGCTGGGCACAAGAAAGAAATAGCCATGAAGCTTTTGGTGATTTTGTGATCCGTGCTGGTATTGTTCGCGAAGTAAAAGTAAGTAAGCGAGATTTTTATGACTAATACAGTATTAACAAAGCCAAATAGGGTAAGCGAACGTTCAAGTAATGTTGTTGTTAATCGTTTTCCGCAAGCCATTGCGCGTTCTTCATGGTTTGCAGAATGTAACCAAATGCTTGAGCAAAAAAGTGCCATAGCGCGAGTGCAATGGGCAATGGAAAACTTACCCAGCAACTTTGTTTTGTCATCAAGTTTTGGTATTCAATCAGCGGTGATGTTGCATTTAATGACACAAATTGATGCTAATATTCCGATTATTTTAACCGATACTGGCCATCTTTTCCCTGAAACTTACCAGTTTATTGATCAGTTGACCGAACGGTTTAACTTAAATTTACATGTATTTAGTGCGACTCAAAGTGCTTCATGGCAACAAGCACGATATGGGAATTTATGGGAGCAGGGTAGCGAACAGCTCAAGTTTTATAATCGTTTAAATAAAGTAGAGCCTCTTGAGCGCGGTTTATCTGAACTTAATGCGGGTACTTGGTTTTCAGGTGTGCGTCGTCAACAATCAGATCATCGTCAAAACCTCTCTGTGATTAATGTATTGCGAGGACGTTTTAAAGTACATCCTATTATCGACTGGAGCAATAAAGACGTGCACCAATACTTAACGAAACATAACTTGCCTTATCACCCACTTTGGGAGCAAGGTTATGTTTCAGTTGGAGATGTTCATAGTACCAAACCCCTAACACTGGGTATGGATGAAAGTGAAACGCGCTTTAATGGTATGCAGCGTGAATGTGGCTTACATTCAGATGGTGACGGTATTTAGTACTTTATTGCCTGATAGCGCAGGTTTTAGCTGAAGATGTGGCATGTTATTGAACTGGATAGATAAAATATTTCTGAATAAAATGACTGTTTGCTAGACGCTTACAATAATTCTGTTCTAGTATATATTAATACCTAGTTGATTAAATTCTTACTCACGCAATGAGAGTTAAAAAAGCTTTAGTGAGCATCGAATATAACTTTAAATAGGGAAGAAATTTAATCAACTGGCACAAGTAGATGACGAAGCTACATAACAGGCAACATAAGGTTATATTATGGTTACTGATACCGAAGGCTATGTGCATATTATTGAATATTTAACGGAGCATTTAAGCTTATTTGAAGGCGCTCCAGCGAGTGATGCTAAAGGCATAACGGTGATAGAAGTTATAGAACAACAGCTTGGTGAACAGATTATATCTGTTTGTAGTCAAAATGAAGATTTAACCTTTAATCAACGCAATGCCATTATTCGTGAAGTCGATGACATTTTATACGATCTTGAAGAAATCTTATCTGGCGTGGTAAACCATCCGGTTACTACTGAACAACATGAATTTTTAATTGAATTTGCCACCTTGATAAAAAATTTATTTGATACTGAAATAAATGCCTTACCCCGATAATGCATTCACGGGTTTAATTTAATTATTAAAGAGAGATAAAAATAACGCCATGAAAAATCATGGCGTTATGGGTGACAGAAAGATAAACCTGTACTTAACTACATTTTATAGCTAATTGTTGCATAGATAAAACGACCAATGTTATCGTAGCCAGCAGAACCACTACCCGTACCCATGGTACCGAAAGGCAATTCTTTATTTAGCACGTTATCTATACCTAAGGTTAAACCAAAACCATTGTCATAGTCGTAACCTAACGTCATATCAGAAACAACATAACCAGGGAAACGCATTAAACTATTTGGATTCGGGTTATCAGCTAATTCTTGTGGTGTGTATAAACTTACACTTTCAAGATAACGTGTTTTCCACGTGGCGCGCCATGGCCCTGAAGTATAGTTTAAGTTTAAATTAACTTGCCACTTAGCTTCCCCTGTTGTTCCTGCATTTTCAGTATAATCAGTTGGATCATCTTGGAACGGATAGGTTTTACGTTCAAGTAAACGTGTACCAAGTAAAGTGGTGCTAAATTGACCCGCTAACGCATCAAAATCATAACCAAACTCAAAATCAATACCCGCAGCATCTTGACCTGAAAGATTTAATGCATATTGCTTGATAAGCGTGATTTCTTTACTGGTTGGATCGCGCGTGATTAAGGCACAATATTGGTTATCAATACCCGTTTCAGAGTCAACACAACGGTTTACAATATCTTGAGCCCCTGTTGCTGAAATAGCATCTTCTAATTCAATCTTCCAGTAATCAATTGTCATTGTAAAGCCGCTAATGTACTCAGGCGTATAAACAAAGCCAAAAGTGAAACTGGTTGATGATTCTGCATCTAAGTTACGGTTACCACCTGATAAACCTTCGATAGAAGCGGAATCGTAGTTTGAATCAAAGTCAGTAGGAACGCCTAAAGCAGCACAGTTGGCTCGACGTGTTGCAGAATCTTGCAAATCATCAAGCTCAGAGCTTTTACAAGTATCATCGATATTAAAGAAAGTCTGGCTTTCGGCGCCATAAATTTCACTAATATTTGGGGCACGTAAGGCGGATGATAAGGTTGAACGTGCACGTAGCTCATCCATCATTTGCCAGTCTAGCCCTAATTTCCAGCTGGTAGCATCACCAATGGTGCTGTAATTTGCATAACGAACCGCTGCTTCAACTGTTAGTGATTGAATACCTGGTAAATCGCTTAATACAGGAACAGAAATTTCACCAAAAATTTCTTTAACGTTAAAGCTACCATTATCTTCACCTAATACATTAAAGAAAGTGCCTTCAGCATTATCAGCTTCATGTGTGGTACTTTGCTCTTTACGATATTCCATACCAAAAGCAACACCAACAGACCCTGCAGGTAGTTCATAAACATCACTGTTAGCAACAGAGCCAGTGATCACGGTTTGTTTGATCACTGAAGTACTTTTTGACACAGTATTAATATAATCAATGGCAGCTTGTGATGGTTGACCATAGCCCATAATATTTACAGGAACACAACCTTCATTACGTGCTTCTTCACTACGACAGACAATATTGCCATTATCATCACGAACCGCATCTAAGGCATTAAAGTAATTATCGTAGATCAGGTTATTGCTATTGACACGCTCTAGATCCGTTTGACCATAAACAAAAGATAAGTCAAAATCCCAATCTTCTAACATGACCCCATTAACACCCAATACATAACGTTGGGTTTCACGGGTATCATCTTCTACTCGGCGTCCTAAGTCAGTCATCATTCGATTAACAACAATACCGCTAGCACCTGATTCTTCTAGCTTTTCCCTAACACTTGGATCCATATAAGGGTTGTCGATAGAGATCCAGTTTCTTGGGTTATAGAAGAAGAAGGCGGGTTGCCCTACATCTTGAGCTTTGGTTTTTGAGTATTTTGCTGAAAAGTAAACATTGGTGTCATCATTAACATCATAATTTACTTTAAAGTTAGCATTGTAACGATCAAATGCAGGCTGTAACTCCGAAAACTGTCTTAAATTAAGGTAATCACAGTCGGCACATTTAATACCATCTACATTATCACCGATATAAATACCTTTATAGCTACCATCAGGGTTGAAGGTATTGGTAATGTTTGTCCACCAATACGGAGATGTACTGTAGGCACCAGCATTATTAATGGCATAATAACCAGCATTAGGCGTATAAATTTTATCAGGATACTCTAAGGAGTCTTTGTTTTCTTCGGTTTGATTTGGGTTTCTTAAAGAAAAGTGTGATAGCGCTGTCCAAGGATTATCGAGCGCATTTAATGAATCTTGATTCGCATACTCAAAAGAGAAAGCGGCATTACCACGATCATTATCAAAATTACTACCATAAGAAAGTGAAAACTTTCTGTTTTTATAAGGATTATTATCAGCAAAGCCTTTCGTTGCTTTAACTGATAAACCTTCAACGTTTTTCTTTAATACAAAGTTAACAACACCAGTAACCGCATCGGCACCATAAACCGCTGAGGCACCACCAGTAATAATTTCTACGCGTTCAATCCATTCACTTGGAATAGTATTCACATCAACTGAGGCTGATCCTGCACTACTTGAAACATGGCGTTTACCATCAACAAGTACGAGTGTTCTTGAGGTACCCATGTTACGTAAATCTAAAATATTTAAGCCCGCAGTACCTATAAATCGACCTGAGTTGGCCAAAGAATAAGTATTTGCTAGCGCAGGTAAATCGTTTAAAGCTTCACCGATATTAACAACACCAGCATTCACTAATTGCTCACCCGTTAATATTGTCACAGGTGATGGTGCAATAGCGCCTTCACGTAAAATACGAGAGCCAGTAACTTCAATTTTTTCAATTTCTTCTACATTTTCTTCATCATCTGCAGCATAAGCTGTATTGAGTAAAGAAAAACTAGACGTTAATACGGCGAGTTTAACCGCTAAACTTAGTTTTGAGTTCTTCATTATGATTATTCCCTTTGTTGTTCTTGTTAATTGCTATAAAGTTACTTATGAATAAGAAACACCTTATTATTCTCATTATTTTTTATAGCTATTAACAAACGTAACATTTTTTGCTTAATTGTTACAACTTAGGTACATTTGTTTAACGTGAAATTTAGTGGCTTCGTCGAATCTTTATCCAATTGATTGTCTACGATAAGGTTTAGGAAGAGATTTTTTATATTTTTTGGGAAAAGCCAGATAATACACTGGCTTTAGTTTGTATGAATGAAGGTTTAAATTTTTAACTTATTTATTGTTTGTGCTTTCAAAAATCTTATCAGCAGAAGCCGCAACAAAACCAGAATAAAGTTCACCGTTATCATTAGGATAACGCTTCGCAAATTCATAGAAACAGCTGGGAATTTCAACCGTTTTATCGCTAAATGCGACACTTACCTTATCAGCCATGGTGGATGATTGTTCTAACATAACATTTTTATCACCTTTAACCTCACCACCTGTACTATTTAAGGCAAAGCCACTGGTTTTTAAAATATGGTTGACTTCAGTAATCTCATCATATTTTTCAAGGTGATTTATGCTTACAGTAAAGTGGTTAGCTCGATAACCCCATGCGGCAAGCCATGCAGCATATTCACTTTCAGCAAGTAGTGTTTGATAATCGCTAAAGCTAATATCCCAATGTTTGCCCGAATATAAAAAGTTATAATGAGCAACTGCTTTTTCATCAATATTGTCTACTAATCGATGGATGATTGCTTGTGCTTGAGGCGATAGTTTCTCGACTAATAATTCACTAATAAAGACTTTAGGTAAAGTGTTATCGGAATGTTCGTAGTGTTTTGCATAGAGTTTTTTAGCTTCAAAATGGTATTCACCACATTCTTTATATCCTAATGAAA
>WFQC01000114.1 GCA_015487235.1 Alteromonadaceae bacterium
GCTATTTTAGCCAAGTATCATTTGCCGCTTAAAAAGGCATTAAATGCCGCCACTTATTCTTTGTAAAAGGTGTTGTGGCTTGGCATTTAAATTGAAAATTTAGCACTTGTATCCGTTCTTTGTTGTGGTAAGTTAAGTGCCATTATTTTGATTTTAGCTTTTTGCTAAACCGTTTTTGCCTAATTAAATTTAGTGTTTATCGCTTAATCTTGGTTAGATTTAAAAAGTTAATGTATGTGGCTTCGCTTAATAAAGTTAGGCGCTAACGGCTCAAATTCACAGTTTGGTGTAAAGTGGCGATCGGCAAATGGTTTCTACTCATTCGGTTTAACAAACTGTTTTTTACATATTTAAGGAATTATATGAAGTCGATAGGATTTTTTATACTTATATTGTTTTCTGGTATCGTAACAGCTAATAATTCTTATGAAGATATAGCCAAACGCAACCCTAAGGCTGCTCTTAATAAACAAGAAGTTATGGAAGCAAAAATGCAGGGAGAGTGCCTTGTGGGATTGAAAGAGCTCAACTTTAAAAAAAAGCACGAATTTGATCCTGTTGCAGAGTGGACAAGTTATAGGACATCCTCTTTATTAAAACAACTTCCACCATGCCAAGTATTAATAATAATGGAAGTGGCTCAAAAAAAAGTAAAAGCTGCGTCATAAATGTGTAATGCATTGCTTAAATGGAAAGTGGCTGCTTATCTTGCTTATGGCTATAATTTGTATATAGAGAAAGGGTGGGTTGGTAAACCCTCTTGGCATTTCCAGTAAAATTTCAACGTGGTTTAGGCATAAAAAAACTAATCTAAAGTGGATTGAAAAATAAAATGTTTGTTGAATAGATTCGCCCTTGTTGCTTATAGTTATTTAATTAAACATTAATTTACACCTATTTAAAAGGATTTATATGAAACCTTTACTTTTGTTGATAACCACCTTATTTTTTTCAGGCAATTTATTGGCCAGTGCCATTGAAAGTTTTAATCAAATTGAGGTTAATCCACAGGGTAGCAAGGCTCATAAAGTCACGGCTTCCATTCATTTAGTCACTGATGTGCCCTTTACAGATCAAGAAGAAATACTGGCGGCAAGAGAAGTTATTGCTATAGCATTAAGTGCTTTAACCACAAGAGAATTAACTTCTAATGGGGGCATTGAAACGGCTAAGTATCATATTTTGAAACAAATTAAAGCTAATGGACTAATAGGTGGTAATACTATTCAAAATGTTTACATTACTGATATGGTTGTTTCATTTGTTGGTGCTAATCGAGCCTCGGTATATGTAAGCCCGAAAATAAAGCCTTGATCAAGCCAAGTAAAGATTAAAAAACTAGCATAATATGATAAGGAACATGATGATGCGCAACGTTATTTTAATACTGATAACCACATTGATATTTTCTTCAATGTCTATCGCTCAAGAGCCCAGAGAGGTGTTTGAAATTGAAATTAACGCGAGCGTTGATGAGGTTTGGCACGCGTTTACCACAACTGAAGGGCTAAAATCTTGGGTTGCGCCTCTTGCGGATATTAATTTTGAAGTAGGTGGTAAATGGAGAGCTAATTACAATAAAGAAGGCAAACTGGGTGATGCTACAACAATTGAAAATACTATTCTCAGTTATGATCCAAAGCGTATGTTGTCACTTAAGGCAACAGGCTTTCCTGAAGGTTTTCAATTTACAGAAGCGGCTAAAGCAACTTGGTCTGTTTTTTATTTTCAACCTATATCGGTAAATAAAACCAAAATTACTATTGTCGGGCTAGGGTATAACGACAGTGAGCAATCACAAAAAATGCGTTCTTTTTTTAAAGTAGCAAATCAATATTCTATGAACCAACTTAAAGCTGCTATCGAGAATAAATAGCAGTATCGCAGGATATTATGCAAATTCAACTAGTCAACTCAGAGGTTGAATTAGATGCTGTGGCCGAAGTTGTGAGTTATACAAGTGTTGAGATGAATTTAAAAAAATTATATATAAAAATCGAGATAATACATAAAGGGATCCTCAGTGTTATTTGAAAATATTGCTCCATATTTGGGGTTAATTGCATCTATTTGGTTGTTTGTTGGTATTGCTGTTGTGAGTAAATTTTACCCTAATTATGATCATGCGAGGCAATTTTGTAGTGAGCTGGGAGCCGCAGGTAGTCCAACAGAAAAACTGTCACCTTTAGTCAATAATTACCCGTTAGGCTTATTATTTTGTTTTTTTGGTTGGTATATTACTCAATTATCTGACATGTCTACGCTTATTGTTATTGCTGGATGGTTAATTATATTGCATGGTATTGGTACTTGGATTGCGGGTTATTTTCCTATGGATGCCGATCCTTTTACTAAATACCCTTCATTAGATTGTAAAATTCACTCATGGGCAGGCTTTATAATGTTGCTTTCATTACTCATTGCGCCTGTGTTGATTGCCCTTAGCCCAACCACAGAAATTATTACACCTTATTTTAAAATCTTCTCGATTATCTCTGTATGCTTAGCCTGCTATTATTTTTATGCCATGGCGGTAGCAGTAAAAAAGCAAAAAAATGCGGGTTTTTATCAACGTATTTCTTACGTTATTCAGCTGCTATGGTTAAGTACTTTTTCATTAATACTGGTGTGAATGAATAGCGTAGTTTAAAGATATTTATACTATTTATATTAACAAGCTTATCAAATACGCGGTAAAAAGGAGGTTAAGTGACATTTCTTACTGATATGTTTCAAGATTTAAGAATAGGTAAAAACTCAATTCATGGTGATCAAACTCAAGTGAGATCTTTTCAAAATGAATCGCATTTGAATGCCTTATCTGAGAAAATAGATCAACTGTACATCATGAACTTGGCAGCTCTTGAGTTACTTAATGAGCTCGGAGTTAGCCGTGCAAAAATACAAGCAAAAATAGAAGAAATTGATTTGCGTGATGGCAAAGCTGATGGAAAAATAGCTCCACAAACTGAATGTCAAGATTGTGGTCACCGCGTTTCTAAACGGCGTACCCATTGTTTCTATTGTGGCGCAAAGGTAAACCAACTAGGCTTTTAAGTAATGTATTACTGACTGGTTTTTTGCCATGCTTTTAGGGTTTCTATTAAGGCTTTTGAATGTTGGTCAAAATCGGTATTTTCAGCGATCATTGCTTTGGCTTTGATATTGTCGCCTTGAAAAGCCAATGTGAGTACTTGCCCTGCTTCTTTATGAAATAATTTATGTAATTCAACGACTTTATGATAAAAAGGTGAGCTTAATATAAGATCGTCATGAGTAGTGTGCAGCCATTTACCTAAAGGGCAGTTATAATCTTGAGAGACTTTTTCAACTAAAGCGTTATTTTCTGCTACTTTGCTATCAGAAGTATCTAATTCATAAGCAGAAAGAGCGATGGTCGTATTAATATGCTTGATCCATTTTTCATGTGCGTTAATAGCTTGTTCAATTTCTTCGTACATTGTTTTATGCGCTGCTGTCATAACACCTTCCTTTTATTTGTATTATAACGCTGTTTATATTTTAGGCAACAGATGATTGTTTTATAAATCAGCTACTTTGATATAAACGATAAGTTACCTGCCCAGCCTTTTTTTCTTTGAGCAATTGCCAATTTGGGGGCAGTAAAGTCACTTGGAAGTCACTTTCACTCTCAATATAAACCAGTGCATTTTTTGCCAACCAACGAGGGTTTAATTGCTGGGCAATTTGGGGAATAAAACCTTTTCTAAAGGGCGGATCAATAAAAACTACATCAAAAGATTGCGGCGGTTCTTTTTGCAGATAAAGTAAACTGTCAGTTTGAAAAACCTGACTATTGTTTTGTTTTAAATGGGCTAAGTTATGCTGTAGTTGTTGCGCCGCGTGTTTATTTTTTTCAAGAAAAATTACCTTGCTAGCCCCGCGAGACAAAGCTTCAAACCCTAAACTACCAGCGCCTGCAAAACAGTCTAAACAGTTGGCTTCATTAATATAAGGCATTAACCAGTTAAAGAGGGTTTCTTTTACTCTATCAGTGGTTGGGCGCAAACCGTCAAGCTCCATTACAGGAAGCTTTCGTCCTCGATGCTTACCCGCAATAATACGAATTGAGCCCATTTTTTTTGTGGGTGAGTTTGATTTAGAGCGGGTTTTGCGGATCATATTACGGAGATCAGTTTTGTCTGTTGACTATAGATGGTAGTATATCGACAATTTTATAAATCCCCAAGCTGATCGCTGGGACATTACCTACTTAATCTATTATTTTGTGATAAAAAATTTATGACCAAGAAAAAAGGCTTTTTCTCGTGGTTGAGAAAAGACGATGCACAAACAGATACTGTTGAACAAACCAATGAAGCAACTTTAGCCGAGTCATCGGCTGTCGAGGATGAAAATAACACTCGTTGTGCAAACAGTGATGTTGCCGAGTTGACTAATGAACACAGCAATAGCAATATTTCCTTAGAAACAGAAACAGAAACAGAAACAGAAACAAAACTAGGCTTTTTTGCCCGCCTGAAAAACAGTTTAAGCAAAACTCGGCAGAATCTTGGCGGCGGTATTTTTGATTTATTTCGTGGAAAAAAAATCGATGATGAGCTGTTTGAAGAGCTTGAAACTCAGCTTTTACTTGCTGATGTTGGAGTGGATACAACCACCAAAATTATTGACACATTAACTAAATCGGCCAGTCGCCGCGATCTAAAAGATGCGGAAGTACTTTATGATCTGTTAAAGGCTGAATTAAAAAAAGTTATAGCGCCTGTTTGTAAACCACTAACTATCGACAGTGAACATTCTCCTTACGTTATTTTAATGGTGGGTGTAAATGGGGTTGGCAAAACCACAACCATAGGCAAGTTAGCTAAACAATTTCAAGCGCAAGGTAAATCAGTCATGTTAGCTGCAGGCGATACTTTTAGAGCTGCGGCGGTTGAGCAATTACAAGTGTGGGGTGAGCGTAATAATATTCCTGTAGTAGCCCAACAAACAGGATCTGATAGCGCTTCAGTTATTTATGATGCTATTTGTTCTGCAAAAGCTAAAGGTGTTGATGTGTTAATTGCCGATACTGCAGGGCGTCTGCAAAATAAAGGCCACTTAATGGAAGAGTTGAAAAAAGTGGTACGGGTAATGAAAAAGCTTGATGAAAATGCTCCCCATGAAGTGATGTTAACGATTGATGCTGGCACCGGACAAAATGCACTCAGTCAAGCACAATTATTTACCGAAGCCGTTAACTTAACTGGGATCACTTTAACTAAACTTGATGGTACAGCCAAGGGTGGTGTTATTTTTGCGGTTGCAGACAAGTTCTCTATTCCTATTCGTTACTTAGGTGTAGGTGAAGGTATTGATGATTTACGGCCTTTTGACGGTGATGATTTTATCAATGCGCTATTTGAAAAATAGACAGCATCAATTTTAGCTTGGTATAGTAAACACATCATTTACAAAAGAATAATAATATGATCTGTTTTAATAATGTGAGTAAAACATACCCAGGGGGCTTTCTTGCCTTAAAGCAGGTGAGTTTTGAGCTTGGTGCGGGTGAAATGGCTTTTTTAACTGGGCATTCTGGCGCAGGTAAAAGTACATTATTAAAATTAATCTCTCTTATGGAAAAGCCCAGTACTGGGCGTATCTTAATTAATAATACTGACTTAACAGATATTAGTTATCAACAAATCCCTTACGTAAGACGTCGTATCGGGATGATTTTTCAAAATCATAATCTATTAATGGATCGTACTATTTTTGATAATGTGGCATTACCATTAATTATTGAAGGTTATAGCCAAAAAGAAATTCGCAAACGTGTGGAAGCGGCGTTAGATAAAGTACACCTAGCCAAAAAATTACGTTGTTACCCTAAAATGCTTTCAGGAGGAGAACAACAGCGCGTTGGTATTGCAAGAGCTATTGTTAACAAACCGCCGATAATTCTTGCCGATGAACCAACAGGAAATTTAGATCCTAAATTATCGCTTGATATTATTCGACTGTTTGAAGAATTCAATGCCTTAGGTACCTCTGTTTTGATCGCAACGCATGATTTAGGCTTAATTGCGCGGATGAAATACAGAACATTAACGCTCAAGCAAGGCACTATGATCACCGATGGCCTATCTCCTGTGCAAGCAGAAGGAGAGCAACATGCCTAAAGATTTCTTATCGCATGCTGATGAGCGTAATGTCAGTGTTATACAGCGACTTATTACTTGGCCAACCCGTCATTTACAACAGGCGATTGGTAGCTTGGGCGACTTATGGCGCACGCCTCTTGCCTCGCTAATGACGGTATTTGTGTTGGGGATCACTTTAACCTTACCCACCACCCTACATGTTTTTGTAAAAAATGCTGAAAAAATTACTCAGCAATGGCACTCTGCTTCTGAAATTACCTTGTTTTTGAAATTATCTGTTTCAGATAAAGCCGCCAAAAACTTGGTTGAGCGTTTAAAACTTTACCCTGAAATTGCCAATGTTATTTATATTCCAGCTGATAAAGCACTTGAAGAATTTAAGCAATTATCTGGTTTCGGCCAAGCGCTTGATTATTTAGATAATAACCCGCTACCCGGCACTATTTTAGTAACACCAACCAAACGAGCTAGCCAAGCTGAGGCGGTGAAACAGCTGTTAGCAAAATTAATCCAACAGCGAGAAGTAGATCAAGGCAAGCTTGATTTAGAGTGGCTAACACGGCTTGAAGCCATGGCTGAACTGATCCAAGATATTGTGATTAGTATTGCATTTTTACTGTGCTTGTCGGTTGTGCTTATTATTGGTAATACCATACGTTTGGCTATTTTAAATCAAAAAGATGCTATTGCTGTGATGAAGCTTGTTGGAGCAACCGATCAGTTTATACAGCGCCCTTTTTTATACACAGGCATGTGGTATGGTGTTTTTGGGGGTATTTTAGCGATTATAATCGAAATATTTTTAGTGGGTTATTTAAGTCGAGCTATGAATCACCTAGCCGACTTATATCAAAGTAACTTCTCGTTACAAGGTTTAACCTTTAATGAAGCTATGCTTTTGATTCTGTTTGCAATAATACTAGGATTATTAGGTAGTTATTTATCGGTTAAACAGCATATTGCCGCGATAGAACCAACGACAGATTAACCCCTAAATTAGTTGAAATAAAATAAATTTTTTAGGGAATTTTTTCTTAACTTAGCGGTCTACTTTAGACTGAAAAAATTTAACATAGCACCGCAAAAATAAGCATGTTATCATCACGAAGCTTTTGGTTTAAAAGCAAGTGTAAATAGGGGGTATTAAATGAGTAATTCTATGCAAATGGCATTGACCGTTCCACAAAGCGGAAGCTTAGAGTCGTATATTCAAACGGCTTATAGCATTCCTATGCTAAGTGCTGAACGCGAACATGAGCTAGCGACTCGTTTGTACAACGACGGTGATTTAAGTGCGGCGCAAGAATTAATCATGTCACATTTACGTTTTGTTATTCATGTGGCTAAAGGTTATTCTGGGTATGGTTTGCCGCAAGCTGATCTTATCCAAGAAGGTAATGTTGGCTTGATGAAAGCAGTAAAACGCTTTAATCCTGATGTTGGAGTACGCCTTGTTTCGTTTGCTGTACATTGGATAAAAGCTGAAATTCATGAGTATGTTTTACGCAACTGGCGTATCGTTAAAATTGCGACTACCAAAGCACAACGCAAATTATTTTTTAATTTACGAAAAAATAAGAAGCGTTTAGGCTGGTTTAGCAAAGACGAAGTAACCAATGTTGCTGATACGCTTGGTGTGAGTGTAAAAGATGTGATGGAAATGGAATCTCGTTTGAGTAACCAAGACCAAGCTTTTGAATTATCAACTGATGACGATGATAACAGCATTGGTGGTAGCTTTTCTCCAGCGCAATACCTTGAGGATAAGCAGTCAGATTTAGCAACTTTAGTTGAAGATGCCAACTGGGAAGATCATGGTCAACAGCAGCTTATGGCTGCCATGGTTAATTTAGATGATCGCAGTAAAGATATTATCCAAACCCGTTGGTTGAACGATAATAAAGCAACCTTGCAGGAATTAGCTGAAAAATATCAAATTTCTGCAGAGCGTGTTAGACAGTTAGAAAAAAATGCTTTAAACAAACTTAAAGGCGCTATGGCTAACTACTAATCATCCACCGTTGAGTCGCTTCCATAAGCACTATAAAAACCGGCATAACTGCCGGTTTTTATTTGTCTTTAATAATATTCTGTTTAGGGTGTGTTGATCTTTCGAGTTTACATTTTATTCAATCTAAAAGTACACTGTTTGCAGTACCCCTTTGTATTAATGATTATTCTACTAATACATAGGCACTCTAAATAACACTCAAAAATTTTATAAAAATAGACTAGCCAACGAAATCACTTTTTTGATAGACTTGTTGTATAAAAATAATACAAATTAAGATGTTGGACATTTTGATGTCACCAAGGGAAAAGCGTGATTTATTAGCCGCTAAACGATTAGCTAAAATTAAGTCATTATTAAAAAAATACCGTCATGTAAAAAACATGCAGTCAAGTTTACTTGAGCTTTCAGAGCTAGCGAGTAAAATTACTGATATGCAAGCTTTTTACCCTGCACTTGAATCAGTGATCAAGTCATTATTTATTGCAGATAGCTTTTTTATTGTCTTAACTAATCCCCAGCAAAAACTTTCCCTTGCTTATAATCATAATCCACAAGAAAGACGCCTCTTAGCCAGTTTAGATCATCACAATTGGCTTGAAAGTTTAACAGGTAGAGTTTATAGCCAAAAACAACCTCTGCACTGTAATGCCGCCCAAAGAAAACAACTTGCCCTAGCTGGAGAAATAGTACTCTATGGTTCTAATTGTGTTGATTGGATGGGAGTACCTTTAATCAGAGGGAAACAAGTTATCGGCGTACTAACCTTGCAAAGTTACTCAGATAAACATTATTTTGATGACCGAGACTTAGAATTATTGCAGTTTATTGCACAATATATTGTTGTAGCTATTGATCGAGTTAAAAGCCGAGAGCTACTAGAGCAAAGCATTCAGCAACGCACAAAAAAACTGCAAGAAGCCAATCAAAAGCTATACCAAGAAATTATTGAGCGAAAAAAAGCAGAAAAAATCCATAAAACCTTATTGGCTATTTCAGAAATTACAGCGAGCTCATTAGATTTAACCGCCTTTTACCAAGCTCTGTATCAAGAGTTAAATAAATTAATTAATGCGCAAAACTGTTATATTGCACTACTTACTCAACAAGGGCACTTGCTTGAGTTTCCTTTTTATATTGATGAATCTGTTGAACCAATCAAACAAAGAGTACGAGCGAAAGGCTTAACAGAATTAGTTATTGAAACCGCAAAACCTATTATAATTAGTCAAGGTAAAATGTCGGTTTTACAAGACGACGGTACTATCACTTTAGAGTCATTTGATTCTACATATCAGCGTCACAATGCCCCTATGCCAAAAGCCTATTTGGCTGTGCCTTTAGTTATTGATGGTGAAACTGCTGGGGTGCTGGCTGTACAACATCACAGTGATGAACATGCTTATCAAAAGGCAGATTTAGAGCTGATGCGCTTTATTAGCTATCATATTGCTACTGCAATTAATCGCAAATCAGAACAAGATCGCAAACAGCGCAATAAAGAAGTATTAGAACGTTTAGTAGATGAACGAACCAAAGCATTACAGGCAAGCAATGCCAATTTACGTATGCAAATTGAAGAACGTCGAAAAGCAGAAGACCGTCTTTATTATGAAGCGCATCATGATGCACTGACTAAATTACCGAACAGATCGCTATTATCTGATCGACTAAGCCATGCTTTACGTCATATTAAGCGTCACCCTAATCAACGTGCGGCAGTACTTTTTATCGACTTAGATCGCTTTAAAATGATTAACGATACATTAGGGCATCATGCTGGCGATCAATTTTTAATTGAAATTTCTGCTCGCCTGAAAAAATGCATTCGTGAAAATGATGTATTGGCACGTTTAGGGGGTGATGAATTTGTTATTTTACTTGATAGTATTCACCAACAAGAAGACATTGAAGAAATTGCTGCACGTATTACCAGTGAAGTCGAAAAACCTTTCGATTTAGGTGGCAATACGGTTTATTCCAGTGCCAGTATTGGTATTGCTAATTGTTCATCTCATTATAAAAATGCCAGTGAGGTTTTGCGTGACGCTGATGCGGCAATGTATCAAGCGAAAAGTTTAGGTCGTGGCCGATATGTCTTTTTTGATACCAGCATGCGCGAGCAATTATTAGCCAACCTTACTTTAGAACAAGAGTTGAGAACGGCCTTACAACAGTCGCAGTTCGAACTTCATTATCAGCGCATTTTAAATTTAACTAATACTAAAACTATTGGTTTTGAAGCACTTTTACGCTGGAAACACCCCGATAAGGGTTTGTTGCTACCAGAAAGTTTTTTAACTGTTGCTGAAGAAACAGGTATTTTATTAGAAATTGAAGACTGGGTTGTACAACAGGTGTGTGCACAGTTTTCTGCTTGGCAGTTTAATAAAGAGTATGCTCACTCTTTTATTTCAATTAACTTGTCGGAACGGCATATCTCGCAAGCTAAC
Organism: Alteromonadaceae bacterium; assembly: GCA_015487235.1. GTDB lineage: Bacteria > Pseudomonadota > Gammaproteobacteria > Enterobacterales > Alteromonadaceae. The sequence goes on from WFQC01000114.1 coordinate 10,596, forward strand.
CTGTTAACTAAGCTCATTAATGCGATTAATCAATATACTAATTTCCCTGAAAAACTGATTTTAGAGTTTGATGAAGCGGCGTTTAGTAAACACCCAGAACAGGCGCTAAAATCGTTGAAAAAGCTCAAAGAAACCGGTGTAAGGTTAGCGCTTGACGACTATGGTGCGGGTATGTCTTCGATGACTTTTTTATGTGATTATCCTTTTGAATTTATTAAATTAGATCGCGACTTTATTCATTCGCTACACTCGAGTGAGAAGAACCTTTCTATTATTAGGGCGCTAAGTAGTTTAGGTGAGCAATTTGGTTATCGCTTAGTAGCTGAAGGTATTGAAAGTCAAGCGGTTTTAGCTAAAGTACAGGCAGCGGGTTGTGAATTTGGTCAAGGTTATTTTATTAACATGCCAGAAAAGTTTAACCATGATGATAAAAATAATCTCAAGGGCATTATTAGTTGTGCATAGTGCTTAGATGGTGTTTATCAGGATTAATTTTTTTGAAAATACCCTTCAATACGCAAAGCGATGCCAGGGCTTGCAGTAAAGTCTTCTTTTTTAGCCCATTCCACAAAAGGTTCTACTTCAAAAAACAACCAGCTTCTAAGTGCATTAAAGCGATAACGGTAACTGAAGGTATATTTGTCGATATAACTTCCTTGATCAGAATGATAACGCCCTTCAACAACCAGACCTAAAGCGGCAGCTCTATTGTCTGATAATTGTTTTAAATGGTAGCTACCTTGTTTCCATTTTTCTCCTTGAAAACTTTCAGAAGCTCTGACGGTGTAATTGATACGATATTGATTGCTTTGGTCAATTTGATAGTCATATTCTAATAATAGTTTTGCTCCAAAACCGTCTTGTACAAAATAATATAGTGATGGTTCTAATTTAAAACCATGTTTTTTCCACCAAAAGAAACGGCGTTTATGGCGTGCTCTAATAAATACATCAGCACTTGAGATCCCTAAACGATAATCAATAAAGTGATTTACTTCTCTCTTTTGAATATAGCGAATAGCCGCACTGAAAGATTCTTGGTCTGTACTGGTGCGAATATCACTAGACTCTAAGGGTAAATCACCTAAGTTATCATCGCTGTCGTCTGAAAAGATCAGATCTGTTTTATTTTTTAAATTAGGCAACGATACTTTTAAGCGAAATTTTACTTCTGTTTCTGTAAGGTCACGGCGTTTAGGTAACCAACCTAAACGAATTTTAGCGCTAGTTTTAGGGGTTTGCTGTTCAGCATCATTTTCAGTAAAAAAACTATCAAACCACAGGGCTGATTGATAGACAGAGTTGGCTATGCTGTCGTGAAGCGTGTTGCTCCAATCATCGCTTGGTGTTGCTGTTTGTGGTGTAATAGCTTCTTTTTCATGACTCTTTTCGCCTGTTCCTTCCTGTGTCGATGGCGGTTGATTTTTTTCACTTTGTGTATCGCCAGCGTAGGTAAGTGCACTACACAAAAATAGCATTAAAAATAATAGTGGTAATCTAAGCATATAAGAACTAACTAAAATTGTTTTATCTCAAATAAATCAGGGGTAATAGGTGCTTTTTACTAATGAAACCTTATAATAAGCAGCTATATTCATTCTACTTTGTAGTGATAGATTTCGATTTGAAGTAAAATGAACACATTATCATTATAGGAGAAATTTATGGGTAATATGGGTATTTGGCAACTTTTAATTATTGTTGTTATTGTTATTTTACTTTTTGGTACCAAAAAATTGCGTGGTTTAGGTAGTGATTTAGGTGGCGCGATTAAGGGTTTCAAAAAAGCGGTAAGTGATGACGATAAAGAAAATACGGCATTAGAAAATAAAGCCACAAAAGACTCTACCGCAGAAAAAAGTACTGTTGCAGAAAAAGATCAGGCATAAACTATGTTTGATATTGGCTTTTGGGAGATAGTACTGATTTCTATAATAGGCTTAGTTGTTTTAGGGCCTGAGCGTCTTCCTGTAGCCATTAGAACGGTTAGAGGCTGGATTTCAGGCGTTAAACAAATCAGTAACAACCTTAAAACAGAACTCTCAGAAGAATTGCGTATTCATGAGCTACACAGCAATTTAAAAAAAGCTGAAGAGCAAAATATGCAAAACTTAACACCTGAAGTTGCTGAGTCGGTTAAATCTTTACAAGAAGCCGCTGCTATGGTTACACAACCTTATTTAAAGAAAGAAACCATGACAGAACCCCAAACTGATAATAAAGATAAAAACATATTAACTGAGCAAAATAATAAGCCAACTGAATGACCTCATCAATTGAATCATATACATTATTTGACCATCTGCTGGAACTAAGAACACGGTTATTGCGTATTGCATTAAGTGTACTTATTGTTTTTGCCTCACTGGCTTATTTCTCACAAGATATTTATCAATATTTAGCAAAACCTTTATTATTAACGATGCCGCAAGGTACTCAAATGATCGCAACAGATGTTACCTCGCCATTTTTTGCGCCTTTTAAACTAACACTCGTGCTTTCTTTTTTCTTGGCGATCCCTTTTATTTTGTATCAAATTTGGGGATTTGTTGCGCCGGGCTTATACCGTAAAGAAAAACGTTTAATCGCCCCGTTAATGTTTGGTAGTACCGCTTTATTTTATGCAGGCATTGTTTTCGCCTATTATGTGGTTTTTCCTATTATCTTTGCTTTTTTTACTTCGGTTGCTCCAGAAGGCGTTACTATTGCTACTGATATAAGTAGCTACCTTGATTTTGTATTAAAGCTCTTTTTTGCTTTTGGGGTCGCTTTTGAAATACCTGTTGTTATTGTTCTGCTTTGCTGGACAGGTGCGACCACACCTAACAATTTAAGAAATAAACGTCCTTATGTTATTGTAGGTGCCTTTGTTGTGGGTATGTTACTTACACCACCTGATATTATTTCTCAAACCTTGTTAGCTGTGCCAATGTTGTTGTTGTTTGAAGTCGGTATTGTTGTTGCTTCGTTTTATCGTAAAAGCACAGCAGATGAAAATGATGAAGACGAAGATGACGTAAATGATGAAATAAAAGAGTAATAATATATGCTTAAAAAAATAATAATTATCGCATTTAGCTTATGGACTACTGTTGTTTCGGCACAAACACTTACCGATGTTTTACAGCAATGCGCCACTATAAATTCAGACAGTAAGCGCTTACTTTGTTTTGATAATGCTGTTAAAAACATTTTGCTTACTAAGCCAGTTGAACAAGCGCAAAGTCAAACTCAGCCGTTAGCAAAAGAGCCTGAAGCCCAAATAGCTCCTAGCTTAGCGGTTAAAACTCCTCCTGCAGAGCAAGTGCTAGCAAGTAAACCATTAAAAACGTTAGAGAGTAATTTTGGTCGGGAACATCTTAAATCAAAAGAAGTCCAAGAGTTTGATCAGGTAGAGTTTGTTGTAAAGTCGGCTAAACTTAGCTTAAGAAAAAAATGGCGTCTTATTTTTGAAAATGGCCAAGTATGGCATGCCACCGAGTTGGCTACTGGCGTAAAGTTTAAAGCAGGTGATGTTGTTGTGATAAGAAGAGGCGTATTAAATGCTTTTTATATCAAGAAAAAAGGATCTAAACGCAGCGTTCGTGCAAAAAGAATAAAATAAACCTTATAAATGATAAAAGCTTGTGATTGATATTGGTGTAAACCTAACTAACTCTCGTTTTGCGCAAGATCTTGAGCAAGTACTTGAGCGTGCTCGTCAAGCGGGTATAAATACCATGCTGGTAACAGGCACAAGCATTGAAAGTAGTCGTCAGGCTTTAGCCTTGTGTGAAAAGATTGATTTTCCATTATATAGCACGGCAGGTATTCATCCTCATGATGCCGAACAGGTAGATGAAAATTTTATTGATAAGCTTACTCAATTAGCACAAAGCGCTTTCATTAAAGCCATTGGTGAATGTGGTTTAGATTTTAATCGCAATTTTTCCTCTCAAGAAAGTCAGATCAGAATATTTGAAGCACAAATAGCATTAGCCGCTCAGCTTAAAATGCCGCTTTTTTTGCATCAACGAGATGCCTTTAATCAATGGTTTTCTTTACTAAAACCTTATTTTAATACAGTTCCTGCAATGGTATCACACTGTTTTACAGGAGATAAAAAGCAGTTATTACAATGTTTAGATGCAGGCATGTATATTGGCATAACGGGCTGGGTTTGTGATGAACGTCGCGGTAAAGCATTACAAGATATTGTGAAATATATTCCTCTCGAACGCTTGATGATTGAAACTGATGCGCCTTATTTATTACCGCGTAATATTGTTGAAAAACCAAAAAATCGTCGTAATGAACCTTGCTATTTACCTTATATAGTGAAAATATTAGCTGAAAAAACGCAATATTCAGCGCAAGACATTATTTATTACAGTGAACAAAATGCGCGTCGTGTTTTTCAATTAACATCATCAATAGAGAGGTAAAAAATGTTTAAACAACTTATTTTTTTACTTCTGCTGTTTAGCCCTCTATCTGAGGCTGCTTCAAGCTACCTACTTGATAATATTAAAGACAAACAAATTATTGATGACTACTGGCAACTTAGTGTTGCAGGTGAACAAGCTTTATCAATAGACGCTGTTGTTGAGCTTGATAACAGTTATTGGCAACGCAAACATCAAGCGGCTTTAACGGTTTCAGGCTCAAAAAACGGCAGTTGGTTTCTGATTGAATTAGCTAATCGTGCCGCAAAAGAAAAAGTTTTCTATTTTTCTATGGCGAACCATCCTCTGGTTGTTAAAACTCGCCTATATAGTCGCCTTAATGATGAAAAGGTTGTAGCACAATCATTGCTGTTAAGTAACAGCAATATACAACTATCTCATTTATCGATACCTGCTAAAAGCAAGCTAGTACTGTATTTATATGTGTTATCTGAAGATGATATTAAATTAACCGCAAATATTTATGATAAAGAAACCTTTATAAATGAAAACAACATGAGCCAATTAAGCTCAGGTATTGCAATAGGTGGAATGATTTGTTTAGCCTTAGTTGAGTTATTATGGTTTTTTGCGAGCGGTTTAAAAAGTGCTTTATTACTAACAGGCTATTTTATAACGAGAGCTTTGTTGCTGGCTGTGATCCTCGGCTGGAATATTCATTATTTATTACCTGATTTACCTCATTTAAGGGCGGTAGATTTACCGATATTAAGTGCCTTATCGTCGGTCTTGTTTTTATGGTTTGTGATCGAATTATTTAATTTATCACATGAGCATCCCAAGCTTGCTCGTGTTATTCGTTATTTTTGTTGGTTTAACTTACTGTATATTCCGTTGGTTTTTTGGTTGCCTATCGCGACGAATTTATCGTTAATGATCGTGCTATATATTACAGAGTCTCTGCTGCTTATTTATACCGCCATTCGTTTAATTCGTAGTCATAACCGTTTAGGTAACCTTTTGGCTATTATTTCGGTATTACAGCTTATTTTTATCATTATTATTGTTTCTAGCTCTTTCTGGCTTGGCATTACTATTTTAGAGTTTAGAAATGCCGTTTTCTATAGTGCTTTTTGGGTAAATGGTCTTTTGATCAGCTTTTTGCTAAGCCGTCAGTATTACTATGAAATAAAAGAAAAAGAAATTGCTCAACGACAAGCCTTAGAAAATGCTATTAACTCTAAAAATGCACAAAATGAATTAATTGCTTTGCAAAAAGAAACGCAAGAGCTACTTGAACAACACGTGCAAGAGCGCACGCTCGAATTGAATATAGCTTTACAAGAATTAGAAGCCGCTAACCAAGAGTTAGCCAGAAAAAATACCTTAGATGAACTGACAGGCCTAAATAATCGCCGTTATTATGATCAAAAAATTCAAGCAGAGTTTCGACGTAGTAAACGTAACTTAACCAGTTTAAGTATTGTGCTTATTGATATTGATCACTTTAAAAAAATTAATGATACCTACGGACATCAGGCGGGTGATTATTGCTTACAACAATTAGGAAGTATTATTAAAGAAAGTTTACGCCGTAGTGCTGATATTGGCTGTCGTTATGGTGGTGAAGAGTTTTGTTTAATATTACCTGATACCGATACCCTAGGAGCAATAGAATTTGCCGAGAGCCTACGACAAAAAGTCAGTCAAACTAAGTTTGAATACGATGACATAGTCTTAAATATCACCATTAGTTGTGGTGTTAGTACTTATAATCAACAGCCAGAGGCCAGCCCTGAAAAAATATTTGCAGCAGCCGATAAAGCGCTTTATTTAGCTAAAAATAATGGTCGGAATCAAACATGGCAATTTGCTATTGAAGATTTATAACTCACGCTGTTAAGTGAGTCTATCCCTTGAGTTACGGAGAAAAATATGAATAATGCTTTTGGACAATACCCTGCAAGACGACTTCGTCGTATGCGCCGAGATGACTTTTCCAGACGCCTAATGAGTGAAAATCAACTAACAGTTAATGATTTAATTTATCCTGTTTTTGTACTCGAAGGTGAAAATCAACGAGAAGCAATTGCTTCTATGCCTGGTGTTGAGCGTAAAAGTATCGATTTATTATTAGAAGAAGCACAAGAGCTAGTTGATTTAGGTATTCCTGCCATTGCGATTTTCCCTGTAACGCCGATGGATAAAAAATCATTAATGGCTGAAGAAGCATACAACCCTGAGGGTTTGGCACAACGCACTGTTAGGGCGTTAAAAGCAAAATTTCCACAATTAGGTGTGATCACCGATGTTGCTTTAGATCCTTTTACAACACATGGTCAAGACGGCATTCTCGGTACTGAAGGTGTTGACGAAGGCTATGTATTAAATGAGGCCACCAAAGAAATATTGGTTAAACAAGCCTTATCTCATGCACAGGCGGGTGCTGATGTTGTAGCGCCCTCTGATATGATGGATGGTCGTGTTGGTGCAATTCGCCAGACCTTAGAAGAACAGGGTTTTGTAAATACACGTATTTTAGCTTATTCAGCAAAATACGCGTCTAATTATTACGGCCCTTTTCGTGATGCAGTTGGCTCTGCCAGTAATATTAAAGGTGGAAATAAATACTCTTATCAGATGGATCCTGCTAATAGTGATGAAGCCTTACATGAAGTAGCACAAGATATTCATGAAGGAGCTGATATGGTTATGGTTAAACCCGGCATGCCGTATTTAGATATTGTGCGTCGTGTTAAAGATACCTTTCAAGTACCGACTTATGCTTATCAAGTGAGTGGCGAATATGCTATGCACATGGCTGCAATTCAACAGGGTTGGTTAGCCGAAAAGCCTTGTATAATGGAAGGATTATTAGCCTTTAAGCGAGCGGGTGCCGACGGCATTCTAACGTATTTTGCCAAAACAGTAGCGCGGTGGCTAAAAGAAGAAGCCTAGGGCATAACAGTTTGCCTGATGTAAAAATAAAGCAAACTGTTATCAAATCAGCTTTATAGTGATGTTTCTAATTGCTGTGCTAAGCGTATTGCAGCTTTTAACATTCTTTCTTGCACCACAGCAGAAAACCTTTCTTGATATTGAGCATTATAAAGCTGACTAGCATCGTTATTCATTAAACAAACGCCATTACTAATAGCACAATAACCCAGTGCAGGTTGTCTTACGAGTTGTAACGACTCGTTAGCCCATTGCCATTGATCACTTTTTTGCCATTGCATTACAGGGCTAGTTTGCCAGCGTTGAGAAAGTATATTAAGCCATTGTTGCTTATCTTTTTTCTCACGCGTAATTAAACACTCATCCCATAACCAATGTAAATTAGTACACTTGCCATCGGGTGAATTGACTTTAATTTTATTGCC
>WFQC01000115.1 GCA_015487235.1 Alteromonadaceae bacterium
AAGAAGATTGTATTCCCATTTGGCCAAGCAAAGCATTCGCTCAACAATGGATCAACAACGATTGGCAGCATTGTAAGCCTGAAGCTATATCGCTTAATAAATGGTTTAGTCGTTGGACTCAAGGCTTAATAGAGGATGATTTAGCCATTGTAGTTTTTCCCAACCATGCCGAGCAAGGGCTTATTTTATATCCCGATGAATTAGACTATGCATTAAAAAAACAACAAAAACTTAGAAACTATTAATACTATGGCTGTTAAGAAAGCGTAAATTGTTAACAGCCAATGTAAAAACTTTCAAAGGCTTTGCATAAGTTTAATTCTCTTGGTTCAACTTACTGCTCCTTGGTAACTACCACCTAATTTCGGCGCATGTTGAATAACACGATCAGCAAGACGAGAGAAAGGTAACGATTGGATCCATACTTTTCCATGACCACTGAGTGTGGCTAAAAATAAGCCTTCACCACCAAAAAACATACTTCTTAAACCTTTGGTCATTTCAATGGAATATTCAATACCGCTACTAAAGGCAACTAAACAGCCTGTATCTAAGCGTAATGTTTCACCTTTTAATTCTTTTTCTATCACGGTGCCACCGGCATGAACAAATGCCATACCATCACCTTGTAGGTGTTGCAAAATGAAGCCTTCACCACCAAAAAAACCGCTTCCTAGGCGTTTATTAAAGGCAATATCGACTTTAGTCCCTAAAGCTGCACATAAAAAGGAATCTTTTTGGCAGGTAATTTCTCCCCCAATTTCTGCAAGGTTTATGGCCACAACCGAACCCGGAAAAGGTGCAGCAAAAGCCACATGTTTTTTACCTAACCCTTCATTGGTAAAGTGTGTCATAAATAATGACTCACCTGTTAGCATACGTTTTCCTGCTGAAAATAATTTTCCCATAAAACCTTGGTTTACATCAGAGCCATCACCCATTTTTGCTTCAAAATTAATGCCATCTTCCATATAGTTCATAGCACCCGCTTCAGCAATAACGGTTTCACTAGGATCTAACTCTATTTCAACCATTTGCATTGATTCACCGATAATTTTGTAGTCTATTTCATGGCAGCGCATCATTTTTCCTTATTTCATTCTATTTATTAAGAGCAAGTGTACATCCGTACATCAACCTTTCTTGTCACATGCTGTTATCGCATGCACCAAAATAATGCGCAAGCACTTTTTTGTAACAGTTAATGAAGTTCATCAAACCATAACTGCATGAAATTAATAGTTTTATTATTTGGTCGCATTCTTGCAAATCATAATAATTATCAATCACTTTACACGTAATAAGGGCAACAATGCTATTTGGACGTAAAAATAGAAAACCTATTATTATTCCTGATAAAAAAGTAAAAGCATGGAAATATACCACCTGTAATTACTGCTCAACTGGGTGCTCCATCGAAATTGGTTTAGACGAAAATCAACAAATTATCACCACGCGTGGCCATGCCGAGGCTGACGTTAATCGCGGTAAACTGTGCATTAAAGGTTTATTAGAGCATGAATTATTTGACAGTGCAGGTCGTGGTACAGAGCCCTTAATAAGAACACAACACTTTGAACCTTTTTTACCTACTTCATGGCAAAAAGCCTTAGATCATAGTGCAGAACAAATAAAAAACATTCAAATAAAATATGGACGTGATGCCTTTGCCATTGTCTCGACAGGTCAATTATTAACCGAAGAGTTTTATACATTAGGCAAGCTTGTCAGAGCCTGTATTGGCACTAATAATTATGATGGTAATACCACCCTTTGCATGGCCTCAGCGGTTAGTGGTTATAAACGCTCTTTTGGCTTAGATGGCCCACCAGGCTGTTATGATGACTTTGAACATACCCATTGTTTAATGGCTTTTGGCTCTAATTTACCCGAGCAGCATCCCATTATTTATTGGCGCTTAAAAGAGGCTTTAGAAAAACGCAAGTTTCCTTTAATTGTTGTTGATCCTCGTGTCACTATGTTTGCCCAGTTTGCTGATATTCACTTACCCATCACTCCGGGGACAGATTGTGTACTCATTAATGCGATGCTTTATGTTATTTTAGATGAGAACTTGCAAGATCAGTCCTATATCGAGGCAAATACCCATGGTTTCGATGAAATAAAACGTGTTGTGCAAGATTATGATCCTAAATCTGCACAGCATATTTGTGGTATTGATGAAGACACAATTCGCACAGTTGCTCGTCTTTATGCCAAAGCCCCCTCAGCCATGAGCATTTGGACCATGGGCATTAATCAATCAACCCATGGTTCTGATGGGGTTGTAAATATTAATAACCTTAACCTGATCACCGGTAATATCGGTAAAAAAGGCGGCACAAGTTTATCAATAACAGGGCAATGTAATGCAATGGGCACACGAGAATGGTCATCATGCTCAGGATTACCCGGTTATCGTTATTTAGAAAATTCTACCGAAAGAAAGGAAGTTGCAAATTTTTGGCGTATAGAAGAAAGCTTTTTACCTAAAAAACGTGGTCTTTCACAAACCGATATTTTTGCTGCCATAGAAACCGGTGAAATTAAAGGTTTGTGGCTAATAGCTACCAACCCCATGACGTCTATGCCTAATACCGCAAGAATTCGCAAGGCACTTGAAAAGTTAGAATTTTTAATCGTACAAGATGTTTATCAAGATGTTGAAACAAATCAATACGCCCATGTTTATTTACCTGCAGCAGTTTGGGCTGAAAAAGAAGGTTGTCATACTAATACTGAACGGCGCGTTAATTTAACCCGTAATGTACTACCGCCTTTTGCCAATTCAAAAACTGATTTTTGGATTTTTAATCAGATGGCTGAACGCTTTAATCCTAGTAACAAGGTTGCTTTTCCTCAAACGCCTGAAGGCGCTTTTGAAGAAATGAAACAGTTATCAAAAGGCCATAAAACCTTAGATATTTCAGCGATGAGTTATGACAACATTGAAAAAGCAAGAGGAATTCAATGGCCTTGCCGTGAAGGAGAACATCATTTAACTGGTGAAGCTCGTTTATATACAAACGGGGTATTTGCAACCCCTTCAGGTAAAGCTAATTTAATTGCTATTAACTTTTTCAACAATAATGAACAACCTTGCCAGCAATACCCTTTTTGGTTAAATAGTGGACGTGTTGTGGAGCATTTTCATACCCGCACTCGTACTGGAAAAATAGGCAATTGCAATAAGTTTAGCCCAACGCCTTATATGGAAATAAACCCAGATGCGGCACAAAAATTAGGCGTAACACACCAAAGCTATGTACGTTTGGTGAGTCGCCGTGGCGATGCTGTCGTTATGGCACAACTAACACATCGTGTACCGCCTAATATGGTTTTTATTCCTTTTCATTATCATGACTGTGTTAATCGACTTACTTTAGGGCTGTTAGATCCACATTCTCGCCAACCCGCATTTAAACAAGCAGCAGTGAAAATAACGGCAATCGATCAAAAACACGCCGCCACCATAAACTTACAACGCCGTCGTTTCTAAGGAAATTAATCATGTATAAAGCCTATAAAAATACTGATGCCGTACAAGCATTTGATCCTAAAAAACAACAATCGTCGGCGAAAAGCCCATCTGAGCCGTTATGGCAAAAGCGAGAAAATGAACCGCATTATGCCAAATTACAAGACAAGGATAGTCAAATTAAAAACCGTTATGGCAAACCTATAGATTTATTAGATATTACCGATAGAGAAAGCCCTAATTTATCTAAAAACCGTTCGCTATTTATTAATAATAATCCCAAAGTGGGGGCAAATCCTCACCGTAATAAACAGCATGGTTTTTTCTTCAATGCCGATAATTGTATTGGTTGTCATGCATGTGAAGCTGCTTGTTCTGAAAAAAACAATAACCCTGCTCATATCGCTTTTCGTAGTGTTGGCTATGTTGAAGGAGGCAGTTATCCTGACTATCAGCGTTTAAATATTTCAATGGCTTGTAACCATTGTGATGATCCCGTTTGCTTAAAAGGTTGTCCCACCCGAGCTTATACTAAACACGCTGAATATGGCGCGGTATTACAAGACCCTGAAACCTGTTTTGGTTGCGGTTACTGCACTTGGGTTTGCCCTTACAATGCACCTCAACTTGACCCTATAAAAGGGCAAGTTTCAAAATGTAATATGTGTGTTGATCGTTTAGAAGAAGGTTTAAAACCTGCCTGTGTGTCAGCTTGTGTTGGTAATGCGCTTGATTTTGGTGTGATCGAAAATATTCCTGAAAACCGCCAGCAATGTAAAACCTCTATTCCTGGTTTTCCCGATCCGAGTATTACTCACCCCAATATTCGCTTTCAACAAACCAAAGATATGCCCCTAGAAATGAATCGAACCGACTCTGTAGCAATAAAATACGTTAAAGATCAACAAGGAGATTTCAAACCTGTTGTAGATCAAACCCAAGGAAAAACCAAACAGTGGAGTTTTAATAAACTTAACAGTAAAGAAAACCCCTTAGTTGCTTTTACCCTATTAGCCCAAGCGGCCTATGGCATGTTTTTTATTGTACTTGTTGCTGCTCTATTCAATATTTCAACTTTTGTGCATTTTATTCATGCTGATATTTTTATGCCTTTTAGTTTACTGTCTGTTGGTATTATGAGCTTCGCGTTATTAATGAGCGTAACCCATTTAGGTAAACCTATGCGCTTTTACCGCGGTTTTAATAACCTACGTTATTCACCTATGAGCAGAGAAGGTTTTGGTTTAGCCTTGTTCTCAACTTTCGTGGGGCTAGCAGCACTTTTTTCGGCCATGAAAAATCAATGGCTTAATCAAGTCATAGCCAAGCTAACAACACTCAATATGCACGCCATAGCAAATACACTACCTGTTGAACAATTACAGCTATTCAGCGCAATATTAGCTTTAGTGGCTGGTTTCGCTGGTTTGTATTATATGAACCAATGTTACCAAATTAAAGCGCGCCCTTTTTGGCATCATTGGCAAACAACCACCGCTTTTGCGGGCAACAGTTTATCACTAGGTGCACTATTAAGTGCTTTAATCGTATTACCTTATTTGCATTTTACTGAGCAAAATAGTCAGCAAGCATTATTGGTATTTACCTTAGCCTTACTTAGTGGAGTATTGCTTGAGGGTATTGGTCTGATAGCGCATAGTCGAGCAATGAACAACAGTAATAATGAAGGCGGTGCTGCGCACTATATACAGCGCACGGTATTTGGTAAAAGTTATTGGCTAAGAAATTATTTACTACTATTTACAATACTCTCAACGAGTGTATTGCTCATAGTTCAATTAACGACGACAGAAAACCATAGCACAACGATTACTTTATTTTGGTTTGTATTAGCCTTTGTTAACCTAATTAGCGCTATTATAAGTCGTGCACTCTTTTATGTATTGGTGATCCCAACCACCATGCCCGGCGCTTTTTTCTGGAAAAATAAAAGTTTTGAGCAACATGCCAGAGAAATAGGTTTAGCTGATAACCCTGCAACGGGAGTGGCTCCTACAACCCATTAAAGTATGCGTTGTTATTGTAGGAACTATTTCTCGGTACTTAAAGCTTGCACAAGATCATCCGTTTTTAATGGATAATGCAATTGAATAACAGCTTCATTAAAGCGATCAAGTTGACTAATTGGTGTTAATACGATCGCTTTTAATTTAATACGTTGACACAAATTTATGAGTAGCTTTTGCTGTAATTTTTCTTGCTCACCAATAATAACGGCTTGATATTTATCTTGGTTTGCACAAATAGGCATAGCTTCTTTCGCACTAGCAACTAAGTCAAAAGGAATTTTTAAATAGCGTAATTGATTAATAATGCTTTGCTTATATTTATAATGCTTTTCAATTAATAAGACTTTTTGTGAGGAAGTAACTGTTATGTCTTCATTTTTTTGGCTTAGAATCGGAATATAGCAACTAAAAATAGAGCCTTTGTTTTCTTCTGAAAGAAGTTGTATTGACCCACCAAGTAACTGGCATAAGGCTTGGCTGATCGCTAAACCTAAACCATTTCCCACGCGTTCAACCTTTGACTCTCCATGCACAAAAGGTTGAAAGATAATTTGCTTTAAGGTGTCATTAATACCTATCCCTGTATCATTTACTTCAATAACCAAGTGCATTTTACCTTCAACAAGCTGTGTAAAAATAGTTAGCCCCACCTCACCTTGTTTAGTAAATTTTATCGCATTAGTAAGTAAATTAAGCGTTATTTGCGTTAAACGCAACGCATCACTTTCGATATATTTAGGTACATTGGCATAAATATTACAGTATAGAAGTAAGCCTTTATGCTCAGCGCTTAATGCCACCAGTGCAGCAATATTTTCAAAATGACTTCTTACCTCAAATAATTCGGTTTCAGCGCAAATAACACCTTGTTCTAAGCGATTTACATCGAGTAGATCATTAAGTAAGGCTAATAATGCATTACCTGCTGTTTGCGCGTTTTTTATTTGGATCTTAATGTCTGACAATTGAAATGCTTGCTGACTTTTATCGAGCTGTGTTAATAACCCTTGTAAAGGCACTGCTAATTGCTGACCTATACCAGCAATAAATTGTGATTTAGCTAGGCTAGCGGCTTTAATTTGTTGATTTGATAACAACAATTGCTGGTTTTTGTCGACCAATTCATAAGCAAGTTTTTTATTGTGGTAGGTGAGTTTAAAACCTTGAGTAATATGTTGATACAAGGCTTTAAAATGACCAAATAAAAATAAAGCATGTAATAATATTAACGTAATTAAAATATAATTAAGTTGCTCGCCAGCAATAAATAACCATAAGATAAAACTGCTATAGAGTGGAATATTAAACGTAAGTACCGATATTTTGATTGCTGATTGTGCCGCAACAACATTCATACTGATGGTAGCAAAAACTAACATTAACAGCCACTGCAACTCTTGAGGGATAAACAGTAAAGAATAGCCGCTTGCACCTAATATCAAGCCAGAAGCAAAATCAAGTAAGAGCATTTTATTTAAAAATAATGCGTAGTTCTCAGCTTTTATAACACTGTTTTCTATCTGTTTATGTACCCAAGCACGATAAGCACTAATACCATAAACACAAGCAAGCCAAATTAATATAACCAAGCCATCAATATACGGCCAAAATAATGAGGCAAGTACCGTCATCGTTAAAGGGAAAATATAAACTACTTTTTTGAGGTTGGCGACAACCAAGCGTAGGCTTTGTTCTTTTATATAAAGTTCTTCACCTTCAGAAATATCAGACATGCTTATTATTTTTAATCTCTTGATAAAGAAAAGCGAGGCTATTATCACAATAACCTTTTGCTAAAGCATAGAGTTCATTAGGCATAATGTCTAGGGCGTGTTTATCTTTGGAGTATATTTTTGCAACAGTTTGTTTGGTATTTATACAAGGCGGAGTCTGTGTGGTGTGGTTATTCCACACAAGCAGGCGACAACGTAGTAGAAATGACAAACAAACGTTGCCCTTCGGGTTCACCGAAAAGCGTCCTGCTTCTTGTTGCTCCTTTTTTTAAGGGAATAACCCTTAATACAAAGAAGCGCCGCGATCAGAACGCTT
>WFQC01000116.1 GCA_015487235.1 Alteromonadaceae bacterium
CGCAATAGACAAACCTTTTGTGGAGATATTATTGGTAACACCAGCTATTTTACAGGCCGTTTTACCATGACGAGTTAAGCGTAATGTCAGTGCATAATCAAAACGATCTTCAGAGCGAAAATCATTTACTTTTACTTCTACCTGCTCCATGGCAACCGCTGCTTTAATGATTGGTAATTGGTAACGTACAGGGCACTTTATTGCTTGCGTTGTTGGTAGCGAAATACTCGGTACCTTCAACGCCTGCTTTAGAGCCAATACCTCATTAATGTCAGTTACATCAGACAATTGAGCAAAATAATTACTACAAGTGAGCACTTTATTTACTTGCATATTAATCGGGCGATTAAGCAGCGCAAGCACAGGGTTAATATGGCTTGGCAAAGCACTCGGGTTATATGCATCTTGTTGAGCATTAACGGTTGTAAGCTTTAAGCGAATATGTCGATAATTACCATTTAAAATATATTTTTTCAGTAATTCTTGCGCTTTTTTACTGGTTAACTGCGACTGCCAAAGAATGATAAATTGTGCTTTAGGTTGTTCATTTTCATGGTATTGATGCTTTAAAATATAAGCATATTGATCAAAGTCTTTTTTAGCAGATAACGCCGCTTGTAATTCTGTATAAGTAAATAAATTTGGTAATAAATTATCAACACTATCACATGAAAAAAACTGCCATAAATCTTCATTGCTTTTAGTATGTAAACCACACGATGGATACCATACTGTTTGGTGTTGTGTGCACAACATGGCAATATCAGGGCTTTTAGCCATAAAAAATTGTTCATGGCTTTTTGCAAGAATAGAGTCAATAAGTGGCTGAATTTGATTACTTTGTAGCTGGCTATAACATTGCACTTTTTTAGTGAGTAGCTCTGATAGTTGGTTGATCATTTTGCTTTCAGAGCTTTTATTAAGCTTTAAGCGATACTGCGTATGCTTTTTACCTTTTGAGTGTTTGAAATCTTCAAGGTGATACTGTAATACAATTTCTTTTTCTATGCCTAAATGTTCACTATGATCATAAAACCATAAAAATACATCCTCGCATGCTTCATCTATCGCTTGATAATCAGCTTTTAGTACGCAATTACCTAAATTTAAATCAACAAGAGTGGCAGGTAAGCCAATTTCTTCTTTGCCTTTACGTGACATGCCTAAGGGATCATAGGTAAAAATTCTACATTTAGACTCAAGATCAATAATAGGATCTTGGCAAAAATTATCATTAATCAAAGTAAAGGTTTTTAATGGATCACTTGGCACTGGGCCTTGACCAGCTTTTAATGCTTTTAATGCATTCTCTTGTTTAACTTTTTCAATATGACGTTGCTTGGCATGTGTATTAATTTCATTAAACAAACTCATACTAAATAAGCCATTATTTTTTTCGACACTGTCTAAGAATAATGTTTTCGAGATTTCATCAAGATAATGGCAAATATTGTTGTGGTGTACTTTTTCACAATCATCAAAATAGCTGCGAAAATCGAGTACATAAGGGCATGGACGAGCAAGGCGCTTAATTTCAACCTTAATTAAAAAGCGTGTCGCTGCAATTTCATTCGGCGTGAGTTTTTCTATTAAGGTATCTAATTTCGGGTGCATAGCATACGAAATTAAGCTGAGAATAATAGTACGAAAAGGAATTAAATCTTCATTAAGCTGTTCTGACATATCTACGACTAATCACGCTAAAAACTAAAATTAACACTACATTTACAGCTAATCCCTTACTCATACCATAGCGATCGAATAATAACACCTGTGCCCAACTCAAAGGTTTTAACAAGTTATTTACATATTATTATCATATAAAGTCAATATAGCAATCATTTTTTATGCTATTTCATTATTAAAAATAAGCAGTAATCGTTTAAAAAGCAAACAAGCGCTTGGTGGGTTTGAAGTAAGAATCAGTTAATTCGTTGAAATTAAAAGTGATAAATTGATGGTTTAGACACTAGAATGTAAAGGGAGTACAGTAAAATTATTTCAGCTAAGCAAGTACTCACTTACTTAGCTGAAATATATACTATGTGGCTAGGAGGGGGTTAATTGGCTGAAACAGCGTAAAAAGCTCTTCTTCACCCAAAAGTTATGCTTAATACATTAATGTATAAAGCTTGCGGCGGTATTGACTGGCCAACGGATCACCATCAGGTAATGCTTTCATTACATCAAGTAACAAGCGTTTGCTTTCATCGTCGCTAGGCTGCTTTTGTACTCGTTTAAATAATAATGCAAGGGCATCTTGATAACGATTAACTTGGCTATATTGCGCAGCAAGTTTATGGATAATTTCAACATCATCAGGGGTTTTAGCTAATGCTTGCTCAAGTGTTTTTATTTCTGGCGAGTCTGCAGCTTCTTCAGCCAGTTCTAATTTGGCAACAAGTGCTTGGTAGTAGCTGTCTTGATCAACCAATTTTATTGCTTCAAGTAATTTTTTTGCTTCTTCTATTTTACCTATTTCTAAGCTGGCATCAGCTAATACTAATTGAATATCAGCTCGGTCACTATCAAGCTGATAAGCCTGTAGTGCTTGGGTATAAGCACTATTTGCATCACCCTCAGCTAAAGCTTGTTTGGCTTGTTTAAGTAAATTATCTTGTGGTTTAGGTAAGTATTTTTCTAAAAATTCTTGAATACTTTCATCAGTTTGGGGGCCACTAAGACCATCAATAGGTTGACCATCTTTGACAATAACAGCGGTTGGTAGACCCTGAATACCAAATTGCATCGCAATTTGTTGCTGTGTTTGGCAATCAACCGTTGCTAACACAATGTGGTCATCAAAACCTTGTACTGCACCCGCAAGTTTATCTTTAAGCTCAATACTTTCAGGTATTTGATCTGCCCAAAAGGTCACTAAAATGAGTTTTTCTTTAGAGTCTTCTAAAATCACTTGCTGAAAATTTTCAAGGGTAATTTCAACGGTATTGGTTGATTGCATTATAGTTTCCTGATAAATCAATTAGCATATAGATTAATGCGAATAAATTAAATGAGTTAAGGCTTGTTGCTAATAATGGTGCTATATATTGTATTTTCAAGCATTAAAGATAAATTATAGATCCTGACCTGCGTCAAGATGACGAGGTTTATCACTAAAAAGGCCGATCTATATCAAGGTAATGGCTGTTTATCATCTATGCAAGCAACCATCCTTTAGGTAATTAAAGCTCTGCTAACGTATGCCTTTTAACAAATCGCGCGCAATAATAATTTTTTGAATTTCACTAGTACCTTCATAAATAGTGGTAATACGTACATCTCGTGCAAAGCGTTCAAGTGGATACTCTTTAATATACCCAGCACCACCTAACATTTGTAAAGCATCGTAACAGGCTTTATTGGCTTTTTCTGAGGCAAATAGTTTTGCCATAGAGGCGGCGGTAGCAAAAGGTTTTCCGCTATCTTTTAAGTCAGCGGCTTGCATCAGTAAAAGTCGAGCTGCTTCTAAATCAGTGTAGCGTTCAGCAAGCTTCCATTGTATTCCTTGAAAATCAGCAATTGCTTGACCAAATTGACGACGCTCTGTTATAAATTGACGTGCATAATCCATGGCCTCTAACCCAATACCTAACGCTAAAGAGCCAATGCCAATACGCCCCCCAGCAAGCTCACCAACCGCAATAGCAAAGCCTTTATTTTCTTCACCTAATAAAGCACTAGCAGGAACTCGACAATTATTAAAAATAACCTCTGTGGTAGGTGAAGCTTTTTGCCCCATTTTTTCTTCACATTTGCCAATAGTTATACCAGGGTTATCCGCTTCAACTAAGAAACATGAAATTCCTTTACCCTTAGGAGCATCAGTATCAGTTACCGCCCAAACCACAAAAACACCCGCAAAAGTACCGCTAGTTATAAAAATTTTGCAACCATTTAACAGGTAGTCATCACCTTCTTTTGTGGCGGTAGTGCTCATTGCCGCAGGATCAGAACCTGCGCCCGCTTCAGTTAAGCAAAAACCTCCAGCCTTGTACTCGCCACTACAAATTTTAGGCAAATATTGCTGTTTTTGTGCTTCATTGCCTACCGCTTGAATTACTTCAGCAACCATATTCGTAACAGAGGTTGTCACTGCCGTTGCTGCGCAAGCTCTGGCTAATTCGGTTATCGCCAAGCTAAAGGCCACGCTACCCGCTTCTACACCACCATACTGGGCTTTAATATTTAAGCCCATGAAACCCAGTTCAGCCAATTTAGCTAAATTTTCTTGAAAAAGTGTTTGATCATTACTCGCGTCTAAATCCGCAGCAACAGGAGCAAGCTCTGCGTCTGCAAATTTTCTTGCCATGTCTTGGATCATGGCTTGTTCTTCAGTTAACGATAAATTCATCAGTCTTTGACCTTATTCAATATTCTAAGCTAGTACAAACCACAATAATGCTACGCCTAATAATAAGCGATAAATAACAAAAGGCATCATGCCTACTTTTTCTAATAAAATAAGAAAATAGTGAATACAGGCATAAGCACTCACAAAAGCTAAAGTGCTACCTAAAGCGAGCATAGACCAGTCAACACCTTCACCCGCTATGATTAATTTCACGGTTAAATAACCTCCCGCCATCGCAATAGCGGGAATAGACAGCAAAAATGAAAAGCGAGCAGCATTGTCTCGACTCAGCCCTAACATTAAGCCAATAGTCATGGTTATACCCGAACGAGATGTACCAGGAATTAGCGCTAACGCTTGAGCAAAACCGATAAGCATTGCTCCTTTTAACCCTAATTTTTCGAGTGGTTTATTTTCTTCATTACGTCGTTTTCCTGCCTTAAAGTCAGCAAAGCCTAATAAAAAACCAAACAATAATGTTGTAGCAGCAATCACTAAAGCTGAACGTAAATTTTCTTCAATAAAGTTTTTACCAAATAAACCAAATAATCCTGCAGGGATCGTTGCAAAGAGTATCCACCACGCCAACTTACCATCAAAGCTATTTGCGGTTTGTGATCTATTCGTTATTGTCCCTACCCAAGCAACGGCCATCGCCCCTACTTCTTGACGAAAATAAATTAATACCGCTAATAAAGTGCCAACATGTACGGCAACGTCAAAACCTAGCCCTTGATCTTGCCAGCCTAAAATTTGTGAAGGCAAAATAAGGTGAGCCGAGCTTGAAATGGGTAAAAACTCTGTTAAACCTTGTAAAATAGCTAAAATAAAAACTTCTAATGTACTCATAATGTTACGGTGACCAAGTCAGTGGTACTTTCCTTAATTGTTGGCAAGATTTATCATATTCTTGCCAAAGTTGTTGATAATTTTTCTTTAAAATGGGATGCATTAACTGTGGTGCAATTTCAGCTAAGGGCCAGAGAACAAAAGCATTTTTAGTAATTTCATCCCGTGGAATTTGAGCGGGTTGTTCAAGAATAAGTTGGTCATAAAGTAGTAAATCAAGATCTAATGTACGAGAGCTAAACTTTTTCGCTTGTTGGCTGCGACCATTAGCAAATTCAATTTCTCGTAAAATTGTCGCCACTTGCTGTACGCTTTTATTCGTGCTTAGGCCTATCACTAAATTATAAAAGGCAGAGCCAATAAAGCCAACGGCTTCACTTTCAAATAATGAAGATAAGGTAAGCGTGCCAAAGTTTTTTGCCAACGCATTTAAGCCTTGATTTAAATAAAAATCACGGTCTATATTAGTGCCCAAAGAAATATAAACCTGTGCCATTAAGCTTGCTGCCCTCTTTCTATTTCAACACCAACCGATGCTGCATTATGTACTGCATTGGGTTTGTGAATGGTTAATTTTAACCAAGGTATTTGATAGCTTGCCATTAAATAATCAGCCAAGCGCTCTGCAAGTGTTTCAAGTAAGTCAACGGGGTTTTGGTTAGCAAATTGTTCAATATCGACAGAAATTTGCGCATAATCAAGTGTTTTTGATAAATCATCATGTTGTGCTGCTGGTTGAATATTCCAAGCCATCACTAAATCAATTACTAAGGTTTGTTTTATTTCTTTTTCCCAAGCAAAAAAGCCAATGGTTGTTTGAATACTTAAACCTTTTATAAAGACTTTATCCATTATTTATGCTTCTTTATTACAAAGTATTACCAAATAGACGACGAGTTTACCTGCACCGCTATAGAAAAACTAGCGAAGAACGCGCTAGAATAGCAAAGAATTGTTAATTCACTGTAAATAGACAATTTGCGCCCACTGAAAGGATTTAATTTTACAGATGACATTACTTATAACACTCGCCCTGATCATTGCAGCTTATCTGTTAGGCTCCATTTCGAGTGCTATTTTACTGTGCAAACTATTAGGTCTACCCGACCCTCGTTCTACTGGCTCACAAAATCCCGGTGCAACTAATGTATTGCGCATAAGTAATAAGGCTACCGCAGCAACCGTGTTATTTTTTGATGTATTAAAAGGCGCTATTCCTGTTTGGTTAGGATATTTTTTAAATTTAGACCCTATTGCTTTAGGCTTAGTGGCTATTGCGACTTGTTTAGGGCACATGTATCCAATTTTTTTTGATTTTAAAGGTGGCAAAGCGGTTGCAACAGCTTTAGGTGTTTTTTTACCTATTGGTTTATCGTTAGGCGCTTTACTTGTACTAACCTGGATTACAGTGGCTAAAGTAACGAAATATTCTAGTTTAGCCGCTATTGTTACCGTATCACTTGCCCCTTTATATGTTTATTTTATTAAACCTCTTTACCTGTATCCAGCTCTCATGCTATCAGCGCTCATTATTTTTCGTCACAAAGATAATATTGTGCGTTTACTTAACGGCAATGAAAGTAAGATCACCGACAAAAAAATACCTGATTAAAAAACTAAACGGCAGGCAAGGTATCTAATGGCCAGCGAGGCGTAGCCTTAAAGGTTAAATCTTGATGAACCCCTGATTTTAAACGCTGCAAACCCGCATAAGCAATCATGGCACCATTATCGGTGCAAAATTCAGGACGAGGATAAAACACTTCACCTTGAAGTTTTTTCATTGTACTGGCAAGGTTTTCACGCAACATAGTATTAGCGCTCACACCACCTGCAATAACCAAACGTTTTAACTTAGTCTGCTCTAAAGCTCGGCGACATTTAATGGTTAAAGTGTCAACTACCGCTTCTTGAAAAGCATAGGCAATATCCGCTTTTATTTGTGTTTTTTCTGCTGCAGATAAATGAGGCTGTATGGCTTGTTGAATGGTATTGGCAGCAAAAGTTTTTAAACCACTAAAACTAAAATCTAGCCCTGGTTTATTTGTCATTGGCCGTGGAAACTTAAACTGCTTTGCTCGCCCTTGTGCGGCCATTTTTGCTAAAACGGGGCCTCCTGGATAGTCTAAGCCTAATAATTTAGCTGTTTTATCAAAGGCTTCACCAGCTGCATCATCAACAGATTCACCTAATACTTGATACTGACCAATACCATCAACACGCACTAACATGGTATGTCCACCAGAAACTAATAAGGCAACAAAAGGAAATTGCGGTGCCTTATCTTCTAACATGGGAGCCAATAAATGCCCTTCCATATGATGCACTGGCACTGCGGGTAAATTCCAACCATAGGCTAAACTACGGCCAATAGAACAGCCCACCAATAACGCTCCAACTAATCCAGGCCCTGCGGTATAAGCAATGCCATCAAGCGCTTGCGGCGTTACATTAGCATCTACTAGTACATCTTTTATCAGCGGAATCGTTTTACGCACATGGTCTCGAGAAGCTAGCTCAGGCACAACACCACCGTAGTCAGCATGTACCGCGATTTGACTATATAAACGATGTGCCATAATCCCTTGCTCGTCATCATAAATAGCAATACCCGTTTCATCACACGATGTTTCTATACCTAAAATGCGCATACTTCTTCATTTACCCATATTCGTTCAAAAAGAACGACAATTTTACCCGCCCTTTTAACTTTTAACCAGCTTAACTTTACATCTCTTTTAGATTGGATTAGAATGCGGCACCATTTTTTAATAAGAGCCGGTAGTGATCTTGCAAAAGCAATGTTCAGGTACCGTTTTATATAGATATAACACCTAAGGTTTAAAGACAAAATGCCAGTAATTAAAGTAAGAGAAAACGAACCATTTGACGTAGCTTTACGTCGTTTCAAACGTTCATGTGAAAAAGCAGGTATCCTTTCAGAAGTTCGCCGTCGTGAACACTATGAAAAACCCACTTGGGAACGTAAGCGTAAAAAAGCAGCGGCTATTAAACGCCACGCTAAAAAAGTTTCTCGTGAGAACGCTCGTCGCGTTCGTATGTACTAAGCACCACTTAGTTACTGTATGAGTTTATGAGCCTACTTGCCCAATTAAAAGACGAAATGAAAAACGCAATGCGCGCCAAAGACAAATTAGCGCTTGGTGTTATTCGCATGGCGTTGTCAGCCATTAAACAAGTTGAAATTGACGATAAAACCACTTTAGATGATAACGCTATTATTGCGGTATTAACCAAAATGGTTAAGCAGCGTAAAGATTCAATAACTATGTTTAAAGAAGGTGGTAGAGCAGAGCTTGCTGAAAAAGAAGCCGCTGAAATTGCTGTACTTGAAAAATTTTTACCGCAACCACTCACCACAGACGAAATTGAAGCCCTAATTAAGCAAGCAATTGCTGAATCGGGTGCTGCATCAATGGCTGATATGGGCAAAGTAATGGCAATATTAAAACCTAAAATGCAAGGAAAAGCAGATTTAGGTAAAGTAAGTGCTCAAGTGAGAAGCTTACTTAATAGCTAAATAAACCTTATTACCTTTATCGTTGAGGTAAAAAAACAAACCGCGGTCATTATACTGATCCGCGGTTTTTTATTGGAAAATTCATTGCATTATGCCAAAATTGCTCACCGTATTACCCTTTTGAATAACAGGTCGTAAATAACATCATGGCAGGCTTAATTCCTCGACAATTTATTGATGACCTTTTAGCAAGAACCGATATAGTAGAATTGGTAGATCGCCATGTTCCCTTAAAAAAAGCAGGGAAAAACTATCAAGCTTGCTGCCCCTTTCACACCGAAAAATCGCCTTCATTTACCGTTAGTGCCGACAAACAGTTTTATCACTGCTTTGGTTGCGGCGCACACGGTAACGCAATTTCATTCGTTATGGAATATGAACGTTTAGACTTTGTTGACGCCATTGAAGAACTTGCTGCGCAGCTTAATTTAGAAGTACCGCGTGAAGAAACCAAATTAACACCCGCCCAACAGCAGCAGCAACAACAAGCTTTGCAGCAAAAACAAGATGACTACCAACTAATGGAAAAAATTAGTCATTTTTATCAACAACAACTTAAAAGCTCTTCCGACAAAGAACGCGTCATTAACTACCTTAAAGGACGAGGCCTAACCGGGCAAATCGTAAAAACATTCGGTATTGGCTACATTGGTGACAGTTGGGATGGCATGATGAAGGTTTTTGCGACTAACGCAACAATAACAACACAGTTAGTTGATTTAGGTATGGCAATTCAAGGCGATAAAAACCGCCCCTATGATCGCTTTCGCGGTAGAATAATGTTCCCGATCAGAGACAAGCGCGGACGTGTGATTGGTTTTGGTGGCAGAATAATTGATGAAGGCACACCTAAATACTTAAATTCTCCTGAAACTCGTATTTATCATAAAGGACGAGAACTTTATGGTTTATATGAAGCCAAACAAGCTAATAAAAACTTACAACGTTTAGTCGTCGTTGAGGGTTATATGGATGTTGTGGCATTAGCACAACATGGCATAAATTATGCCGTAGCCTCACTCGGCACTTCAACCACCGAAGAACAATTACAAACCTTATTTCGCACCGTAAAAGAAGTGATTTGCTGTTACGATGGCGATAGAGCTGGCCGAGATGCAGCTTGGCGAGCAATGGACAACGCACTACCGCTTATTCGTGATGGCTATACCTTAAAATTTGTTTTTTTACCCGATGGCGAAGACCCTGATTCACTGATTAGAGCTCAAGGGCAACAGGCTTTCGAAAAATTATTAACCAACGCCAAACCTCTTTCCAAATTTTTATTTGAGCACTTACTTGCCCAAGTTGACATTAACAGCCTTGAAGGTAAAGCCAGTTTAATTGAACAATTTCAGCCCTATTTAAAAAAATTACCCGAAAGCACATTAAAAGATGCAATTTTAACCGAATTAGCTAATAATTTTGGTACAGGTAATGAGCAGCAATTAGCTAAATTAAATAAATTAAGCAAAAATACTCATAAATTGCCTACAATAAAAATAGACACAAAAATAACGCCCGTACGTATGGCGATAGCGCTTTTATTGGAGCAACCACAACTGGCGAATGAAATTAATTCAACCCTTGCACTGGCACAACTTGATACCCCAGGTATACCTTTATTGGTTGAGTTACTTGAATTATGCAAAGAGAATCCCAATATAAATAGCGCACAAATTCTAGAACACTATCGCGACAGTAAAAAAGGTCGCCAATTAGCCAAATTATTATGTTGGCAACATTACGTGAGTAAAGACACAGCCAAAGAAGTTTTTTTAGATAGCATCGAAAAACTTTTTGCTGACTTTATTAAAAAGCGTACAGAAGTTTTATTACAAAAAGGTAGAACAGGACAAATTACATTAGCTGAGAAGCAAGAATTACAAACTTTGCTCAATAATGCGAATTAGTTTTGCGATAAAATCGCACCATAAAATACAACTAAATAATCGCAAAAGGTGGCATTTTTATTGTAATTTTGCTAGAATTTCGGCCTTTACTGTTCATATTTTGATAGCCCGATATAGGTGGATTTACGTCAATGGCTCAAGCCCAACAATCAAGACTTAAAGAGTTAATAACCAAAGGTAAAGAACAAGGTTACTTAACTTTTGATCAGGTAAATGATCACCTCCCACAAGATATAATTGACTCCGATCAGGTTGAAGATATCATCCGCATGATCAATGACATGGGTATTCAAGTGTTTGAAAATGCGCCTGATACCGATACATTGATGATGAGCGAAGTTAATACCGACGACGATGTAGCAGAAGCCGCAGCGCAAGCATTAGCAACCGTTGAAAGTGAAATTGGTCGCACAACAGACCCCGTTCGTATGTATATGCGCGAAATGGGTACAGTTGAACTACTAACGCGTAAGGGCGAAATAGTAATCGCCAAACGTATAGAAGAAGGTATTAAAGAAGTACAACGCTCAGTAGCTGAATATCCACCAGCAATTAGCTTTTTACTTGATATGTGGGATAACTACGAAGCAGAAGAATTGCGTTTAAGTGATATTATTGTTGGCTTTATGGATCCTGACGCTGACGATGAAGACGTAGGCGTTGCTGCCACTCATGTGGGCTCTGAACTTTCAAAAGAAGAATTGAAAGATGAAGATGCCGACCTTGAAGTTGTTGCAGATGACACTGACGACGAGGAAGAAGAAGATACAGGCCCTGATCCTGAATTTGCTCGAGAAAAATTTGCCCAACTACGTGCCGCTTATGAAAAAGCTAATAAAATTAGTGATGAAAAAGGGCGAGGGCATCCTGATGCTCAAGCGGCCATTCATGAATTAGCTGAAGTATTTAAAGATTTCCGCTTAATTCCAAAGTTATTTGATCGACTTGTTAAAAATATGCGTGCCGTGATGGATCGCTTACGTATTCAAGAACGTTTGATCATGAAGCACTGTGTTGTTGGCGCAGGTATGCCCAAAACAACCTTTATAAAAATATTCCCAGGTAACGAAACCTCAAAAGAATGGTTTGATAAAGAAGTTGCCGCAGGCCACCCATATTCTGAAAAGTTAAAAGCGGTAGAACCTGAAGTTGAGCGTTGTATTGCCAAATTACAACAACTTGAGCAAGAAACTTACCTTACCGTACATGGCATCAAAGATATTAATCGCCGTATGTCAATTGGTGAAGCTAAAGCACGTCGCGCCAAAAAAGAAATGGTTGAGGCGAACTTACGTTTAGTTATTTCAATCGCTAAAAAATACACCAACCGAGGGTTACAATTCTTAGATTTGATCCAAGAAGGTAACATTGGTTTAATGAAAGCTGTTGATAAATTTGAATACCGTCGTGGTTATAAATTTTCAACCTATGCAACATGGTGGATCCGCCAAGCAATAACTCGTTCTATTGCTGATCAAGCACGCACTATTCGTATTCCAGTACATATGATCGAAACGATTAACAAATTAAATCGTATTTCTCGTCAAATGTTACAAGAAATGGGTAGAGAACCAACACCTGAAGAACTCGCTGAACGCATGATCATGCCTGAAGATAAAATTCGTAAGGTGTTAAAAATTGCGAAAGAGCCTATTTCAATGGAAACTCCTATCGGTGATGATGAAGATTCGCACTTAGGTGACTTTATCGAAGATGGCAGTGGCGAGTTACCCGTTGACTCTGCAACAGCAGAAAACTTAAAAGGTGCAACCCATGAAGTACTTGCAGGCTTAACAGCCCGTGAAGCTAAAGTACTTAGAATGCGTTTTGGTATTGATATGAATACAGACCACACCTTAGAAGAAGTGGGTAAACAATTTGATGTAACACGCGAGCGTATTCGCCAAATTGAAGCAAAAGCTTTGCGTAAATTGCGTCACCCTTCTCGTTCAGAACAACTAAAAAGCTTTTTAGATGGCGAATAATTAATTCATAGTAGGCATTAATTAAGTCGATAAAAATCCAGCAAAAATGCTGGATTTTTATTAGCGACTATAATCAAGTGAATTTTCAGCGTTTAATTTTGCTCAATAAAACACCTATCAAACAGCAAAGCTTAATTTTTTAAAGCTCAGCTAGTGACAATAAAATAAAAAATGCTTATACTGCCCCCGCTTTGATTAAGGCGTATCGCCAAGGTATCATACAAGCAGTAAAAATCTAAAAGAAATGGCCCCTTAGCTCAGTTGGTTAGAGCACCCGACTCATAATCGGTAGGTCCCCTGTTCAAGTCAGGGAGGGGCCACCATTTTTAAAGACTTTCCAAGTAAACAGCTACTAACAAAATTTCTCTGTACTACTTCTGTGCTATTCTTATCAATTTACTGTGACCATGCTATTAACAATAGTATTTTGTTTTATAGGTTGCCACCCTTTATAATTTACCATAATTTTAGTTCTTATAGCTCAGTACTAAATTAAGCTCTCAACTCAAGGTTTTTTATTACACTATGATCTCCCATAAACTCTCTGTTGCCCCCATGCTTGATTGGACAGATCGCCACTGTCGCTACTTCTATCGCTTAATATCTAAACATACAGTGCTTTACACCGAAATGGTCACCACAGGAGCTATTTTATTTGGTAAAGGTGATTACCTTTCCTTTAATGAAGCTGAGCACCCTGTGGTTTTACAATTAGGTGGGAGTGATACAAAAGCAATGGCAGAATGTGCCAAAATTGCTGAACAATATGGCTATGACGAAGTTAATATTAACGTGGGTTGCCCCTCTGATAGAGTGCAAAATGGACGTTTTGGCGCTTGTTTAATGGCTGAGCCTGAACTCGTTGCCGAATGCGTGAGTGAAATGCAAGCCACATGCAACATTCCCATCACGGTAAAATCTCGTATTGGTATTGATGATTTAGATAGTTATGAGTTTTTATATCAGTTTATTGATAACGTTGCCCAAGCCGGCTGTAAACACTTTATTGTACATGCCCGAAAAGCTTGGTTAACAGGGTTAAGTCCCAAACAAAATCGTGATATACCTCCACTTGATTACCCACGTGTTTATCAAATAAAACAAGACTTTCCACAGTTAAAGATATCTATCAATGGTGGAATAAAGTCACTTGATGAAGCAACTCAACATTTACAACAAGTAGACGGTGTTATGATCGGACGCGAGATATATAATAACCCTTATTTGCTCGCTTATGCTGATCGAGAAATTTATCAAAGTAATGACGATATCATTAGCCGTAATGAGGTAATAGAGCAGATGGTTAGTTATATAAATCAGTATGTTATGCAAGGTGGTCGTGCATGGCACGTACTACGGCATGTATTAGGTTTATGTAATGGTTTAGCAGGTGCCAGACAATTTCGGCGTTATTTAAGTGAAAGCGCAAACAAGCCCAATGCTAATGGTGAAATATTACGAGAAGCCTTTGCTTTTGTTAACTCATAATATTGTCGATTATTCATCAAGTGCAACTATATACAATTTTACAAAAATTAGGTAACTTAACGAGGATAATAATTATACAAAAAAACTGAGGAAGTGAGTGTGAGCCAACCTATAACAATGATAATTGCCGATGATCATCCTTTATTTCGACAAGCATTATCAGGTATGCTTGCCAAACAGTTCCCACAAGCTGATTTACTCGAAGCCCAGTCAATCCCTGAACTAGAACAATTATTAGTCGACACAACAACACCTGATTTATTGTTATTAGATTTAGACATACCCGGAGCGCAAGGCTTTAATACCTTAATTCAAATTCGCCACAATTATCCTCATATAGGGGTTGTAATTATTTCGGGTTTTGAAGATAAAGATACTATTAATAAGGCAATGACTCATGGTGCCGCAGGCTTTATTCCTAAATCAACACCTATTGATGAAATGGTTGATGCCATTAACACGGTACTAGCAGGCAAACTTTGGACACCTGATGGAGACTTTTCAGCAAATAATTCTCATGCTTCAATGATGGCAGAGAAGATAGCCTCGCTCACACCACAACAATATAAAATTTTAATGATGTTTGCTGACGGTTTACTTAATAAGCAAATTGCCTACGAGCTAGGGTTGTCAGAATCAACTATTAAAAGCCATGCAAGCACTATTTTTTTAAAGCTCGGCGTACGCAATAGAACTCAAGCAGTGATAGCGCTTAACGAATTACAAGTATCACAGCCTAGCTTTGAATAATAAACAAGAACGTGTGCCGTAATAAGTAACACTAAGCACTATAGTTTTGCGTTAATTTTTGGGTTAATAGTGAACTCATTAGAGCTCGTAACGTAATAGGTTTTATCAGTTTTCTTAGAAAAGCAATATTTTCTTGCTCTGCAGATAGCATCACTTCATCATCTGTTGTTGCCGTGATCAAAATTGCAGGTAAAGGATAATGACTCTGTTCTCTAAATCGTTTTATTAAAGTGATACCATTGAGATTACTATTTTGTTCTTCTAATTGATAATCTACCAATAAAATATCAATTTGATCTTCAAAACGCGTAAAAAGCTCTTGTGCTTGCTTTGCTCCACTTGCTACAAATACTCGACACTTCCATGCACTGAGTAAATCTTTCATTCCTGCAAGTACATCAACGTCATTATCAATACATAAAACACCAACACCTTGTAGCGTAATATCTGCTTGAATAACAGGTTTTGGTACTAATATTTTTTGTTGCGCTAAAGGAACTTCAATACTAAAAATACAGCCTCGTTCAATCATAGAAGTTAATTTAATTTCATGCCCTAATATGCAAGCCAAGCTACGCGCAATATTTAACCCTAAACCTAATCCCTTTCGACCAATATAAGGTGTAGTTGTTAATTGCGTAAATTGTTCAAAAACAGCTTGATGCTGATCAATGGGAATACCAGGACCATTATCAATAATTTGAATTGACAGCATTTTACCTTTTCGCCGACAACCTAATAAAACTTTACCATGATGAGCATACCGAAATGCATTACTCAGAAAATTCTGAATAATACGTGATAACAATTTATTATCACTTTCAATCAAGAGTTGACTAATTTGGTAATGAAACTCAATTTTATATTCCTCCGTTAAAGCAGAAAACTCAGAAATCAATGGCATAAAGAGTTCTTTTACACTTAATGTAGAAATACGAGGTACGATATTACCGCTTTCAATACGAGCAACTTCATTTAAGTCTAGTAATAAATCATTGGCTATTGCTAACGCATTATCAATTTGCATAACTTGTTGTCTCTCATGCTCTGAAACTCTAGCACTCAAGGTTATTGCTGAAGAAAATAGTCGTGCTGCCGATAAAGGCTGTAGTAGGTCATGACTACAAGCTTTTAAATATTGACTTTTTTTAAAATGTGCTTGCTCTGCCTTTTCTCGCGCAGCAGCTAAAGCCTTATTCGCTTGCTCTAATTCTTTATTAGCTTGCTCTAACTCAGCAGTACGAGCAGACACCAGAGACTCTAAGTCATAGTTTTTTTCTTTTAGTACTTTTTCTGCTTGTCGATATACTGTGATATCAGAGAAAATCATCACAAAACCACCACCGGGAATAGGATTACCCTCAATGTTAATGATTTTTCCATCAGCTAGTTTTCGCTCTGTACTATGGCGACTTCCTTGGCGAATAAACTCAAGACGCTTTTTTACCTGTTGGTCAATATCTTCTATATAAGGAAATTGACGACTTAAGTTATAATGAATTAGCTGGCTTATAGGGCAGCCAATATAGATAAAGTCTTTAGGATAATTAAATATTTCTAAATAGCGCTCATTCCATGCCACAAGTTTTAAATCTTTATCTATTACTGAGATACCTTCACTCGCATTTTCAATCGCACTTTGTAAGACACTACGACTAAACTCTAATTGTTGGGTAGAACTATCTTCTACTAACTTTGCCACTTGATCAAAAGCAATATCACTACCGTTAATAACAAATGAGGTAACAAGTTTGGCTGATGCCGAACCGACAACGCTAGCAAGAATATTTTCAGCATGAAACAATAAAGCTTCATTAAATTCTTTTGGTTTTTTATGTTTATTAGCTTGTTTAAATTGAGTAAAACTTTGTTTAGCCTTCTCATATCCAATAAAACGTGCAACTAAAAACTCAAGTTCATTAATATCAATTTTAGGGTGTTTAGCTAATTGCCATAGTGTTTTTTGCTGGTTTGAATAAAAGAACTCACATTGCATTTGCTCGCGAATACTTTGTCTTGTAACCAGAGAGACAAACCATAAAACAAAAAGATTAACTAATAATCCAACTAAGGTAATTACCGTTGTTGCAGGTAAATCAGTATTCACTAATGAATGTTGGTATAAACCCAGTTGCGGCAATAAATTACAGAACATCCAAATAATAAAGCCAGCACTAACCCCACTAAAAACTCCTGCAAGCGTTGCTCTTCGCCAAAAGAAAGCAGCAAATAATGCTGGCCCTATTTGCGCAATGGCACCAAAGGCAACTTCTCCAAGTGAAGATAAGGTATCAGGTGGCGATAGCAACAACATGCCATAACTTAAAAAAATAACGAGTAAAACCAGTCCTTTTCTAATAAGTAATAATTTTGATTGAAAATGAGTAAAGTCATCAGGTTGATGTTTAGATAGTTTAAACATCATAGGAAAAACAATTTCATTACTTAGCATGGTACTTAACGCAATCGTTGACACAATTACCATTGAACTTGCTGCAGAAACTGCCCCTAAAAAAGAAAATAACGATAACCACATTTGCCCATTAAATGCTGGTAAAAAAAGTACGTAGGCATCAGACTGTAAAGAGTCACCATAAGTTAAGCTACCCGCTAAACCTAAAGGAGCAGCAAAAAAAGCAAAAACTAAAACATACAAAGGAAATAGCCAGCGACTTAGGTTACTGTGCTTTGGTTCTTTTATTTCAACAAATAACACTTGAAATTGACGGGGAAAACACAAAAAAGCGGAAAGTCCAATAATTAACAAACCAAACATAGCAATAAAGTTACTAGTGCTCAGTTGCTTTTCAATATCAGCATATTCTTTTGACAGTTCCCAAATAACTATAGGTGAATCATAAATATAAAAAGAAACAAATAAACCAACCAATAAAAAGGCAATAATTTTGATCAATGACTCAAAAGCAATAGCAATCATCACCCCAGGATGACGCTCTGTTACATCAATGGTTCTTACACCAAAAATAATGGTAAAACCCGCCAAAATACTACTCACAATCAAGCCAAGCTGCCAAATAGGAAAATCTTGATTTTCTTGCAATATTTTATAAGAGTAAACAATAGCTTTAAGTTGTAATGCAATATAAGGCATAGTGCCAATTAAGGCTACTAAGGTGATTAGGATAGCTAAATTTTGTGACTTACCAAAACGAGAAGAAAGTAAATCGGCTATAGATGTAATCTTTAATTGTAAACTTGTTTTCATCACCCTTTGAATAAAGGGCCATGCAAACATAAAGAGTAAAATTGGCGCCAGATAAACTGAAAAATAAGTAAAATTATGATTAGCTGCTTGTGCTGATGTGCCTAAAAAACCCCAAGAAGTACAATAAACTCCCAGAGATAAGGCATAAATAATGGCGTGTTGTTTAGCCACAAGTTTATGTCGGTATTTCCCCCCTAAATAAGCAATAAGAAATAACAAACTTATATAACCAATGCTGATTGTAACTAATAACCAATTGGCAAACATTTCATTCTCAATAGAAAATATCTCTGCTCCAATTTATCACAAATACTTATTCTTTAAAGGTGATATCACTCAATGAAAGATTAGACTTTAGTACTAATATTAAAGTGTTACGACCTAAGGACTACACATTCAGTGCTAAGTCTTATTGCCAATTGTAGCGTTTTTTTATTCCCCTAAGATGATGAAGAAAATAAAAAAGGGGAAACAACTGATGTTCAACTCAACATACAAAAAATTACTACTGGCGTCTTCTTTACTGGTTGCTACTGGAGTAGCCAATGCGGGTTATGAAATAAAACTAAGTAACAACGACAAAATAACCTTTGGTGGTTATATCAAAGTTGATGGTCGCTACGTTAATGGTGATGTTGCTTACCGTGATTTTTGGATTGGTACAGGTGGAGTATTAGATGAGAGTGCTTCACAATTTCGCATCAACGCCAATGAAACTCGTTTTAATACCAAATACGTTCATGGCGATCTAATGGGCTATATTGAGTTAGATTTTCTTGGCGGAGGAGGAAATGAAATTATCTCAAACTCAGCTCATGCTCGTATTCGTCACGCCTTTATTAAATACAAAAATATTACCGCAGGTCAAACTTGGTCAACCTTTATGAATACCAGTGCCTTGCCTGAAACAGCTGATTTCGCAGGTGCTACTGTTGGAATTGTGTTTATCAGACAAGGACAATTCCGCTATAGCATGGGCAACTTCCAAGTCTCTGTTGAAAACCCTGAAACCTGGGGTGGCGATACCAGTAATGATAGTGCACCTGATGTCGTGGCTCGTTATAACGTAAAAGGTGACTGGGGTAGTGCTTCATTTTCAGCATTAGCTCGCAGTTTAACAACGCCTTTAGGTGAAACAAAAACGGCTTTTGGGGCATCAATCGCAGGGCGTATTAAAACCATTGGCAAAGATGATTTTAGATTTCAATTTCATCAAGGTGAATTAGGCCGCTATGTCGGAGTTGCTTTTGCTAAAGACGTTATTGGTGAGGAAGTAGAAGACATAACATCTTATTTGCTTTCTTATCGCCACTTTTGGACTGAAACGCTAAGAAGTACTGTTTTGTATGGGCGCGCTACCGCCGATTTATCAAATGCCGATCGTCGTCAATGGAGTGTCAATATATTTCAAAACTTAACCAAAGATCTAGCGGTTGGGGTTGAATTGGGGAATTTTTCCATGGAAGACAAAAATGTAGATTCAAATTATGCGCAAATATCAATGCGCTACTCACTCTAAGTGACTTTGTGTGTGACGTAACAACACCCGTTTTTGTTACGTTTTTGGAGGGTAGACCAATTGCTACCCTCCTTTTTTCAAAAGATTAATTTTCAAGATATTTATTTACCTTACATTAGGAGTATGAGTATGACGGAGTCAATACTCAAAGTAGAACAAGTCTCTTTAGCTTTTGGTGGTGTTAAAGCACTTAGTAATGTCAGCTTTGACGTTAAGCGAGGCTCTGTTTTTTCTATTATCGGCCCCAATGGCGCAGGTAAAACATCAATGTTGAACTGCATTTCAGGTCGTTATCGCCCTAACAGCGGCAGTATTATTTTCAATGATAAAAAAGTTACGCATTTGCGCCCTAACGATAGAGCTGATTTGGGTATGGGGCGAACTTTTCAGAATTTAGCTTTATTTGGCCATATGACGGTTCTCGAAAATATCATGGTAGGTCGTCATCATTTATTAAAAAACAACTGGATAACCGGGCCTTTATATTGGGTTTCAGGTGCACAAAAAGAAGAATTATCTCACCGACGACAAGTAGAAGAAATTATTGATTTTTTAGAGATCTCACACATTCGTAAAGCCGTTGCTGGCACGCTTTCTTATGGTTTGCGTAAGCGAGTAGAACTAGCACGCGCTATGGCATTAAAGCCACAGCTCATTTTACTTGATGAACCGATGGCAGGTATGAATTTAGAAGAAAAAGAAGATATGGCTCGTTATATTCTTGATTTAAATGAAGAATTTGGAATAACAGTTGTTATGATTGAGCACGATATGGGCGTTGTAATGGATATTTCTCATCAAGTTATGGTGCTTGATTTTGGTAAAAAATTAATCTGTGGTTTACCCGAAGAGGTCATGACAGATCCTCATGTAAAGCGAGCTTATTTAGGCGTAGAAGATGATGCTGATGTTGATGAGTTACTCACGGAGGCAAATATATGAGCACAGTAAACACTTTTGATATGGGTGAGTTAGATACCTTTCCAAAAATACTTCGCCATAATGCTCAAAATTGGCCAAATGATATTGCAATGAGAGAAAAAGAATTTGGTATTTGGAATGAGTTTACTTGGCAAGACTATAATAACCGAGTTAAATGGTTATCTCTGGCGCTAAAAGATTTAGGAATAAAGAATGGAGACGCCATTGCTTTACTGGGTGACAACCGTCCTGAATGGGTTTGGGGTGAAGTTGCAGCCCATGCCATAGGATGTTATTCGCTTGGTATTTTTCAAGACTCATTACACGAAGAAGTTATCTATTTACTCAATAAAAGCAATGCGACAGTAGTTATTGCAGAAGATGAAGAACAGTGTGATAAGTTACTTGACTTAGGTGATCAAATTCCTGAAGTAAAACTGATCATCTATTGCGATCCTCGAGGTATGCGCAAGTATCATGACCCTCGACTTATAAGTATTGAGAAAATATTTCAACAAGGCCAAAATATTGAAGCCTTATCACCTGAACTTTATGACCATTATGTTGATGCGACTCAAGCAGAAACTACGGCAATTTATTGCACTACTTCAGGTACAACCTCTAAACCTAAAATAGCATTACTCAGTGGTGGTAATTTCATTAAGCATTGTAGTTCTTATCTACGCGCAGATCCTCGTAATGCCGGCGATAACTATGTTTCTGTATTGCCCTTACCCTGGATAATGGAACAAGTTTATGCCGTAGGCCAAGCCCTAATCGCCCGTCAAATTGTAAACTTTGTTGAAGAACAAGAAACTTTAATGGCTGATTTACGAGAAATTGGTCCCAGTTTTGTGTTATTGGCTCCTCGAGTTTGGGAAGGTATTTTAGCAGATGTTCAAGCCAGAATGATGGATTCAACACCTTTAAAACAAAAGCTTTATAATTTTGCCATGAAATTAGCAGAGCAAGCCCAAAAACAGGGTAAAAAATCTTGGCTTGCCGAGCTTCTTTTAATGAAAGCATTACGTGATCGCTTAGGCTTTTCTTATCTAAAATCAGCAGCTACAGGCGGTGCCGCACTAGGGCCAGACACTTTCAGGTTTTTTCAAACAATTGGTGTTCCTCTACGCCAGCTTTATGGACAAACTGAACTCTGTGGTGCGTACACAGTGCATAAAGCAGACGACATAGATTATGACAGCGTTGGTGTTGCTTTTGACTGCGCAGAAGTAAAAGTCATCAATACAGATAACGAAGGTGTTGGCGAAGTTATTGCGAAAACAGTTGGTATGTTTACAGGCTATTTGAATAACCAAGCCGCTTACGATGATGATGTTATTGATGGTTGGATGCATACAGGTGACGCGGGATATTTTAAACCTTCAGGGCATTTAGTCATTATAGATCGAATTAAAGATCTCGCTAAAACCAGTAATGGTTTACAGTATTCACCTCAATATATTGAAAATAAACTTAAATTCTCATCCTTTATTGGTGAAGCTGTTATTTTAGGTAAAAATAGACCTTATTTAAGCGCCATTATTTGTATTCGTTTTTCTATTGTTGCCAAATGGGCAGAACAAAAAGGTCTAGCTTTTACCAACTACACGAACCTAGCCACATTACCTGAAGTTTATCAAAAACTCACAGAAGAAGTACAAAAGGTAAATGAAACCTTACCTGATTCCCAAAAAATTCATAAATTTATATTACTTTACAAAGAGCTAGATGCTGATGATGGTGAATTAACACGTACGAGAAAAGTACGCCGTAGTGTTATTGCTGATAAATACGGTGACATTATTGATTCACTTTATAGTGATAAAAACAGTGTTGATATTGATACCGTGATCACCTTTCAAGATGGTAGCCAATCACGTATTCAAACACAACTTCAAGTTGCCACATTAATTAACAACCAAGCAGATCAAGCAACGCTAACTACAACATCAAAAGAAAGGAAAGTATCATGAATTTGGAGCTTTTAATTCAGTTATTAGTCAATGGGCTTGTTGTTGGCCTACTTTATGGTGTGATAGGCATGTGTTTTGTGTTGGTTTATAAATCAACACAAATAGTGAATTTTGCACAGGGTGAGTTTTTATTAATTGGCGCATGGGTTTGTTGGGCCGCATTAATTTATTTAGATTTGCCCTTTTTTGCTGGTTTTTTACTTTCATTAGTTTTTATGGCCGCTTTCGGCGTGTTATTACAAATGATAGTACTGCGCCCGATGATTGGTGAACCTATTATTTCAGTCATTATGGTAACTATTGGGTTATCTATTTTCTTTCAAGCCTTAATGAAGTGGATTTTTGGCGTATCTCCTCAAAGTTACCCTCAAGTATTTAATACCGAGACAATTACGATTATGGGCTTAAATATTGAAGTTGCTTATTTAATGAGTATGGCGATAGCCCTAATTATTATGGTGTCTTTTTACTTCTTTTTTAAACACTCAAAGCATGGTTTAGCTATGCGGGCAACAGCATTTGACCAACAAGTAGCACAAAGCTTAGGCATTTCTGTTAAGCAAGTTTTTGCTATGAGTTGGGGAATTGCAGCCACAGTATCAGGCACAGCCGGAGTAGTTATTGGCATGGTTAATGGGGTTTCTGATTCGCTATCTGTAATGGGTATTAAAGTATTTCCAGCTGTTATTTTAGGTGGATTAGATTCAATTGTTGGCGCCATCGTTGGTGGCATTATTATTGGGCTATTAGAAAACGTTGCTGAATTTGTTGATAGTCAATGGCTACAAATTGGCAATATGTACGATATAGCTCCCTTCTACGTTTTACTGATTATTTTGTGGTTTAAGCCTTATGGATTATTTGGCACCAAAGATATTGAACGTATTTAACCCTTTTGACCTTTGTCATTTTATCAATACCTTAAAGAATTAAGGAGATCATATGTCTAGTTTAACTATGCGACCGTGCGGAGATTTTCGTACTAGCTATAAAGACGACAACACTATTTTTGAAACAAAAACCATTCGCTTAATCACCATATTAACCATAGCCAGTTTATGTTTAGCCCCTTTATTAGTTGATGGTTACTTCATCACCCTATTTATTCAAGTTGCCTACTTAGGCATTGCAGCCTTAGGCCTAAATATTTTAGTTGGTTATACAGGACAAATATCATTAGGACATGGCGCTTTTTTTGGTTTTGGTGCTTTTGCCTCAGCTTGGTTAAACACTAGCTTCAATATACCTGTTTTTCTATGTATTCCATTGGCCGGTTTTTTAACAATGGCAGTAGGTATGCTATTTGGTATGCCCGCTGCGCGCATTAAAGGATTATATCTTGCCATTGCTACTTTAGCAGCCCAATTTATTATCGAAGATTTTTTTGCGCGAGCAGAGTGGTTTTCGGGAGGTTCAGCAGGTTCAATGGCAGAGCCCTTAACTCTTTTCGGCTATACCTTCGATACAGATCAAAGCTTTTTTTATGTCGCACTATTTTCACTCGTTTTTATGTATCTATGGGGCTGTAACTTAATGCGTAGTCGCGATGGACGGGCATTTGTTGCAGTACGAGACCATTACTTATCTGCTGAAATAATGGGCGTAAAACTGAATAAATATCGCCTACTATCATTTGGTGTTTCATCTTTCTATGCAGGTATTGGTGGTGCTTTATATGCTCATTACTTGGGTTATGTTTCTGCGGAAGGTTTTACTATTTTTATGTCTATTCAGTTTCTCGCCATGATCATTATTGGCGGTTTAGGTTCAATTAAAGGCACCTTAATGGGCGTTATTTTTATGGTATTGCTGCCTGAAGCACTTGAAGGTGGAGTCTCGCTCTTAAAAATGACTGAATGGGGCAATATCCCTATGGTGATCGACGGGCTTGCCTATATCAAAGAAATGGCTATTGGACTTGTCATTATTATGTTTTTAATTTTTGAGCCTGAAGGCTTAGCACATCGTTGGACACAAATTAAAAACTATTGGAAATTTTATCCCTTTGCTTATTAAGCATATTAAACACAATTTAAGTTAATAAAAAAGCAATAAAAATCGGCATTTTGCCACATTACAATGAAGGAAAGTTATTATGCAAATTAACTCAACTCTGTATAAAAAAAGTAAATATAATAAATTAGTTAATACAATTTTAAGTAGTGCGTTATTAACACTAACCTCACAAGCAATAGCAAAAGATTCAGTATTTGTTGGTCACTTAGCGGATATGTCTGGACCTACTGCTTTTGTTGGAAAACCTTACGCAAATGGTGTGCGAGACTCTCTAGCTTACATCAATGCCCATGGTGGAATTAATGGTACACAATTAGACAGTGAAACCATTGATTACGCTTATAAAGTACCGCAAGCAATCGCTTCATACAAAAAATGGAAATCACGTAAAAAAATGCAAGCAATGCAAGGCTGGGGAACTGCTGATACTGAGGCACTTATTTCCTTTGTTGCTCGCGATAAAACACCCGTTTATTCCGCTTCTTACTCAGGCCATTTAACTGATCCTATGGGTAAAAATCCCCATACAAAAAAACCAGCACCCTATAACTTTTTTTATGGTGCATCTTATTCCGACGCATGTCGCGCTTTAGTGCAATGGGCAGCTGATGACTGGAAAAATAAAGGCAGAAAAGATCAGCCTAAATTTACTCATATTGGTGCTAACCATCCCTTTCCTAATGCTCCTAAAGCTGCTTGTGCAGACTATGCAAAAGAGTTGGGCTTCAAGGTTATGCCTGCTGTAGTTATTTCAATGAAACCGGGTGATTTTAAAGCACAATGTTTAAGTCTGAAAAGCTCTGGTACTAATTATGGCTATATTGGCAACTTAGGTGGTTCAGTTATCTCATTAATTAAATCTTGTAATACCGTTGGTACTAATATTCAGTTCATGTCAAATATTTGGGGAGGTGACAAAAAAGTTTTTGAGGCCGCAGGAGAAGGTATTAAAGATTATGTTTTTCCAACGATGACACCTTTTTGGAGTGATAAAGTACCAGGTATGAAATTGGTACGAGAAATATCAAAAATGTCAGATAAATCAGGTAAAAAAGAGCGTTTGCATCATTATATGCGGGGCGTCTGCTCAGTTTACTTTATGAAAGAAGCTATGGAATGGGCACAAGATAATGGTGGTATTACGGGTGAGAATATTAAAAAGGGCATGTATGTTCGTAAAAATTGGGTGCCTAAAGGTTTAGAAGGTGTCTGCTTACCTGCTACATGGACACCTGAAGATCATCGCGGTATCAACCAAGTGAACATTTATAAAGGTAATTATAACAATGGCAAGGTGAAAATTGAAAAAGTCACCACTGTAACTTTAGAACGCCGTGATGATTGGTTAGGTTATTAAGTAATTCATTAACCTTAATTAAATACTAACGGTACTTATTAATAATTAAGTACCGTTACCTACCAATACCAATATTGAACACTAATTGGGAGTTCTTATGTCGCAAAATGCTGTCAAAATTCAACCTACTTCACCGATATTATCCGTTAATAATATCGAAGTTGTTTACGACGAGGTTATTCAAGTTTTACGAGGTGTTAGTTTAGAGGTACCTGAAGGTGAAGTTGTTACTCTATTAGGGCCTAATGGTGCAGGTAAATCAACAACACTTAAAGCCATCTCGGGGTTATTAAAAACAGAAGATGGTGAAGTAACTCGTGGTGATATTACTTTTATGGGCGAGCGTATTGATAAAAAAAATGCTGAAGATGTTGTTCGCAGTGGTATTTTTCAAGTCATGGAAGGTCGCCGTATTATCGAAGATATGACCTCTATTGAAAACCTCAAACTTGGCGCTTATACACGTAACGATAAGCATATCAATCAAGATATTGATATGGTATTTCATTATTTTCCTCGCTTAAAGGAACGTACTGGCTTAGCGGGTTATTTATCAGGAGGGGAGCAACAAATGCTCGCTATTGGTCGTGCATTAATGGCGCGTCCCAAAATGATCTGCTTAGATGAACCATCAATGGGGTTATCTCCTTTATTAGTAAAAGAAGTCTTCGCTATTATTGAAAAAATAAATAAAGAGCAAGGTATAACAATGCTCTTAGTAGAGCAAAATGCTAACTATGCATTAAAAGCTGCTAATTATGGTTATATTATGGAGTCGGGAAAGATTGTACTTGATGGTACACAGGAACAACTACTGAATAATGAAGATGTTAAAGAATTCTATTTAGGCGGAGGCAACGAAGAACGTAAGAGTTTTAAAAATTTAAAATCATATAAACGCCGTAAACGCTGGTTGTAAAAGGATCAAATAATGAACAAGTTTTTTAGCGTGAATGAAACCCAAGGCCCAGCACAACGAGAACAAGCACTCTTTGAACGCTTACCTGACTTTATTCGTTATGCTCAACAAGAGTGCCCTCATTATCAACGGTTATTAGCACATATTGATGCCGATAAAATTACAGACCGCAGTCTACTTGCACAATTACCTATAACCCGAAAAGCTGATTTAATTAAACAACAAGCCAAGCACCCTCCATTAGCAGGTATAAATGCTAAAAAAGGAACAATAAATCGCTTATTTCAATCACCAGGTCCAATAAATGATCCCGAAAATACGAGTGATGATTGGTGGCGAATGGGGCAAGCTTTTTATGCCGCAGGCTTTCGAACAAATGATATAGTGCAAAATTGTTTGTCTTATCATTTAACACCCGGTGGTTTTATTTTAGACTCAGGCGCACGAGCTTGCAGTTGTATAGTGATCCCCGCAGGACCGGGTCAAACAGAGCAACAACTTGATATTATTGAACAATTACAACCTCAAGGCTACTGTGGTACACCTTCTTTTCTTAAAATACTACTCGATAAAGCTTCAGAACACGGCCGAGACATTTCAAGTATAGAAAAAGCGCTGGTCACAGGTGAAGCTTTATCTGAAAACTTGCGTGCAGAGTTTAATGCGGCAGGTATTGACGTATTACAAGCCTATGCTTCAGCAGATATAGGTTTGATAGGCTTTGAAAGTATAGCTCAACAAGGTTTTATTATTGCGGAAGACATCATTGTTGAAATTGTACGCCCTGGTAGCATAGAACCTGTAAAAACAGGAGAAATTGGCGAAATAGTTGTCACGAATTTCAACGTTGACTACCCTTTAATACGGTTTGCAACGGGTGATTTATCAGCTGAATTATCAGGGCAAAGTCTATGTGGTAGAACCAATATGCGCATTAAAGGCTGGTTAGGACGTGCTGATCAAACCACAAAAGTTAAAGGAATGTTTGTTCATCCAGAACAAATAGAAAAGATACGGAAAAAACACTCAAATTTACATAAAATTCGCTTAGTTGTAAGTCAAGAAAACTATAACGACACGATGACATTATATGGTGAGCTAGCATTAGAAAATTTAACTACTAAACAAATAACAACATTAGAAAATGATATTGCTAAAACATTAAAACAAGTAACAAAGCTTTCTGGTTCAGTAGCTTTAGTACCATTATCATCTCTAGAAAATGATGGTAAAGTGATTGATGATCAACGATAAAAGAACACATATGAGCAATAAAATGACAAAAGCGTTTCAAGAATATTACCCTAAAAATTTAAGCCATTGCTACGGCTGTGGAGTCAATAACAAGCAAGGCCATCAATTAAAAAGTTATTGGCATGAAAATAGCGATAATGGCGTAGAACAAACTATTGCTCATTTCAAACCCAAAACATATCACACTGCTATCCCAAATTTTGTTTACGGTGGTTTATTAGCCTCGCTTATTGACTGTCATGGCACTGGTAGTGCCGCAGCCATTAGCTATAAAAGAGCAAATCGACTAATGGGCAGCGAACCTGCTTTTCGCTTTGTTACTGCAGCATTGAATATAAATTACCTTGCGCCAACTCCCATGGGCATAACATTAAAACTTATTGGTACATTTAGTGAGATCAAAGAAAATAAGGTGATTGTTGATATTGATGTTATCGCGCAAGAACAGATTTGTGTTCAAGGGCAAGTAGTTGCTGTAAAAATGCCAACTACCATGACATAAGCGATTAAAATACAAACTTAAAATATATTTGGGCTATTGCTATACAAATAAATAAGATTGTTTTACTTTAAAGCAAAACAAGCCACTTAATTTGTCCGTAATTATGTACACTCAGTTAATTTCAGTAAAACAACTTTATGCGCAATTAAATAATGATAATTTAATTATTTTAGATGCAAGTATGCCCGCGGTTGGTGGGGCTAAAGCCGCTAAACAAGGTTGGCCATACACAGTTATTCCCTCGGCACGGCGTTTTGATATTGCTAAAGCGTTTTCTGATTTAACCAGTCACTTGCCACACACCA
This sequence comes from Alteromonadaceae bacterium, assembly GCA_015487235.1. Classification (GTDB taxonomy): domain Bacteria; phylum Pseudomonadota; class Gammaproteobacteria; order Enterobacterales; family Alteromonadaceae. The sequence goes on from WFQC01000116.1 coordinate 28,873, forward strand.
TGCCAAACGAGCATTATTTTACTCAACAAGCACAAAAATTAGGCATTAATAGTAATACTCAAATAGTGGTTTATGATGATATTGGTATTTTTTCAAGTGCTCGCCCATGGTGGATGTTTAAAGCCATGGGGCATAAAAATATTGCCGTACTTGATGGAGGGCTTCCCGCTTGGTTAGCCGCTGACTTACCCACATCATCAGCGATAACAGTAAATTACTCACTGGGCAATTTTGTCGGACATTTTAATAACAATTATTTTTGCGACGCCAATGAAGTATTGCACGCCATAACAACAGCTAGTGCAACAGTACTTGATGCCCGCTCTGCCAGTCGATTTTCTGGGCAAGAGCAAGATCCTCGCCAAGGCGTTCGCTCTGGTCATATGCCAAAGGCGCTAAATTTACATTATCAATCATTACAAAAAGATGGCATTATGCTAAGTAAAAAGGAGTTAAAACAGCGCTTTATTGATGTAGGTGCAACAAAAGAACCTTTTATCATGAGTTGTGGCTCTGGAGTCACCGCCTGTATTTTAGCATTAAGTGCTGAAATTATCGGTTACAACCAAATCAAAGTTTATGATGGTTCTTGGAGTGAATGGGGAGCAAACTCAAATTTTCCTATCTCCCCATAATTAATGTCATTAAATGAATCAATTATACGCTTAAAATGGCACTGGATAGCGTTTTAATATTTGGGCAATATCGTGCAGTAACTCCGCACTTAAAGGGGTTTTAAACGCATCAATATCTTCTTTTAATTGTTCCATTGAGGTTGCACCAATAATTGTAGATGTGACGCCATTTACTTGATCACACCAAGCTAAAGCTAAAGTTGCTGGTGAAATATTATGCTTATGCGCTAATTCAACATAGGCCGCCGCTGCAAGGTGGCTTTGCTCTGTACTTCGAAATAAGCCATGGCGCTGCATAAGTGTCCAACGACTGCCTTTGGGTCTTGCGCCATTAAGGTATTTACCTGTTAATAGACCCGTTGCAAGTGGTGACCAAGGCAAATAAGCAATATTTTCATGCACACAGTTTTCAATGAGGTACGGCCAATCTTTGCTGTGTAGCAAGCTAAATTCGTTTTGAATAGAGACCATACGCGGCAAATCATATTTTTCACTCAAACGTAAGTATTGATTAATTCCCCAAGTAGTATCATCAGACAAGCCACAGTAACGAATTTTACCTGCGCGCACACAATCAGCTAAACCTTGTAAAATATCGAGCATTTGTTCAATATGCTCACTTGCATCAACTTCTGTAAAATTAAGACTGTTGTGCCAATGATTACCAAAATGCGGAGATGTTCGATTAGGCCAGTGCAATTGATATAAATCGATATAATCAGTTTTTAAACGTGCTAACGAACCATCAACCGCTTGTTTAACTGTCGCGCCAGTAATAGGGCTATTATCACGGATATACGAAAACCCAGGACCAGCAATTTTACTGGCTAAAATAATTTTACTACGTTGTTGTGGGTTCGCAGCTAAATAGTTACCAATAATCGTTTCTGTTGAACCATAAGTTTCTGCTTTCGGAGGAATGGC
>WFQC01000117.1 GCA_015487235.1 Alteromonadaceae bacterium
AGTGAGTGTGCTATTTCGTGTTGTTTTTCAACTGACATACCATGATGCTGACCAATAGCTAAAGTCATCATCATTAAACCAACAAGCTGTGTGGTAAAGGCTTTGGTTGAAGCCACACCTATTTCTGCACCAGCTTTGGTCATAAAGGCAAGATCTGACTCTCGTACTAATGATGAACCCTCAACATTACAAATAGTTAAGCTGGCTTTATAACCTAATTCTTTAGCTAAACGTAACGCTGCTAAGGTGTCAGCTGTTTCACCTGACTGTGATATGGTTACTAACAGCGCCTTTTTAGGCACAAAAGATTTGCGATAACGAAATTCACTGGCTATTTCAATATTACATGAAACGCCAGCTAGAGCTTCAAGCCAATAACGAGCCACCATGCCTGAGTGATAACTGGTACCACAAGCAATAATTTGTACATGTTCTATTTGTTTGAATATTTCATCAGCACCTTGACCAAAGGTATTAATATCTAATTCATTATTAATTAAGCGGCCGTCAAGGGTATTACGAATTGCGGTAGGTTGTTCATAAGTTTCTTTAAGCATGTAGTGACGATATTCGCCTTTATCACCGCTGTCATGGCTTACTTCTGATTCTTTTGCTTCACGCTTAACCGCATTACCCTGTTGATCAAATATATTAACTTCAAAGCGGGTAATTTCAGCTACGTCACCTTCTTCAAGAAAAGAAAATTTACGGGTAACTGGTAATAATGCCATCATGTCTGAGGCAATAAAGTTTTCACCAATGCCATAACCAATAACAAGTGGGCTACCAGAGCGTGCCACAATAACGCGATCTTTATCGCGGGTGTCCATAATAACGGTACCGTAAGCGCCTTCAAATTCTTTGGTAGCTTTTTGTACCGCTTCTAGCAAACTATCGCTTGTTTTTAATAAGTGATGAACTAAGTGAGCAATTACTTCGGTGTCTGTTTCTGAAACAAATTGATAATCTAATGCTTGTAACTTTTCTTTTAATTGCTGGTGGTTTTCAATAATACCGTTATGCACTACAGCAATAGTGTCACTTGATACGTGTGGATGAGCATTGCTTTCACTAGGAACACCATGTGTTGCCCAGCGCGTATGGGCAATACCTGTTCCACCTGAAATAGCGGTTTGTGCAAGCGCGTCTTTTAATGCTTGTACTTTGCCTAAACGACGCACGCGTTGTAATTGGTTGTTATTGTCAATTATTGCGACACCAGCGGAGTCATAGCCTCGATATTCTAATCGTTTTAAACCTTCTACTAAAATATCAACCACATCTCGTTGTGCTACAGCACCTACAATTCCACACATTTGAATATTCCTTTAAATATTATTTATTACTCGTCGGCAAGAATAACGTCTACGCCGTGTTTATTTAATTGTTGTTGGTGCGCTTTTGATAAATTTTTATCAGTTATTAATTTATCAATTTGCATCCAGGTTAATTCTAAATTGGGTATTTTTCGGTTAAACTTTTCTGATTCAACCATGAGGATCACTTCTCGTGAAACTTCAGCCATTACTCGGCTTAAACCAATCAATTCATTAAAGGTTGTTGTACCTTTATTTATATCTATACCGTCAGCACCAATAAAAAGTTGGTCAAAATCATAAGATCGTAATACTTGTTCGGCCACTTGCCCTTGAAAAGCTTCTGAGTTGGCGTCCCATGTGCCACCAGTCATCAATAATGTAGGCTCGTTTTCTAACCCTTGCAGTTGATTGGCGATTAACAAAGAGTTTGTCATGACCACTAAGCCTTTTTTATTATCAAGGGTAGGCACTAAAGCTGATGTTGTTCTACCACTATCAATAATAATACGGTAATGATCGCGTATTAGTGTTGCCGCTTTACGTGCAATGGCTAACTTTCGTTGTGAAAGGTTATTGTTTTTTTCTTCTGTTATCTCTTGGGGTAAGGCGATAGCGCCACCATAACGTCTCAATAATAGGCCACTGGTTTCTAATACGGCAAGATCTTTACGAATGGTAACTTCTGAAGTATTTAATTTTTTAGAAAGTGACTCAACGCTTACTTCACCGATATTATTGAGTTCTACTAGAATAGAATGTCGGCGCTGTTGGGTATTTCTTTTTGACATAACTTTCAGTTTAAAAAATTAAGTTTTGATTTGAAACTTAATTTAAACAAAAAGTATTATAAAAAGCAAATTAATGTCTTAATAACTGCTGATAGCGCTCAGTTTTGCTTATTTTATCCATTGCTTTTTTTAACTTATTAATGAGCTCAGGCGAGGAGTGTATATTGATGGCAATATAGCTTTTATATTGCTTTTGGTTATTTTTTTTGAGGTAGGCGATAGGGTAGATGGCATACGATGAATTACTATCAATAAACGCTTGTACCGCTTTAGGATCGTGGTAAAAAAGATCTATACGCCCTTTGAGTAATAATTTAATTGCTTTTCTCATTGATGAAGCAACATACAGGTTTTTACCCTCAATAAACCCTTTGTTAATTAAAATATTATAACTATTTGTGCCGCGTATTACCGCAACATCACGCTTTTTTGCTTCTTCATCGCTATTGATATGGTTTTTGGTTTTGTCTTTGCGAAAAATATACTCTCGCGAAAATTGGCTAACTACACCGATCCAATAAAATTTATCGATTCTTTCGGGGGTTTTCGCCATACTTAAAATCAGCGTGTTAGGCCTATTTTCAGCTAAATAATAGGCTCTTGCCCATGGCATAAACTCTATTTTCGCTTTAAGATTTGTTTCAGCTAATAAATCAGAGAGTATTTCAGCAGTGGTACCTTTGACCTTGCCTTTATCTTTGTAATGTAATAGTGGATGCTCTGTTGCTACTATTCTTAGCACATTGACAGCAGTTTTTCCGTAAAGAGAAAAACTAACGCTCAAATAAACCAAACAAAGTACTAACCGCAACAAAGCTACCACCACTCATATAATAACCTTATTAATAATAGTACATTATTGATGGATTTTCTTCGGACGTTGCCAATCACTAATATTGCGCTGTTTACCACGTGCAACGGCAAGCGCATGGTCTTCTACCGTTTTAACGATAACAGAACCCGCACCAACAGTTGCCTTAGCACCAATTGTAACAGGGGCAACTAACGAGCTGTTAGAGCCAATAAAGGCGTTATCTCCAATAGTTGTTTTAAATTTATTAACGCCGTCATAATTACAGGTGATGGTTCCAGCACCAATATTAACTTCACTACCTATATCACTATCGCCCAAATAACTTAAATGACCTGCTTTTGAGCCTTCACCTAAGGTGGTTTTTTTCATTTCAACAAAGTTACCAACATGTGCATTATCAAGCATGATTGAATGCGGGCGAAGTCGTGCAAAAGGACCCACTGAACAATGTTTACCTACCGAGCTGTTTTCTATAATGCTATTCGCTTTGATCTCAGTAAAGTCATCAATAGTACAATTTTTTAAAATACAATTAGCGCCTATTTTAACACCTTCACCTAAACTCACTTTTCCTTCAAAAATACAATTAACATCTATTACCACTTCTTGTTTTATTAAAACTTCACCACGAATATCAATACGATGAGGATCAAGCAAGCTAGCCCCAGCTAACATTAGCTCTTCAGCTTGTCTTAATTGATAAGCACGCTCTAACGCCGCAAGTTGTACTCGATTATTTGCTCCTTCTACTTCTATTTCTGTTTCAGGATGAGCGGTAGCAATGGTTTTGTCTTCAGCATGAGCGGCTGCAATAATATCCGTAAGATAATATTCACCTTGGGCATTATCATTTGATAAATTAGCTAACCAACGTTTTAGATCTCCACCATTGGCGAGTAATATACCGGTATTGGCTTCATTGATTGTAAGTTGCTCTGGCGTAGCATCTTTTTGTTCAACAATACCTACTACATGATTATTTTCTCGAATAATTCGGCCATAACCTGTTGGATTATTTAAAAACACGGTAAGTAGAGCCATACCATCACTTGGTTTAGCCGCAATTAACGCTTCTAATGTTGATTTTTTTGTTAAGGGTACATCACCATAGAGTACTAAAACATCTTCATCATCTTTAATATATGGTGAAGCTTGATCTACAGCGTGTCCTGTACCTAATTGCTCTTTTTGTTCAACAAAAGTTAAGTCTTTACCGGTAATTTTTTCTTGTAAAACATCACCACCAAAACCATAAATCACATAAATATTATCGGCATTTAATGCTCTTGCACTGTCAATAACATGTTCTACCATCGGCTTATTGGCAATAGGATGAAGTACTTTAGGAAGGGTAGAGCGCATGCGAGTACCTTTACCCGCTGCAAGTATTACTACTGAAATAGACATAAATGAAACAACCTTGTTATTTGTTTTTGTCTATTTTAACGAGCTTTCAGATGAATACCAATCTATCTTTTTACGCGATAAAAAAAGCCAGCGAATTTTAAAACTCGCTGGCTTTAAGTAGAAATAGTAATATTTCGTTATGCTATTATTTTGGTGTAGCTGTTACATTTAACGTTACACCCGAAGCAGCTGAATAACCATAAATATCGATATACCAAGTATCGGCAGCTGGGTTAGTGAAACTACAAGTTTCATTGTTACCATTTTTGTATGGACGACAATCATAACTAGTAGAAGTAGATTGAGCACCTTGTGTTACATATAAATCTGCATCACCAGTACCACCAGAAATAGCTACATTGAAATCACTATAACCCGCACCAAGTGTATAGGTATAACGAACCCAACTACGTCTTGCTACCGAGATATTGCTAACAGTTTCATCAACAGGTTGTACGGCACCACCGCCACCACCTGTGCTCGCTGGTGTGTAGTTACCTGTTAAACTTACACCATCAAAACTGCTATAGGCTTTAATACGTACATAGTAAGTACCACCTGTGCTTGTACCCGCACAAGACTCAACATTACCTGATTTATATGGACGACAGTCATAACTTGTATCTGTAGGTGCTGCACCAAATTTAACATACAAGTCTGCATCACCAGTACCGCCAGTCATATCAAAGCTAATGTTAGTTGCGCCAGCAGGAACATCCATAGTAAAGGTAATATCATTACCTGTTGTTGCTGCTAAACCTGTAACAGGAACACCATTAACTAGAACAGAATCGTTTGGCGGTGTTGTACCACCACCCGTTCCGCCGCCACCACCGGCACCGCTACCATCACAGCCATTAGCAGTAATATAATCAATAGCATCTTTAGCTTGTACTAAACCATAACCAAATTTAACATCACGACCCGCAGCACCTAAGTCTTGTGCTGTAGTATTTAGTACTGTACGAATTTGCGCATTAGTACAGCTAGGATGATGACTCCACACTAAAGCAGCAACACCAGCAACATGAGGTGACGCCATTGAAGTACCACTCATTTTACCATAGTTACCTGCACCAATATTGATACTCGCATTGCTACCAACATTAGCTAACATTGCCGCACCATCAGTGTCTGAAACTGTAACCGCTGGAATTGTCGTTACATTAGATGTACCTAAAGTACCACTAAAACTACCTGCAACATTATTGTATAAAATAGCACCTAAACCACCGCTATCTTCACAAGCTTTAACTTTGTCATGAAAAGAAATATTACCACGTTGGATCAAGCAAATTTTCCCTGAAGCACTTGTATCAATAGCTTCACCTGTACCAAAGTTATATAAAGTACCACTTGCTGTACCTTGGTTTTCCATGGCATTACTAGTATAAGCAACACCTGCAACACTCACTTCAACAACTGAACCTAATCCTTCTGGGTAAGTTGAATAAACATCAACACCCGGTGCTGCAATTTCTACTTGAGCATTTTTTTGTGAAAAATCAGCTAATGCTTTGTTGCTATCAATAGCGGCAACAGACATAACTGAATCGTATGAAGCAGGAAAGCTCTCTGCATCGGTTGTTGAAGTAGCAGAACCACTATTACCCGCAGCAGCGATTAATAACACGCCAGCATCATAAGCGGCTTGAATACCATTTTGTTCGGTAACACTAGAACCCGTACCACCTAAACTCATGTTAATAACATCAGCACCATTATTTTTACAAGTATTAATAGCACTCACTAAATCTGATGAATATCCCCAGCCAGATTCATTAAACACTTTAACAATATGGATACTTGGATCACTACCTATAACACCACGTACACCAATGCCATTATTTAATGCAGCAATAGTACCAGCTACGTGCGTACCATGAGGCCCGCCGTTATCAAACCAGTTACCTGTACCACTGTCATTTGTGCCATTGATAGTACCATATTTAGAGCCCATATCTTCATGTGGTAAGTCTAAGCCCGAATCAATAATACAGATTTTTTTACCACCAGAAGCTGCTGAAGCAACACTATCATTCACTTGATCAGCTTGCACCATTGCGATGCCATAAGGCTGTGTTTGTGCCATAAAATGGCGTTGTAAATCTTCTTCTACATATTCTACATTAGCATTATTGCTTAAAGCATTAATATCAGCCGCAGATAATTCAGCTGCAATAATATTCATTTGTGGAAATTCAGCTTTTACTTTAGCGCCTAAGCTTTTAAGTGTATTTTTAACCGCTAAGGCTGGTGTTACTAAGTTACTAGAAACACTGTCAATAGAAGCTGAATTTACACCCATAATGGCCGCATTATTACCATTTTGCTTATATTTAATAATATAGCGTTTAGGTAAGTTAGATGCTGAGACTGATTTAAGTGCGTTATCACTATTTTGCACACCCATCAGTGGTTGTGCTGCGTTTATCCCTGTTGATATAGCTAACGACAGTGCGCTTGCCGTTAGCAAAAAAGTTCTTCCTACTACTTTGCTTGATTTTATAGTTTTATTTTGCATGTTATACCCTAAATATATTTTAGTAATATGTTACAATTATGTAACACATCAACCCTAGCACAGTTTTTATTTTGTAACAAAGGTGTAACATATTATTAATAGATATATATTATTATTTAAGGTTATATTGTGTATTTTTAAAGGGTTATGATAAAAGTTGTTTTATTTTAAGCCAATTCTTTTCCTGTTAATCCTACGTCTAAATTCTCAAACCAATCAAGAAAACGCTTAACATCATCACCTTTAAAAATACGTCCATGCTGTGGACACATCATATCAACATCAAGCTTTCTTATTCGATTAATCCAGTTGTTTTTTGCTCTATTTGAGGGCATCCATCGTTGATGAAACATCTTCATTTTACTGATATGTTCATCAAAATCTTCAACAAAAATAGGGGCATCTGCTTCTTCTAATGCAGCACCAATATCACCTGACATTAAAATTTTTGCTTCACCGTCGTAAACATTAAAGTTACCTGAAGAATGTAAATAGTGAGCAGGAATAAACTCAATTGCAATATGATCAAGTTTAAGTTCGCAGCCTTCATCAGCTATTGGGTTATAAGTAATATTATCCATACCAAAATGACGAATAAAACCTTCCCAGATCCAAGGAGAGTGTAGGGTTGCTGCAGGTAGTGCTTGATCCCATAAGCCAAGCGACGAAATAATATCAGGGTCTTGATGGGAAGCAAAAATATGCGTAATTTTTTCTGCTGGTACTTGCTTAATAACTGCAGCTAACATTGCCGAAAAAAGTTCAATACCACCAGGATCCATTAACAGCGCATTATTTTTAGTCACGATCATATACTGGTTTGTATCAATAATAACGTCAGATCTTTCATCATCTCGACCAAACATTAACCACGTGTGAGTTTTACTTTCAAATAATTTATGTGTTTTCATTAATAACTATTCCAAAATTGAGACCAGTTGCTGTGAATACTTTATATGCTCTTTTATTTTACTTGCTGCACCTTCTACATTATCAGCGACATTAATTAACGCTTCCTGATATTGAACACCCGCTTGTGATGCTTCTGCCCGTGATAAGGTAGCCAAAATAACTGCATTTCTTAATTCACTACTTAACATAGCAAGTTCATCACTTAATTCTTCAATTTGCCGGCGATATTCTTTTTCTAAAAATTCTTGTTTTTTTCGGCATTGGTTAAACACTTGGTCAAGGCTGTTAATAAAGGGTGAGTCTGTCGATTTTTTATAAACATTATTAAAAT
>WFQC01000118.1 GCA_015487235.1 Alteromonadaceae bacterium
CTTTAGTGAAGGTAAAGCGACCCCAGCACACATCAAAAAATTATCTGAATTAATCGTTTTAATCAACAGCAATAACGATGATGACGATGCATATCCCCATGATACTTCAAGATGCGAGTTTCAGGATGCCTGAGCGATTCATGGGTATATAACATGATCTCAAACAATATAGCTAGCGAGCCAAAAAAAATGAGCCCAACCAGCTCATTTTAAAAAGATAACAGTGAATACAAGTATTAGAGTTGCAGCAAATCAATAAATTGCTGCGATTGCTCTATGGCTTTGTTCATTTCTTTGATTAAGCTTTCAACATCACGCTTAATTGAACCATATTCACCCTGCAAAGCTCCAATGGCACGCGCATTTAAATTATGTTTTAAATATAAAGCATTATCTTTTAAAGCAGCTAACACAGGTGCCATTTTACTTTCAGCTCTATACATCGCTTTAATTAAAGCTTGATAACGACGCTGAGTTTGTTTTAACTTTAGTTCACTTTGGCGTTTTAAAGTAGCACTTGAGTATTGGCTTATTTCATCTTGCCATTCAGTAAATAAAGCGTCAGCAACCTCTTCTACTTTTTCGATACGTTCACTCACATCATCTGCCGCTGCCTTACTTGCCTCATACTGATCATGAATCAATTCGTACTGCTGTTCCAGCTCACCACCATCAAAATTGATCAACTCACTTAGCTGCACTAATGCCGATTTAAATTGTTGCTGCGCTTCCTGTTGAGACTCTTTAGCCTCTTCAACACGATCAAGCATAATATCACGCTTATGAACGCCGACTTTCTCCATTGCCGAATAGTAAGCCGATTGACAAGCTGTTAGGCTTAGCATAATAAAAAGTAGCCCTACAGAGCGCACTATGGTCGATTTTAAAATTAGCATTGCTAGTCACCTCGATAACGTGCAGCATCAATAATACACCACAAATAAATAATCGGCACAAGCACCCAACCAATAAGTACCCACGTTAATGCCCATGCAACAACCATGGCAACAAAAAACAAAATGGCTGCTAATATTCGACCCTGCACTAGCTGCCCTAAGCCAGGAATAAAAAAACTACAAATTGCAGCAAGTACGTTGCCACCAGAACCTTGACCCGACATAATAATTCCTTAAAAATTTAATTCTTGTTAGTATGGTTCGCGGTAATTAAGCTTAGTGGGTTATTGTTCACCTACAAACTTAATATCGCTAATCAATGATTATCATAATATAACTGGGTAAAAATCAAGGAAAATTAATTGTTAACATCTCTGATCAAAGGTAAGCAATCATTTCAGCACTTTTTACAGTCAAGTACTGTAAGCTTTTTGAGATACTTTTTTGATAGACTAAAAAACGAGCAAATTCAGGTAATTGCAGGCTATTTGTCTTATGTAACCTTAATGTCTTTAGTGCCGTTAATTGTGGTAATGTTGTCGGTGCTAACGGCATTCCCTATTTTTTCAGAAATTAGAGAAACTATAGAAAGCTTTGTTTACAGTAATTTTGTACCGACTGCGGGTGATGTGGTTCGCCAATACCTTACAGGCTTTGTCAATAATGCCTCGAAAATGTCTGCAGTGGCTATTTCTTTTCTTATTTTATTCGCGCTTTTACTCATTTCAGTGATAGATAAAACCCTTAATAAAATTTGGCGAGTTTCTAAAAAGCGCCAATTAATAACTTCTTTTTCAATGTATTGGATGATTTTAACACTTGGGCCGATACTGGTTGGCGGCAGTTTAGCCATTACCTCTTATATTGTTTCCTTTGCCGCCTTGGGCGACATTGAGTTTATTGGCGGTGGCAGTATTTTTTTACGGGTGTTGCCTTTATTGGCCTCTATTGCCGCTTTTTTAATTTTATATATGATTGTGCCAAATAAAGTAGTTCCCTTTAAATATGCTTTAGCAGGTGCAACCTTAACAGCTATTTTGTTTGAAATAGCCAAAAAAGCCTTTACGTTATACGTTACTCAACTTCCTTCTTATCAAGCCATTTATGGTGCTCTAGCAACCATTCCTATTTTATTTGTTTGGGTTTATATTTCTTGGCTAGTGGTTATTTTAGGGGCTGTTTTTACCGCATCATTAGAAGCATTTAATCAAGACTCTCACCCACTCACCGTAAAAAATACAGAAATAGACAACAAGTAAATATTATGATCGCATTAATTCAACGCGTTAGTGAAGCTAGCGTCACGGTAAATAATCAAGTTATTGGCGAGATTGCTCGTGGTATTTTAGTATTATTAGCGATAGAGCCTCACGATGATGAAGCTAAAGCAACGCGCTTAGCAGAGCGTGTAGCTGGCTATCGAATATTTGAAGATCAACAGGGTAAAATGAATCTAAATGTTGCCCAGATAGGCGGTGACATTCTTGTGGTTTCTCAATTTACTTTAGCTGCCGACACTACTCGTGGCATGCGCCCAAGTTTTACCCGTGCCGCAAAACCAGAGATTAGTAAACACCTTTATCAATATTTTTGCCAGCAATTACAAAGCAAAGGCTTTCAAGTACCAACAGGTGAATTTGGTGCCGATATGAAAGTAACGTTAGTAAATGATGGCCCAGTGACGTTTACATTGAAATGCTAAATTGCTGCCAATAAGCCCAACCTCTTTTTTGTAAAAGTTGGCTTAAATAGCTCTCTGGCGCTGGTGCTAATTGACCAGCCGTTAACAAAGACTTGGGCACAAAATGAATGACAATATTTAAAAAACGCGGCACATTAAAAATAACTAACTGGTGCTCACTAAATACGGGGCGTAATTCTGCCAGTAAGTGCGTTAACTCAGGCTCTGTAGGATCGGGTAAATTTAATGATAACCAAGTGTGTTCATCAACCGCCTTAGTCACCAACTTAGATTTCAACAATTCTGCATTAGTTGCTTGATTATCATGCTGATAAATATCATAAATAAACCAATCAGCTTGCCTTAACGGTTTATCAAATAAGGCATTAGCGGCGTCATTATAAATAATATTAACCGCAATATTATCGGGATTAAAATAAGCATTAAAACAATCTATGACTTGACTACTTTGCTCAACACTAAATAAGCTGATGTTATCGCTACATTTTTTAAGAAAGCGATCAATATTTCCTCCTCCTAGACCAAATTCACACACTTGTTTAGGACGAAAAAAGATTAAAGGTAATAATAAGATATATTGATGAGGTAATACGAGTTGCCAAGGTTTGCGCTTTAATAACAAACTTTGCAAAACATTATCAAACATTAACCATCGATAATGATCATTTTCATAAATGCTGATTGAGTCTGTGCCTTGATTGAAATAAAGTAGGCGACCTTGCTCGGTAATTTTTAAAAGCTGCATAAAGCTATTATAAACGATAAAAATAAACAATGATAATTACTAAAACGCCACAATCTTCTGACGAATTTGAAAAATATTATCAATTACGTTGGCAAATACTACGTAAACCTTGGCAACAGCCTTTAGGTTCAGAGCAAGACTCGCTTGAAAAACAAGCCTGCCATCGTATGTTAACTGACTCACAAAATAAACTCTTAGCCGTTGGACGTTTTCATAAAACAAGCCAGCACCAAGCGCAAATTCGCTATATGGCCGTTGCCACTAATCAGCAAGGTAAAGGGTTAGGCGCTAAAATTCTTAAAGCGTTAGAGCAAGAAGCTGCCAAACAAGGCGTAACAGAGATCACGCTAAATGCCCGTGAAAATGCTATTGGTTTTTATCAAAAGCAAGGCTATAGCCAACAAGGTTTTTCTCATCAACTTTATGGTGAAGTCGATCATTACTTCATGATAAAAAAGCTTTCACCTGCTGAAAATCATCAACAAAATTTAGCACAGCAATTACAAAAAATATGGCATAACACTATTCCATTAAGTAAAGCGATGAACCTTGAGCTGAACTTTTATGATGGTAGCCAATTGCAAACCAGTTGTGATCCTCAATTTAATAAAAATTTACACAATACAATGTTTGCAGGCAGCATTTACACCTTGGCAACGCTAACGGGCTGGGGCTGGGTTTATATGCAATTAGAAGAACAGCAATTACAAGCACGGGGTGATACCGTATTGGCTGATGGAAAAATTCGCTATTTTTCACCTATTGAATCACCCGCTTATGCCCGAACTAATATCACCTTAGCACAGGGGGCAGTTACGCCTTTAACCCAACATAAAAAAGCACGTTTTACGATTAACGTTGAAGTAATGAATGGCGATAAAGTTGCTGCACTTTTTGAAGGTGTTTATGTGGTTATACCGAAAGCTTTAGCGACTAAAAAAGAGAAATAAAGCGATGAAAAAAATAATTATAGGATTTATTTTACTACACCTAAACTTTTTTAACTTTGCTCATGAGGTACTAGCAACAGAATCTAGTGCTACTGACTATATTAATGAAACCTTAGATAGCTTTCACCAAGCGGCAGCTCAAGCTAATTTTAACCGCTATTTTGATTTGCTCACCGACAATGCAATATTTCTCGGTACTGATGCCAGTGAGCGTTGGACAAAAACTGAATTTAAACTCTTTGTACAACCTTATTTTTCACAAGGTAAAGGTTGGTTATATCAAGTAAAACAACGTAATATTACTTTAAACAGTGATGGAAACAGTGCTTTTTTTGATGAATTACTTTATAACCAAAATTACGGGCAATGTCGCGGAAGCGGTGTGCTGTATAAAACGCCCCAAGGCTGGAAAATAGCACAATATAATTTGTCTGTGCCCTTACCCAATTTACTAACAAAAGAGTTAGTAAAACAAATTAAACACTTTCAACAAGCAAAAAGCCCCTAATGCATCAGAAAATAAAAAGCGTTGCTATTGTTGGTTGTGGTTGGTTAGGCACGGCATTAGCTAAAAGCTTAGTCGCACAGCAAGTCAATGTTAAAGCAACCACCACCCGTGTTGATAAAATAACATTGCTAGCCAAATTAGGCATAACAGCAGAGTTATTGGTTTTGCCCAGTAATGAGCAAAGGCTAGAAAATCATAGTATTTTTCAGCAACAACAATTAGTTATTGCCATTACCCCACAACTAAAATACGGTAAAAAAGATTATGCAAAAAAGATTACTAACCTGATCAAAATTGCAGAAAAAAAAGCTGTTGAAAAAATAATTCTGATCAGTACAACAGGTGTGTATCGCGGTTTAAACGGCGAGATAACGGAAGAAACACCACTAAAACAAACCGAGACCAAAGTCGCCGCCTTGGTCGCTGGCGAACAAGCGGTATTAGCAAGCTCACTCAAAAGCACAATCATACGTTTTGCTGGCTTAGTGGGTGAAGATCGTCACCCCGGCAAATTTTTAGCGGGTAAAACACAATTAAGTAACGCTAATGAGCGAGTTAATCTGATTCACCAGCAAGATGCCGTCGCAATATTACTCGCAGTGTTAACACATAGCGAAGTCACGGGTATTTTCAATGGCGTAAGTAACACCACCGCCACGCGTAAGCATTTTTATCAACAAGCCGCCAAAGCCCTACAACTTACCCCACCAGAATTTAAAGAGGAATTAAAGCCAAGCACTAAGTTTATTTCGGCTAAAAAAATTCAGGACAAACTTGCGCTAAAGCTTGTTTATCCTGATTTAATGGCGTGGTTAATTTCTACTAAAAATTAAACTTTTTTCATTCCTAGCGCATTTAGCCATTGTTCAAAGTCGAGTAAATTAGCAGGTAAAATAATTTTACGATCCGCTCTACTTAACCCTGACATTTGCTGTAAATATTGCTCTTTAAGTTGCATTTCAATAGCTTGTTGACCACCCTGTTGTGAAATAGCCTTAGCCACTTTAGCGATAGACTCGCCTGTTGCTTTGGCGATGGCTAATATTTCTTCCGCTTTACCTTCTGCGGCGTTAATACGGCGTTGCATTTCACCTTCAGATATATTGATCATTTCACGTTTTAACCCTTCAGAGCGGTTAATGCGGCTTTGCTTGTCACCTAAACTTTTTGCTAAAATAGCGCGGCGTTCACGTTCAGCATTAACCTGTAATTCCATCGCATTTTTTACCGTAACAGGCGGAGTAATATTTTTAATTTCATAACGATGTACTCGAATACCCCAAGCGGTACCCGCTTTGTCTAAAACTTCAACGACTTTAGCGCTGATCAAGTCTCGTTCTTCAAAAGTGCGATCCAAATCAAGCGTACCAATAACCGAACGCGTTGTTGTTTGTGCTAATTGCATGGCAGCAAACCGGTAATCGGTAATACCGTAGCTTGCTTTAACAGCGTCAACAACTTGAATATAAATGACCCCGTCAACCTCAACATTCACTTCATCTTTTGAGAAACATTCTTGCGGTGGCACATCAATAGTTTCTTCTTTTAAATCTTGCACATAAGCAACTCGGTCAACAAACGGAATTAACGCATGAAAACCCGCTTCTAAAGTACAACGGTATTTGCCTAAACGCTCTACTACATAAGCCGACTTAGTTGGCACCAAGCAAATGGCTTGAATAAATTTATAAGCTAACGTTAAAAAGATGATTGCCCAAATAAGCAATACCGCTAAATCGATTTTATTGATTTCATTAATAAAGTCTAATGACATAATTAGTTACCTCCTTGTGAGCTTGCTGACGGTGTAGAACTGGGCTCTGCTGTTTTGGTGACTTGTTCCATGCCATTAAAAAAGCCATCTAATTTCGCTACTTCACTGGGTAATACCGAAACATCTGCCGTTGAAAGTATTTGACCTGTTTGTTTAATAAACTCATTGAGTAAGCGCACTTTAATGGCTTTATCACCACAAGGTTTTGCTGACGCTTCTGCAATTAAGTTGATACCTTGTGCGGTGGCGTCAGCTAAAATTTCAATTTCTCTTGCTCGCCCATGCGCTTCATTAATTTGCCGTTGTTTATCACCTTCAGAAATATTAATCGCTTCTTGGCGCTCACCTTCAGAAAGGTTGATGGTTGACTCACGTTCTGCTTCAGCAAGTGTTATCTCTGCACGCTTTTTACGTTCAGCTTCCATTTGTTTTTCTAAGGTATGAATAACATTATGAGAGGGCGTAATATTACGTACTTCATAACGCAATACTTTAATTCCCCAAGGATCAGAAGCCTTGTCAATTTCGCGCACAATGGTTTCATTTAATTTATCACGCTCTGAAAAGGTTTGCCCAAGCTTTAACTTACCAATTTCACTACGCATGGTGGTTTGAGCAAGATTAATGCTTGCTTTGCGATAATCTTCAATACCGTAACTTGCCTTAGCACCGTCCATCACTTGAATATAAACCAGACCATCAACATCAATTTGAATATTGTCACGAGAAATACAACTTTGTGCAGGAATATCTAAAACTTGTTCACGGGTTTCGTGACGATAGGCTACGCGATCGAAAAAAGGTATCAGAAAATGTAGACCCGGCTGCATTACTGCGCGAAATTTCCCCAGACGCTCAACCACGCAAACTTCACGCATTTCAACCACGAGGATCAGTTTTAATAAAATAAAAATTAGCCCTAAAAAGGCAAAGGTAAAAATAGCTAACATTGAGTAAACTCCTTGATTATATACCCATGTTACCCCAAGATACAGGATTCAGCTGGAATTAGAAACGCTTTTAGGCAAGGTATTGATTGAAGAGAATGGTTGTTCCCTTGTTGAAATCAATAACGTAGCATAAAGCGTTTATAAACCAGCCCTACGGAGATACCTGAGCAAATCATGCTCTTCGTTGCATCTATTTTTAAGGGAACACCATTAATAAAAAGATGCGCCTTGACCATGAATCGCTCAGGCATCCTGAAACTCGC
>WFQC01000119.1 GCA_015487235.1 Alteromonadaceae bacterium
AAGGCCTCTTGCCAAGCTCGCATTTTTTTGGTTAATAGTGCCGATATTTTCGCAAAATCACTGCCAAGGCCTATACGTTGTTTAGCTTCTTCAGGCGAGCCAGTTAATGCTAATGCTAAAATAGCGCCTGCTTCACGGTGAAAATCGGCATGTAGTTGTAATATTTCAGCATATTGCGGCATATTTTTTACTGTCGGGTCAATTCTTTCATGTAACCATTTACCAAAAGAGCAATTATTATCTTGCTTAACTCGCTCTGGCGTTGACTCGCATTCTCCTGTGTCAATAGCTTTGCGTAACTTTTGTTTCCACATTCCATGGGCTGCGATAGCTTTATCTATTTCTTCATATACCGACATAAGGATCCTTTTTCATCATGTTTATTTTTATACGCAAGTTAGCGCTTGTTGATCTTTTACAGTTGATTTTTCAATGTTTAATTTTCATGAAATTAAAACTCAAAGCACAACAGGTTCTTCCTAATTCAGTACTGAGTAAGAAAGAGCTTAATTAACTTGGTATAACTAAAATATAGCTAAAATTGGTAATATGTCTAACAAATTGAGACACAATATATTTGGCTATATTTACTAACTTTAGTTAAAATCAAACGACTAAATTTTATAACGCAGTAACTTTATGAAAGCTTTACTTGAATACCTACCCTTAATTGTTTTTTTTATTTTTTATAAATTTTTAGATATTTATTGGGCTACAGGTGCATTAATTGTTTTATCAGCTCTGCAAATACTAGGTCACTATGTGTTAAAAAAGCCGATCCCTAAACGCCATTGGGTCTTTTTCTTTTTAATACTGATCTTTGGTGGGCTAACGATATTTTTTCATGACGACACTTTCTTAAAGTGGAAAGTGTCAATTATCAATGGCTTCTTTGCTTTTGCATTGCTTGTGAGCCGTTATGTATTTGATAGCAATATAATTAAGCAATTTTTACAAGAGTCGATGGAACTACCTGAAAAAATTTGGGATAAACTAAATTTGGCTTGGGCTACTTTTTTTATCTTTTGCGGTGGCTTAAATTGGTATGTTGCTTTTCATTTTGATTTAGAAACATGGGTTAATTTTAAAGTGTTTGGTCTAACAGGCCTAACCTTTATTTTTGCCATAGGCTCTATTGCAGCATTGTATAAACACCTTCCTCAAGAAGACACACCCGAAGAAAAACCTTAACAGGAGCAAGATGAATGTATTATATGATTTATGGCGAAGACGTTGAAAATAGCTTAGCCCTAAGATTATCAGTAAGAGAGCAGCATTTAGCTCGATTAAAAGCGCTCGCAACACAAAATAGACTACTTGTTGCCGGGCCATTGCCTGCTATTGATAGTGAAGATCCGGGAGAATCGGGCTTTACAGGTTCGCTAATTATTGCTAGTTTTAATAAATTAGCAGATGCTAAATCATGGGCAGAGGAAGATCCTTACATTAAAGCGGGTGTTTATAAAAATGTTACCGTAAAACCCTATAAAAAAGTACTTCCTGCTTAACAACCGACACAACCAATGGCTAACTCTATTTATTTATGAAAAAAATTATTTCACTATCGCTTATCAGTTTGCTGTGCAGTTTTACAGCGCCAACGATGGCAGCAAAATCATCTGGCCAGTGTGAAAAAGAAACGAGCGTACAGAAAAAGTCTCGTTGCTTTGATATTGTTATTGAAAAGGTTGATAGAGAACTACAAACTTGGCTTAATAGCCAAGCTTTTAATTTAGAAGAGCTTGCCATTAAAACAGGACGAAGAGCCGCCCTGTCAATGTTTAAGCGTTCACAGAATGATTTTATTCGTTATCGTGAAAATAACTGCCGTTGGCAATATTTAGCGAAATCACCCGATATTAGCGCCAGTAATGCTTATAAAAAGTGTTATATCATTTTAACAAAAAACCGCATCAAAGAACTAAGCCAAGTTGAAGCGGTTAAAATTGATCGTTATTAATTTTCAATGCGGCTGATCTTTTATCGCTAAATTTTACTCAGTTCAGTATATACCCATGTTACCTCAAGATGCGAGTTTCATGGGTATAAAAGCAGCTAACTTATTCTTGCTGCTTTTGCGCTAATATTTCATCACCAGATAACAATACGGCAAACCATTTACCTTCTTCTGAACTTTCTAAAGCAATTTTAATGATCATCGTTAGAGGTATTGAAAGCAACATCCCTACAGTACCTAATAACCAGCCCCAAAAAATCAAAGAAAGAAATACCACCAAGGTAGATAGCCCTAGACCTTTACCTAAATATCGAGGTTCGACCATATTCCCCATAACCATATTAATTACCATATAACCTAAGCCTATTAAGCCTGCTTCTGGTAAACCTAATTGTAAAATGGCCAACGACATTGCTGGAATTGCAGCTATAATCGAACCGATATTCGGAATATAATTTAATAAAAAAGCTAAAACTCCCCACAACAAATAAAAATCTAAACCAAATAACCACAGCATTAGCGAAACACAAATACCTGTAGCGATACTCACTAAGGTTTTAATAGCAATATAATGATTAACTGATGCTAAAAACCGATCTATTTGTTTTTGTCGCATTTGAGGATCATCTAAAGCAAAGTGAAACTTAATGGGTAATGATGATGCTTCAAATAACATAAAAATAACGGTAATAATAATTAAAAACATATTGGCCATTACGTTACCTAAGCCACTAAGCATATTAGTGGCTAACCCCAATGCCGCAGCAGGATCAAAATATTCAGTCACTAATTCATTTGATATTTGCACATTAAATTTTGCTAAAATATCACTTACCCACATAAACTGTTTATTCAATTGCGCACGATATTCAGGTAGTGATTGTGATAATTGATTAAGTGATTGACCAACAAGGCTGGCTAACGACAAAGCAATTAAAACGAAAAGTAAAATAACTAAGGTTACCGAAATAACTTTAGGTATTTTATACTGGCTTGCTTTATTCACTAATGGATTGCAAATAATCGCAATAAAAACAGATAATAAAAAAGGAACAAGAATATTAGCTGACATTTTTATACCCGCTAAAATAATAAAAATAGCGGCTGTCACTAATAAGGCTCTTGCGGTTCCATCTTTTTGATAACGACTATCTACAGACATAATTTTATAGCTTCCTTTTGATCAGCAATGTTAAAAGCTGTTGATCTTTCATAGTTGGATATAGTTCAAGATAAAGCGTTCTAATCATAACATCATTTTAACATTATACTGAACAGTCTCTTGTTACCTGCTTGACTATATTTGATGATATAATGCTGTTTTATTAATGAGTTTCCAACAACTTAACATCCCCATAAAACCAACAAAAACACTACCTGATGCTATAGCTATGAGCCAAAATTCTCCATGAAAGCGAGGTGACATTTCAAATAATTGTGTTTGTAAAAAATATAAACTAACTTCCATTGCTAAACTAGCTAACAACCCTGCTAAAGCCCCTAAAGCTAAAAATTCATATAAAATACTGTTACGCAATAAACGACCTTTTGCGCCTAAGGTTCTTAAAATAGCAAGCTCACGCTGGCGTTCATCCATTGTAGCTTGAACTTGAGCCACTAAAACTAAACTACCTGCTAGCACAACTAATACTAAAATAAATTCTATCGCTAACGATACTTGTGAAATAACGGTACGTAATTGGCGTAACATAGCATCAACATCTAATAAAGTTATGGTGGGATATTGACTTAAAAACAGCCTAAACTGTTGCTCTTTTTCTGCAGGAATATAAAGAGAAGCAATATAAGTTGCAGGAAATTCAGCTAAAACATTAGGGCTAAAAATCATGTAAAAGTTAGGCTGTAAACTTTGCCAATTCACTTTACGTAAATTAGCTACAGTTACTGTAAAAATATCTGCCCCCAGTTGAAAGGTGAGCTTGTCCCCTATTTTTATGGCTAAACGTTTGGCTAATTTTTCTTCCACCGACACTAAAAATTTATCTGTATTTTCTTGCCACCATTCACCTGCAATTATTTGATTTTTAATCGGTAATTTTTTCTGCCACGTTAAATTAAGCTCTCGGCCAATACCTTGTCGGCCTTGATTGCTTTTATCTTCATTTTCTTTAGTGACTTTACGTTGTATTTTTTCTTCATTAATCGCCACTAAACGCCCAGGGACAACAGGATACGCTTTACTTGCAGCTAATTTATTTTCAACAATAAAGTGCTTTAGGTGATTAACTTGTTCGGGCGATATATTGATTAAAAAACGATTGGCGGTATTATCGGGTAGCTGAGCTTGCCAGTCATTAATCAACTCACTTTTAATGACTAACAGTAACAGTAATAATTTTATAGCAATGGTAA
This sequence comes from Alteromonadaceae bacterium, assembly GCA_015487235.1. Classification (GTDB taxonomy): domain Bacteria; phylum Pseudomonadota; class Gammaproteobacteria; order Enterobacterales; family Alteromonadaceae. The sequence goes on from WFQC01000119.1 coordinate 4,331, forward strand.
AACTCACCAGCTGCACACTGTTTTCATTAGCTCTACGGCGCAAATTAGCTAAGGCTAGCTGTAAAGCTTGCCCAGCTTGACTACCGACTTGTTTACTAAAAAGCATCGCTAAGCGTGCCAACAATAATAATAAGGTTATCACCACAATCCCACCAAAAAACAAGACCATACTGGTATAAAGATCTTGACTAAAAAACCACAATAAAATGAACAAAGCAGCAAGCGCAGGTATTTGTTTTAATAGTGAATAACGATTAATAGGGCTGTCATTTTCACGAATAACCTTTAAAGGTGAAGTACGTATTAATGTTTGCAGAGGTTCAAAAGCAAACGCTAAGGCACAAATTATTCCGGTAAAAACCGCGGCAAAAAGCGAGTAAAAAGAAAAAGTTTGGCTACTAGTAGATAAATAGTCAGCCATTGCCCATAACCCTATAAGCTGAATAACATAACCAATAATCAACCCCGTTAATAGGCTCAAGGTGACTAAAATAAACCAGTGAAATAAATAAACTTGCTTGATGTATTGGCGAGACGCCCCCATTGCTTTAAAAACGGCTACACTGCTTTGATGACGCTGACCATAACGACGCGCAGCAACCGCTACAGCAACCGCCGCTAAAATAATTCCTAACAAACTTGCCAGCGATAAAAACTTCTCCGCTCGGTTTAAAGCACTGGCTAATTGCGATTGGCTTGATTTTATATCATACCAACGCTGTGTATCATTAAGTTGAGGCGTTAACCACTTTTCAAATTTATCAATATTTTCTGGTTTACCTGCAAATAAATATTTATAAGTAACTCGACTAGCGGGTTGAATTAACTTAGTTTTTTCTAAATCAGCAATATTAATAATTACACTAGGCCCAGAAGTAAAAACACTAAAAGAAGCATCGGGGATTTGTTCAATAATACCTGTTATCGTAAAATAGGCATCGCCAATTTCAATGTTGTCTTGTAATTTTACCGCTAAGGACTGAAAAAGCTTTTTAGCTAACCACACTTCACCACGCGGTGGCGCATGTAAAGCGTGTATATTATTTTCACCTTGTTTGATCAATAGTTGCCCTTTCAATGGATATAATGCAGATACTGCCCTTAATGACACTAATTGCATTTCATCATGAGCAAAAACCATTGACGCCATTAACACTTGCTGCGCCATGTTAAGTTGCAAACGTTGACTGTAATCAATGATCTCTTTAGGTAAAACACGGCTGGTTTGTAACACACGGTCAGCACCAATAAAACTACTACTTTCATCAACTAATGCTGTTTTAATCTGAGCAGAAAAACTTGTTAGTGAAAAAACTGTTGCAACTGCCAAAACAATCGCTAAAAAAATAATGGTTAGCTCTCCACGACGTAGTTCATGGCGAAATAATCGTAATGATTGTTGTATTGCGAGAGGTTGAATAAAACTCATTGTTAAATAAACCTTATGCAAGGTTACTGGTTAGGTGATTAATAGCGCTGTCACGCATTAAGTTACCGCTGTCCATTTCGATAATGCGTTGGCAGCGCTGTGCTAATTTTTGATCATGGGTTACTAACACTAACGTTGTGCCAAATTGTTGATTTAACTGAAAAAGCAAATCAGTAATATGTTCGCCTGTTTTACTATCAAGATTACCCGTAGGTTCATCAGCAAATAAAATGTCTGGTTGGGTAATAAAAGCACGAGCAATCGCTACACGCTGTTGCTCACCTCCCGATAATTGGCTAGGAAAATGATCTCCTCGCTCACTTAAACCAACATCTGCAAGTAATTTCAGTGCTAAACTTCTTGCTTGTTTAATTTGCGCAAGCTCTGCTGGCACCATAATATTCTCGAGTGCGGTTAAGCTATTAATCAATAAAAATTGCTGAAAAATAAAACCAACGTACTTCGCCCTAACTTGACTCCGTTGTTCTTCATCAAATAAATGTAAAGGCTGCTGTTTTAAAAATATCTCACCCGATGAAGGTAAATCTAACCCTGCTAACAATGAAAGTAAGGTAGTTTTACCTGAACCAGAAGAACCGACAATGGCTAGGGTTTCTCCTTTATTGACTTCAAGATCAATACCATGAAGAATGGTGAGACTTTTATCATCAAGCTTTACTTGCTTAGTAACATGATTAACTTGCAGGACAATATTTTTATTTATGCTATTTGCTAATTCTTCAACCATAATACGTAAACTTTTTTCAGCCTTAATTGTGAGCAGTTGCCTATTTTCAACTAATCTTAGCGCCACGTCTATCTTAGTACTAGGCGATAGTTTAAGTGCTAGCTTAGGTATGAAGCAAAAAGACGGTTGGGTGTATTTACTGAATCAACGTTTAAAAGCTAAAAAATCACCTTACTATTTAGTGAATGCCGCAATCAGTGGGGACACTACAGGCACAGCTTTAGCGCGTTTACCAGCTATTTTAGCCAAAGAAAAATATGATTATGTATTGATCGAATTAGGTGGAAATGATGGCTTACGAGGCTTTTCTCCTAAAATAATTAAAAACAACTTGTTACAAATAATTGCACTGATCAAGCAGCACAATAGCCGAGCGATCTTAATGAGCATCAAAATTCCACCCAATTATGGCATGAGATATAACAAAATGTTTAATGACATCTTTTTAGCCGTTAGCAAGCAAGAAAATATTCCGCTAATGCCTTTTTTTATTGAAGACATTGCCACTAATCAAACCTTGATGCAGGCTGATGGTATTCACCCCAATCAGCAAGCCCAAGCTTTAATTGCTGACTTTATGGAAAAACAACTTGAGAAACTAGTCAATAATTAAGTGTTATAGCCGAAATTAATAATGAACCCTATGAGTCATTAGAAATGCCTTTTAAGAGCAGATAAGCGCTAAAGGAGCACTTCTTTATGCTGAATAGTATCACAGTAACATTCCCTTTTTAGGGATCACACAAGCACAAAAAAACCGATACCTACAAAGTAAATATCGGTTTAATTTGTTTCACACTAATCACTTACATTTAAGTAAAAAATAAGTGGCATCCCTAAGGGGATTCGAACCCCTGTTACCGCCGTGAAAGGGCGGTGTCCTAGGCCTCTAGACGATAGGGACACTAAAATTGTTTTATTGGCTTATGAAACTAACGCCAATAGTTCACAAAAAAGTATCATCAGAGTAAACTCTGTTTTTGATCAAAAAGAACCTTAATGACCAAGGAGATAACATGACCTAAAGTGTTATACCCTTTTATTACCCGTTTTAGTGTTAAGCTCGTCTATAAAAAGCAGCTAACACTAAAACCAATAAGTGGCATCCCTAAGGGGATTCGAACCCCTGTTACCGCCGTGAAAGGGCGGTGTCCTAGGCCTCTAGACGATAGGGACACTAAAAACTATTTATTTCAAAACCATCTTAAAAATGGTGGAGCTATGCGGGATCGAACCGCAGACCTCTTCGCTGCCAGCGAAGCGCTCTCCCAGCTGAGCTATAGCCCCATGCTCTTTATTTTTTATTACACTGGCCTAATAGCGTAACAAAAAACAACCAGTAATCTACTCGTTGAAAGCGAGGCGCATTCTAAGCAGCGACCTTTAAACTGTCAACCTTTTATTTAAAATAAACGCATTATTTTTTATGAAAAACGATTGAATGATTACTAAAGCACCATTTTGATTAATATTTGGTTAATCATAAGGTTAACTGAAGCTATTCATTTTATATCTTTAACAATTTTTGTACTATCAAGTAGTTATTGTGCTCTATTTTGACAACAACTTTATTTTTGACACCAATGAGAGTATTATTTTCGTAATATTTCATCAAAACACTACAATATGCAATTGAATAAGCTCAATGTTGTCGCTATTGGTGGCGGACACGGTTTAGGTCGTGTTCTTTCAGCATTATCTTTTTTAGGTAATCAACTTACCGGCATTGTAACTACAACTGATAATGGTGGTTCTACCGGACGCTTACGCAAACGCAGTAGCTCTATCGCATGGGGTGATTTACGCAACTGCCTAACGCATTTGGCTGATCAAGAATCAATCGGTAACAAGCTTTTTAACTTTCGCTTTGAAGGCCCTGATGAGCTTGGTGGTCATAACTTAGGTAATTTAATTTTATATGGTCTAGGGCAAATTCATACTCGTCCACTAGAGTCAATCGAGTTAGTTCGCCGTTTGCTACGTGTTAAAACACAAGTATTGCCCATGTCAGAAACACCGACCGATTTAATGGCCTTTTATCCCAAAGGTAGATGCCGCGTTGGTGAACTATCGGTTGATGAAATGCCTATTATTCCTGAAAACTTAATTTTAGCACCAGCGGTTAAATCATTACCCCCTTGTATTGAAGCCATTAATAATGCTGACTTAATTATTTTAGGGCCAGGTAGTTTTTTTACTAGCGTTATTCCCCCTCTGTTAGTAAGAGATATTGCTAAAGCCATAAAAATGCGGCGTGGACAATGCGTATTTTTAGAAAATATTGTTACAGAACAAAGCCCAGCAGCAAAATTATCTATTGACGAAAAATTAGCTTGGATAAAAAACAATATTGGTTTTCAACCCATTGATACAGTGATATGCCAAGATAAAAATATACAATCGAGCCAAGTAAATATAATTTGTCAGCATCTTGCTAGTGAAAAAACACCACATTTTCATGACAAAAATTTATTACGACAAGCATTAGATCAATGTATAAAAAATACAGCGCCTCGCGTTAAAGACAACAGCGTTAAAGAGAATATCACTGCGATAAAAATAGCAAATTCATCCTAGCATTTCTGTCAATGTAAAAAGCTTAAAACCACAATAGCTGAAGTAATACCAAGTTGATTAAGCTCTTTCCCACTCAGCGAGAATTAAAAGGCTTAGAGGCAAGGCATTGATTGAAGAGAATGGTTGTTCCCTTGTCAAAATCAATAACGTAGCATATAAGCCTTTTAAACTCGCCCTTCGGGCTGACGAATCCCCAAAACGTGACAGGCATAGCAATTTATGATCTTATATAAATCACCACAACCAATATAAGCCAAAACTGCTATGCCTGAGCCATTACTTTGCCATAAATATTTCAAAAATGCGCTATCTTCTTTTAACAA
>WFQC01000120.1 GCA_015487235.1 Alteromonadaceae bacterium
CGCATCTTTTAATGGATAATTATGTGCCAAACAGGCTGCAATAACAGCCGCAAAGCTACAACCTGTGCCATGGCTATGCATGGTGGCAATATTTTTATTACCCAACCAGTATTCTTCAACACCATCAAAAGCATAATCAACACAATAACCCTTAGGTAAATCCCAATGGCCTCCTTTAATAATGAGTTGTTTTATACCCCATTGTTGAAACTTTTCGCGTGCAGCTACCATAGCGACACTATCAAGCAAATAAACACCCGTTAATTTTTGCGTCTCATGGCAGTTAGGCGTTAAGACATCAACTAATGGAAATAATTGGCTTTTTATAGCAGGTAAAATATCTTGTTCAACTAAACTATCACCACTTGAGGCAACAGCAACAGGATCATAAACAACAGTAAGTGGGTGAAACCATTTTTGTTTGTATTGTGAAATTTTAGCTGCAATAAATTCAACCTGCTCAATATTGGCTAATAAACCTATTTTAATAACCGTAGGTAATTTATCTTGTTCAAGGGCAAACAGTTGTGCACTAAGCACATCAATACTGACAGCGTTTATGCTCATCACACCAAGCGTATTTTGCCCTGTTAATGCAGTAATTACTGTTGCTGCATGTACATCAAAGCTGGCCATTGCTTTAATATCAGCTTGAATACCTGCGCCACCACCTGCATCAGAGCCGGCAATTGTCCATACCCATTTTGTCATGTGAATTTCCTCTATTCTGTTTGATGCCAAAAAGGTGTATCAAGGGTTGGTGTTGAGGGTTGTGCTGTTTGTCTCTCTGGCATAATTCCAGCCATATAAGCCTCTGCGCCAGCATTAACCGCTTGTGCAAACGCTTTAGCCATAACAATAGGGTTATCAGCTAATGCAACTGCACTGTTAAGCAGTACGCCATCAAACCCCATTTCCATCGCTAAACAAGCATCAGAGGGTTTACCAATACCCGCATCAATAATTAAAGTTGCCTCGGGTAAACGCAGTCGAATAGTTTCTAAATTATAAGGATTCATTAAGCCTTTGCCTGTACCAATAGGCGATGCCCAAGGCATGATCACTTCACAACCTACATCATAAAGCCGTTGACACAAAACTAAATCATCGGTGCAATAAGGTAATACTTTAAACCCAGCATTCACTAATTGTTCAGCCGACTTTAACAGCTCAATAGCATCGGGTTGTAAGTTATAATCATCACCAATAACCTCAAGTTTTATCCAGTCTGTTTGAAAAATTTCGCGACTCATTTGCGCTAAGGTATAGGCTTCTTCAGCATTTTTGCAACCCGCCGTATTCGGTAAAAGTGTTAAGCCTAAACGTTGAATTTGTTGCCAAAATTCTGCACCGGCTTGGGCACTTGGATTTTGTCGTTTTAGCGACAAGGTTACCACGTCGCTACCACTGGCTAAAATTGCTTTGCTCATTACATCAGGCGAGGGATACAAGGCGCTACCAATTAATAAACGACTTGATAATTGCTGACCATAAATTGTTAATGCCATCGTTATCCTCCCACAATGGGTGTTAAAATATCTATATTATCGCCCTGTTTTACTTGGTAGCTTTGGTAATGATCTTTACCCACAAAACACTGATTAACCGCCAGCGCAAAACTTGTTTTAACCCTATTTTGAATACTGTATTGGCGAAGAACCTCTGCAAGCGTACTATTTTTTGCACAGCAAAATTGCTTACCATTAATCATAATGGTGATGTTATTAGGCATTGTGATAAACCTCTTTTATCAAATAGCTAAATTCATCATTATTGTGATTTACTCGTTCAAAACTTTGCTTAACTGCCTGTAATGCTTTAGCTAATACAACGGGAGCAATTAAAAAGCCATGACGATATAAACCATTGATTTGTATTAATCCCTGTTGTTTAAAAATTGCAGGATGATTATTCATTAATGCAGGGCGACAAGCACTTACTTGTTCTAAAATACGCGCTTCAGCAAAAGCACTATCAACACTATAAGCCGCAGACAATAATTCCAATGCTGAGCGCACTGTCATCTCGCTATTATCATGCGCTTCAATTTCAGTTGCGCCAACTACAAAATGCTTTTTAGGTTTAGGCGCAATATACAATTGATAGCGAGGATGCATTAAACGCACAGGGCGAGTAAGCGTAACCTCAGGCGCAAAAAGCTGAAAAAGTTCACCCCGTACAGCCCGCAACCCTTCTAGAGAATTTATAGCCCCTGTTCCGCGACAATCAATCACCAGATCAGCTTGTTTTTTCTCACCATTAACCACAAAGTAATAAGGGGCTACTTGGGTAATTTTAGCAGACAGCTGCCAGTCAACTTGTTCAATAATAAGTTGCTTAGTTAATGCTGACATTAATTTTCGATTACCTATTTGCCCTTCTTCAGGTAAAAAAAGTGCACAAGAAAAACGCTTCGCTAAACTAGGTTCAAGCACCGCTAATTGCTGACGAGTCAGTTTTTGATAGTCGTTTTCACTATAGTGTCGTGTTAAATGCTGTTCAAAATGCGCTAATTGAGCTCTGTCTTGTTGGTGAGCAATCACTAACGAGCCTTGCTGTTGAAAAAAAGTGTAACCTTGTAATTGCGCTAATATTTCAGGCCACAATCTTAATGACTTAACGCCCATCGCTATAATGCTTTTATCTGCCACTAAAGATTCACTTAATGGCGTAAGTAAACCTGCGGCTGCTCGCGCTGCACTACCACGCCCTTTTTGATCACTTTGATCATAAAGCTTTACCCGAGCCCCTAAACGCTTTAACGATAAAGCTAATAAACGCCCCATTAAACCACTGCCCATAATAGCAATATTAGCGGCAGATAAATTACATTCAGATTTGCATAGCATACTCGATTACACCGTATTATTTTTGCCTAAAACGGGCTGATATATTTCACTACCAGACTGTTTAAATTCAGCCGCTTTAGCTTGCATTTCAGCCTGAACATCAAGCAATTTTATATCGACAATATCTATTGAAAGTTCTTTATCATCGAGTGCTTTTGCATAATCTCTCACGTCTTGTGAAATTTTCATTGAACAAAACTTCGGACCACACATTGAACAAAAGTGAGCAAGCTTACCTGATTCTTGTGGTAACGCTTCATCGTGATAAGCACGCGCTGTTTCAGGATCTAAACTTAAATTAAATTGATCATGCCAGCGAAACTCAAAACGCGCTTTACTTAATGCATTATCACGAATTTGTGCGCCACGGTGCCCTTTAGCTAAATCAGCCGCATGAGCGGCTATTTTGTAGGTAATTAAGCCTTGTTTTACATCATCTTTATTCGGTAAACCTAAATGTTCTTTCGGGGTAACATAACAAAGCATTGCGCAGCCATACCATGCTATTTGAGCTGCACCAATACCTGAGGTGATGTGATCATAAGCTGGGGCGATATCTGTAGTTAATGGGCCAAGTGTATAAAAAGGCGCTTCGTGACAATGCGTTAGTTGCTTATCCATATTTTCTTTGATCATGTGCATAGGCACATGACCTGGGCCTTCAATAAATACTTGCACATCATGTTGCCACGCTATTTTAGTTAATTCTCCCAGTGTTTTAAGCTCAGCAAATTGGGCTTCATCATTGGCATCGGCAATAGATCCTGGACGCAAGCCATCACCTAGCGAAAAACAAATATCATAACGTTTTAAAATTTCACATATGTCTTCAAAATGTGTATATAAAAAGTTTTCTTGGTGATGCGCTAAACACCATTTCGCCATAATAGAGCCTCCACGCGAAACAATGCCAGTTAAACGCTTTGCGGTTAAGGGCACATAACGTAATAATACCCCAGCATGAATAGTAAAATAGTCAACGCCTTGCTCTGCTTGCTCTATTAGGGTGTCACGAAAAATTTCCCAAGTTAAATCTTCAGCAATACCATTAACCTTTTCTAATGCCTGATAAATAGGTACGGTGCCAATGGGTACTGGTGAGTTACGAATGATCCATTCGCGGGTTTGATGAATATTACGCCCTGTTGATAAATCCATTACGGTGTCAGCTCCCCAATGGGTTGACCACACCAGCTTCTCGACTTCTTCTTCAATAGATGAACTCACCGACGAATTACCAATATTGGCATTAACCTTCACTAAAAAATTACGGCCGATGATCATAGGTTCAGCTTCTGGGTGATTAATATTACTGGGAATAACCGCTCGACCACGGGCAATTTCATCACGCACAAATTCAGGAGTTATAAATTCAGGCATACTAGCGCCAAAACCTTGCCCTTGATGTTGATTTTGATGTTGCCCTTTGGCCAATTGCGCTCGCCCCATATTTTCACGAATAGCAACATATTCCATTTCTGCAGTAATAATACCGCGGCGCGCATAGTGCATTTGCGTGATATTAGCCCCTTCTTTAGCTTGACGAATAACATGATTAAAGCCAGAGCTATTGTTTTGCGCTTTAGTATAATTAGCACTGGCTTGTACTAAACATTGCGTATCATTTCGTGCATTTATCCATGCTTGGCGCAACTTAGGTAAACCTTGATGAATATTAATTTTTTCTTGAGGATCACTGTAAACACCTGAAGTGTCATAAACACGCACTGGAGCATTTTTCTCATAAAGAGGTTGTTCTTTACTGCCACCAATTATCGTATCACTTAACGAAATTTCTCGCATTGCCACCTTTATAGGGTGTAACTTTCCTTCAATATATATTTTTTGTGAATTAGGGTATGAAAGCCCCGTTAAGTGTTCAATAAAATCAGCTGCCGATTGACGATTTTCACGGCGTGATAAAGTATTCGTATTAAATTGTGACATGACTCACCTCTAAAAAATTTAAAGAAAATGGTCTTGCCTGAAGGTGTGAACGGTGAGGTTTTCCAAGAAATAGATCAACCTGTATGTTGATCGGCTATCTTAATTTATACTGTTAAGTTATTGACTTATATTACACGCTAGCAACGCTAATAGGCTAACTATTAACGTTATTTATCAATAATATAAGTAGGGAACAATAACAGCAGACTGGCTAAGATAATTGCTTGTTTCCTACGTAGATCTTAATCTATTCAGGTTCACGGATCCCGCTTTCGCGATCTCAGCCTTGTTCTTAACCTTTTGTTAAAAACTTAGCACTCCGACAAGTTTCGTCACCGATTCTAAAAGTAACCAAAAGCTTTAGCAAGTTTTATTTTTTTGCTTTTCTTTGACCTGTGTCCATGCAAGCGTTGATAATAAAAGTGACAAGGCACTGATTTGAAAAACCAAGCTTTTATCCGCAATTTTATTAATAAATAAGCCTACCCCCATACTCACCAGTAATTGTGGTAATACCACAGATAAGTTAAATAACCCCATATACAAACCCATACGTGTTTGGCTAACTTTTTCTGACATAATAGCAAAAGGTAAACTAATAATGGCTGACCAACCAACCCCTAGTAATGCCATAATAAAGTACAATGATTGAGTATTTTCGCCAAAAAGTACGACTAAAAAGTACCCTAAACTCATACTGGCTAAGCAAATAATATGGGTATTAACTCGCCCAATGCGCTTAGCTAAAGGTTCAAGTACTAAGGCAGGGAAAATAGCAGAAACAGCACTTAAAATAAGAAAACTGGTGGCTATAATTTTACCCAATTCGTCATGCGATATAGTCGGTAATTTGTCTTGCAAAAAGGCAAAAATAAACACAAACATAGTTTGCACGCCAATCCAACTAAAAGAATGCGCCGCAAGTACCTTTCTAAAACCCACTAAGTCTTCTTCATCGTCTGTTTTTTGGTGCGTATCTTCTTTAGCAAACAGGGTTTGTAACACAAAATACAAGGTAATAATTAACGCAATAATTTCTGCCCAATAATGCGCAGTTTTAATGCCTAATAACTGTAATGAAATCGCATAAATGTCATAAATAATAAAGCCCCATAAAGGTTTTATATGGCGTAATACTTCTTTGGTTGTTACTTTAACAACCGCTTGGGGTTTATTATCTAGGCTTAAATAACGAGGTTCTTTTATAAACAAAGGCGGGAAAATAGATAAAATTAACACTAAAATAGCGCCAAAATAGATTAAAACATAATTTCCCCAATAAGCACCAATTGCATACGCTAACACCCCAAAAGATCCTGATATGGTTTGCATCCAAGTATAACCTTTAGTACGAGCATTACCTGCGGGAGTTACATCAGCAATAATGGCTCGTGTAGGGTTAAACCCTAAATTAATGGATAAATCTAAGGTTAGTGCCACTGCAATGGCCACCCCTAATAAGCCTGAAATGCCTAATTTAGCAGAAACAATATCAATATTAGGTAATGCCAGTAGCATCATAGCCGCTAATGTACCGCCCACCACAATAAAAGGTCGGCGTCGACCTCGCCATAACCAAATATTATCACTGATAATACCGACAATAACTTGTCCTAAAATACCCGCAATAGGTCCTGCTGCCCACACCAACCCTACTTGATGAATATCGAGCCCATATTGTGTGGTTAAAATCCAACTTAATGCAGAAATTTGCACCGATAAGGCAAAGCCCATCGCAGTTGCAGGCAAACTTAATAGAATATAAAACGATTTAGATAAATTACGTTGAATAGCTAACATTGAATAATTCGTCATGTTAAATTTTTATTATGCGGGCAAATTACGTGGTTCAGTAAGTAACAACAATCTTATGCATACGTATTCAGTTATATTCCGTTAATAAAAGAAAAACAACCTTATCCTTTAGATTTGCCTTAACGTTATAACTTATTTTGACTTGTGTAATACCAACCCGAATAAATAACTGCTCAACCTTGCTGGTTAAAATAATGCCTAGCTTCGTTATGAATTTTGCAAGTAGAATAACTACTTACTGCAATTCAAGCCTTGCTAACCATCATTTTTACTGCGCAAATTTTAGATCATTTACTTAATCGAATTGGTATAATAAGCATCACTTTAAACGTAAAAATAGAGCTAAATTATTTTTTTGGCGAAAAAATAATGAAACTCAATAGTGAATTTAGTAGACTCGATATTACCTTATTTTCACGCTAAGTTGTTTTAATGCGATTTACTATTTTTTTATTTTTAGAACTACTTTTGTGGAGTTCAACAGGATTTGCACATCCCGAGGCGCCAGCTCATTTTTCAACCAGTAATATTCAGCCATGGGGGTATTTAAATGATAAGAATCAGCCTGACGGTTTATTATCTAGGCTGGTAGAAGCGTTAGAAAAAGAAACAAATATTCATATTGATAACCAAATTCGCCCTTACCCTCGGGTGATCCATGAAGTTAAAATGGGTACAACTGATTTTGCCGTAATGTTTAATAGCCCACAATCACGCGCAATAGCTATTTCAATCGGGCGTGTAGTCAACCCTAAAGTCGTATTAACCGCATTATCTGACAGTGAAAAACTAACCGATTTATCACAGCTAAAAGGGAAGGCAGTTGGCTATTTACGGGGTTCAAAATATGGTGCAGTATTTGATAATAATCAGGCGCTAAATAAAGTGCCTTTAGGCTCAATGGAGCAAGGCATAAAAATGCTTTTAACCCATAGAATACACGCAATGGTAGGTACTGAGCATTCATTTTATTTTACCTTAAAAAAATTAAATATTTCTACCGATAAAGTTATGCCTATTTTTACGGTGAATGAAACCTCTGGCGACTTGTATTTTTCAAAAAAATCAAAAAACAAATATCTTATAGAACCCTTTAAAAAAGCCTTACAAACCTTGAGAGAAAAAGGCATATTGCACGATATTTTTTACAATAACGATTATATGCCGCAATCAAGCCATCCTAAAAACTAATATTGGCAGCTAAGTATTTAACCTGATGGTGATGGTCTCCTTTCTAATAGTAATTCTATTAAGTAAATGATCTAAAATTTGCACAGGTAAAATGGTGGTTAGCAAGGCTTGAGCAGTTATTTTTTCGAGTTGACATTATTCATAAAGTAAAAAACCCGCTAGCTTTGCAGTTAGCGGGTTTTTAATTAAGTATTAACGTTAAGGAGTTTTGCTCACCGTCACCGTAGCCGCCTCAGGGTTTGGCCCTACAACAGTAAAGGTATAAGTACCAGCTTCACTTACAGTAAGTGATAAATTACCATTAGACCCTTGTACTAATTGATAAGCACTATCAAGGGTAACAATATTGGTATCACTATTAGCGCCAAGATTAAAGGTTGACCAATCACCTGAAGCCACTTTAAATTCATAACTTGTCGCATCAAGCGTTAAATCAACCGAATAAACGCCATTACCTTGATAAACAAGCGGATCATTTTCACTCCAGCCATTCATACCACCACGAATAAATACCGCAGTGTCACCAAACATTTTCGCACTGTAAACGGATAATGTCGGCTCATTTAAGTTTGAAGCGTTAAAGATAAAGGTATATTCGCCTGTCGTTGGGAAGGTCATAAACAAATTATCGTTACTGCCTGCAACTAATAATTGTTCTTCGCCAGCAAACACTTCGCGATCATCTGCTGGAGCGCCCATATTCACCGTTGACCAATCAGCTGAAGCCACTTTAAACTCTTGCGTACCCGCATCAATATTAATGGTAACGCTATACTTACCACCACCAATATAAATAAGCTCATTGGCTTCGCTCCAGCCATTCATGCCACCTCGAATATAAACAGGTGTGCCTACAAAGGGTTCTTCATTGCGCACGGTTAAAATAGGAGCATTAGTATCACTGGCATCAAGGGTGAAAATATAGGTCGCATCCATTGCTATAGTTATATTCAAATTATCATTACTACCAGGTAATAATAATTGATTTTCATTTTCATCAACTTGATTATCACCTGCTGGAGCACCTAAATTAACCGTTGCCCAATCAGCTGATGCTAATTTAAATTGATAATCACCAGCGGCTAAAGGAATTGCAATTTCATAAACACCATCACCTTTATAGGTAAGCGCATCAACTTCACCCCAGCCATTCATGCCACCACGAACGTACACGGTTGTCGCGCCGTAAGGAACAACATCAGGAGCACCCGCAGTAGCGGTGGCAGCCAAGCCAACGCCTTGAGTTTCACCTTGAGGCTTAACAAAAACAGCGGTAGTTAATGCTGGTACAGTAAAGGTTCCTTCATTATCGCCTTCACTAAAGCTGGCATTTTGTACTCTAGTATCAATTGAATTAGCTTGAATGCTATGTAAGGTAAAACCTGCAGCAGTAGGTACTGTATGTGATTGTTCTTGGTTTGAACCATTAACGACAACAACAATCGCATCAACATTAGGATCTAAATCAGTTAGGCCGCTACCATCGTCAATACTCATCACAATAAGACCTTGAGTTTGACGTTTACCAATATTATGGAAGCCTACTCGTGCTATCACATCGTCTGCACTGGTCAATCTAAAGAGTTTGCTGGTACTACGAATTTTCAAAAACTCATTAAATACAGTGGCAGCAAAATCCATATCACTTGCACCCGCACTGGTTAGTGGGCTTGATGCAAGAGCAACTAAATCGTCATCACTGCGCCCTTTTTTCTCAAGCGGTAAACCAACATTCCAGTTGTTATTATTTTTAGTAAAATCAACTTTATTGTACCAATCACCCGCATCGTATGTATTAGCGTCTAATGATTTAGAACGAAGGAAGTCATCACCCATTTCTAAAAAGGGAATACCTTGCGAGAGTAACACAATTGACTGGGCAACATTTTGTGCACGAACACGGTCAGTTAAGTCCATTGTAAACGGCAAACTCAGTTGTAATTTGTCCCACAGGGTTTCGTTATCATGTTTAGAAACATAATTAATAACATCAGCAGGATCTTTAGCGTACATACTTGGATTAAAGGCACTACCTGTAGCACTAACCCCTTGATAGTCTTTCAATACATAGTCAGCTAAAGTACCCGCCATGCCTAATTTAATAATATCTTGTTGAATAAATGGGCCATCTTCAGTGCTATTATTGCTGAAAAGCTGGGCACTGCGAACACCGTCACGTAGGCGATCATTAAAAGTGGCTATTTCAGTGCCCGCCATATTAAATTGATCAGCAGCAGTGAAACCTCGATATTCACGTCCCCAACCTTCGCCATAGAAAAAGTTATCTGGATCTACAGCTCTCACCGCTTCACGTGCCGCTAACATTTGTTCTTTTGAACCATGGCTCATAATATCGAAGCGGAAACCATCAAAACGGTATTGCTCTGTCCATAACAATAATGAATCTTGCATAAATTTATTCATCATTGTGTGTTCTAAAGCCGTATCGTTACAACAAGTTGATTGCTTAACTTTACCTGTAATAAGGTCTCGACTGTAGTAATAACCAGGTACTACTTTGTCAAACACTGAATTGTCCCATAACCCTGCAGAATTGGTATGGTTATACACAACATCTAAAACCACACGTAAACCAATATCATGTAATGCTTTGATCATCGCACGCATTTCTATGATACGAGCAACGCCATCGGCATCTGATGCATAAATGCCGTCAGGAACATTAAAGTGCTTAGGATCATAGCCCCAATTAAAGCTGTCAAAGTTTTGCATGGCTTTAACTAAGTTCGCCGCATCATTCGTAAACGGATTATAGTTTTCAAGTACCGACTGCAAGGTAGCACTATCATCTTCAACCCCACAAACAGGGGCATTTTCATTAACAGCGCATAAATCGGCAACGGTATCTGTTACATCGACAATTTTGTCGCCGTCTTCATTAATAGAAGCAATATCATTTGCTGGCAATAAGTGAAAATAGTTTAAACCATTTTGTTGTAACTGTTGTAAATGTTGCATAGGTGCTGAATTTAATTCAGTAAAGGCAAGGTATTTACCGCGATTAGCTGCACTAATGCTTTCATCATTAGCACTAAAGTCACGAATATGCCCTTCGTAGATCACCGCATCTTCGGGGTCTTCAACGGTTACAACACTTTGTTCTAACCACCCTTCAGGTTGTAAATCGCTATCAGCAAGGTTTACAAATTGCGAATACATGCCATTAGTTGACAAACTAACTGAATAAGGATCAGTGGTTAGAATGGTTTCAATGGCTTGATTTTGATGATGATAAACAGTTAGTTCATAACGATAAAACTGGCGGTCTAAAGCTGAACTGCCTTGATATGTCCAAATACCCGTGTCACTATTCTCACTCATATCATAGCTGGCTGTTTCTGTTTTATTAGCATCATAAACCTTTAGTTTTACGCTTTGTGCAGTAGGCGCCCACAAATTAACTGTGATGGTATCAGCATCATAAATAACGCCTAAATCGGCTTCATCTGCGTCATTATCGCCTGCGGTATAAACAGCATCAAGAACTTTAGCTGCTTGCACATAAGTGGCAGAAACGGCTTTATTTTCAGCATTATATCCCACTAAAACCTGTTGGCTTTTTAAAATATTTTTAACCGTATCTAGCGGTTGCTCTAAGCTAAATGCTGGCCAGTCAGCAACAAGTGGCGCCGCCGCTTTTTGCTCATCTGTTAAGTTAACCGATGTTAATTCAACCACCGTACCATTTATATTATCATCTTCATCTGCCGTAATACCGGCATCAGCTGAATAATGTAACTTCACATGAGTTACAATATTATCATCAATTTGCCACACAAAAGTATTGGCATCTATCCAATGTGCTGCTGCATCGGTAATTTTAAGGGGTTGTTTTCCTAGTGATAAAACCGGGTATTCAAAAACATCAATGACACCATGAAAGGTAAAATTCATTCGCGTATAGGTTTCATCATCTTGTTTTAACGGCATTTTTAAATCGCCATCACCCAATGCTTTACCGTCACCATCAGTGCCAATATGAACAATAAAGTTACCACATTCGCCATAACCTTCTTTTAATTTTAAGATCCAATAAGCACCATAATTAGGATCTATACCGTCATATTGATGACCATTTGCCCAATCGGTACTGTCAAAAGGTGCAGCATACGCATCACACGTGGCATCATTCCAAGTATGCAGTCGATAGCCTTCATAAGAGGGGTCATCAGGTGCATTGGTTGCTCCCACATTATTGCGTTGATAATATAAAATGGCTTCGTCTTCTGCGGGAAAAACCAATGGCGCTGGTGCGTTAGGGTCAACACCGACCACACATGATTCATTCAATGCATCAGGCACAGTAGGTGCAGGGCATTGAATAGGTGGCGGTGCCACACAACTTGTTCCTGTTGCGTCAGGGATCATAGGTACATCACAGGTAAGTAAAACCTCACCTTTTTCTACTGCTGAGCCGCCACATGCGGTTAACACTAAAGATACCAACATAATGGTTAGTAGCTTTATTATTTTTGAGGATGTAAACATTATTGATTAACTCCTAATTATTATTTCTACTAACTGTTTAAAGTGAGTAACTAAAGCCAAGATAAAATTGACGACCAAAAAACTGCAGTGTGCCTGTTTTCATTGTTGTACCAAAATAACTTTTAGTGGGTTCATCAGTTAAATTGTTCACTTGAAATAACAGTCGCATATTGTCAGAAACATCATAAGATGCTTGATAGTCCATCACCACTTCACTATCAAAGTTGACTACTTGTTCATTAATAGCCACTTGTTTTGAAACAAAATTATCTCGATAACGAACACTTAAGCGAGTGTCAAAATCAAGGTAACTCCAAAAAAGCGTTGTCGACATAACATTTTCAGATAAACCTGGTAACGGTTGTGGCGTTGTATCTCCTCCAAGATCAGTTTGGCTTTGAATTTCACTTTGGGTAAATGAGTAACTGGCATTAATACCTAAACCCGACCAAAGCTCAGGTAAAAATGAAAAGACTTGGGTGTACGCTAACTCAATACCGCGAATATAACCGCCGTCAGCATTATTAACCGCAGTGGTATATACACCAACAGGGTCAACAGCAACAGGAACACCACTAACAGGGTCAGTAATCGTATCAGGTACAAAAAAACCATTTTCTTTAAAGTTAAAATCTTCTATGGCAAAAGTATCAATAAAGGAATCAATACTTTTATAAAATACCGCGGCAACAAACGCACCATCGGTTTCAGTGAAGTAACGTTCATAAGAAATATCATACTGATCAGCATAAAAAGGTCTTAAAAATGGGTTGTTGGTACTTGAACCAGTAATTTTACCGTCATTATCAATATTAGAGCTAACATCAGC
>WFQC01000121.1 GCA_015487235.1 Alteromonadaceae bacterium
CATAAAAAAGTGGCTGGTTGCTCCTGCTAATACAAATACATGCCAAATAGCGTGGTTAAACGGAATTTTTTTCTCCACATAAAAATAAACACCTATTAAATAAATTACACCGCCTAACGCTAATAAACAAATACCATTAGGATCTAATACCTGCATGAGTTTATGAATTATAATCAATGAAATAGCTCCCATACCAATATAAGAAGCAAGTGAAAGCCATTTGAAACGGTGCTTATACTTTAGTTTAAATAAAATACCTGCTAGTGCGATGCTCCAAATCAACACCAACATACTTAGGCCTAAATTGTCATTGATCGTAAGTAACATTAATGGCGTGTATGTACCTGCAATTAAAAGATAAATGGCACAATGATCTAATAGTTTAAATAGGCTTTTTAGTTTTTCATGTGAAATAGCGTGATAAAGTGTTGATGCTAAAAATAGTAAAACGAGGCTTGAACCATAAATGGCATAGCTTAATAATCGGGATAAATCTTGGCTTAAATAGGCATAGGTTAATAATAAGGTGAGTGCAGCCACACTTAATAATGCACCAATGCCATGAGTGATACTATTGGCTATTTCTTCATATAAACTATAACGAGAGTGCGTATTTTGTTGTGTATCAGCGGTATTCATTGTGGGCTCTTTACTTTTTAGTACAGCGAATAAATTAAGCGTACATGTGTAAGCTCAAATGTTAGCAGAATTTAATGCGTTTGCAAAGTCAGTGGGCTGTTGCTTTGCTACTGTGCATTTCTTTGCTGCTACCGAGCTATCTTACCATGTAGATCTTACTTGCTAGCATAGATTAATATCTATTTGTGTTTGATTAGCGTAAAATGCGCGGCCTGCTAAAAAGATGAGATCTTGTTTCGGTAAGCGAAATAGCACTATATTAAGAGAGTATGAATGAGTTTTTCTACATTAGGTTTATCTGAAACCATTGTGAACGCGGTAATCGAACAAGGGTATAAAACACCTTCCCCTATCCAAGCGCAAGCTATCCCCGCTGTATTAAGTGGTCGAGATATTATGGCGGCTGCCCAAACAGGCACAGGTAAAACAGCAGGTTTTACGTTACCTATTTTAGAGCAATTGCGAAAAGGTGAGCGAGCTAAAGCAAATCAGGTTAGAGCGCTAATTTTAACACCAACGCGAGAGTTAGCAGCCCAAGTTGCTGATAGTGTTGCTAAATATAGCAAAAATTTACCGCTGACATCGGCTGTTGTTTTTGGTGGCGTAAAAATTAATCCGCAGATGATGGCGTTACGCTCTGGCGTTGATATTTTAGTGGCAACGCCAGGACGTTTACTGGATTTGTATAACCAAAATGCAGTGAAGTTTAAACAGCTTGAAATTTTAGTACTTGATGAAGCCGATCGTATGCTCGATATGGGGTTTTTACGCGATATTCGTAAAATTTTAGCTCTGTTGCCGACAAAAAGGCAAAATCTACTTTTTTCGGCAACTTTTTCTGCAGATATTCGTGCGCTTGCCAAAGCAATGATTAATAACCCCGTTGAAATATCGGTTAGTCCTGCTAATTCAGCGACCAAGCAAGTAGAGCAATTTGTTTATCCTACTGATAAAAACAAGAAAAACGCCTTATTAGCGCATTTAATTAATAGTGAAAATTGGCAACAAGTATTAGTGTTTACGCGCACTAAACATGGAGCCAACAAATTAACTCGTTTCTTAGAAGCGAAGGGAATTAATGCTTTGGCTATTCATGGTAATAAAAGCCAAGGTGCACGCACTAAAGCATTAGCGGCATTTAAAGCAGGTAAAATACAAGTACTGGTTGCAACAGATATTGCGGCAAGAGGCATTGATATCGATCAATTACCTTATGTGGTTAACTTTGATTTGCCCCATGTGTCTGAAGATTACATACACCGTATTGGGCGAACAGGGCGAGCAGAAGCAACGGGTAAAGCAATATCTTTAGTTTGTGCAGATGAAGCTAAATTATTATTTACCATTGAACGTTTAATTCAACAGCTTATTGAACGTAAAGAGGTTGCAGGCTTTGAAGCGGTAAATAAACTACCTAAATCGAGATTAGACACGCGTCCTTTTAAAGCGAAAAAACCTAAGAAGATCAAATTAACACAGGAAAAGTCAACACAGCCTAAACAAGCAACATCTCCGAGAAGAAGAACACCTTATCATAATAAATAATAGTCATTGCTCGGGTAAGGCTATACGGCTAAGCTGAATTAAATTGTGCTAACTCATCAAGTAATTCTGTGCTGGCTAACTGTAACTGTGCTTGTAATTCACTATAATGAGAATAGTTTTTCTCTTTTAGTGATATTTCTATTTGTTTGCAATAATCTTGTATTTTAAGCGCCCCTAAATTAGCTGAAAGCCCTTTTATATTATGAATTTGCTGTATGGTTTGCTTGATATTATGGCTATCTACCTCTTGAGGTAAGTGCTTTAATAGTTGGGGTATTTCATTAATAAAATTCTGCACCAGTAGCTTTAATAAGGCTTCATTATGTGAAACTCTTTTTAGTATTGATTTTTTATCCCAAGTAACTACTGCCTTAGAGGCGGTGTTATCTACTTTATCGCTTAGCTTATCAGTATTTGTTGTTGGTTGTTGTTGCTTGCTTTGTCGGTTTAACCATTTATTTAACTTTTTCTCTAATAATTTAGGTTCTATGGGTTTGCTTAAATAATCATTCATGCCAGCTTGTAAGCATTTTTCTTTATCGCCTTGCATGGCATTAGCTGTCATTGCAATAATAGGAATGTCTTTATTGTTCGTGCCTGCTTCTCCTTGTCTGATACGTTCAGTGGCTTGATATCCATCTAATTCAGGCATTTGACAATCCATCAGCACTAAATGGTAGTGATGGGTTTTAAGCTGCTCTATTGCTTCTAACCCATTATTGGCAATATCGGCTTGCAGATTAAATTGCTTTAAAATGCCTAAGGCAACTTGTTGGTTAATACGGTTATCTTCAACAAGCAATAATGTGATTTTTTCTGATAACGCTTTTGCTAGTGTTGTCTTTTTATGGGAGCGTTGCTCTGTTCGATTTAATGAATTTAAATAATCGCTGGTTACAATATTAGGTGCCTCGGCTAGTGCCTCACCGTCGCTCACAATAACGGCAAGGGCATCAAGAATATCTTCAGTTGTAGCTGGTTTAGGGAAAAAGCCACTAAAGCCTAAATTAGCAAAGTATTGTGCATCATTATGATCAGAAATAGAGGTCATAATGATCAGTTTCATTTGGCTGAATTTTTTCTCAGCAAGTAAGGTTTTTCCTAATTTAGCACCATCCATGTCGGGCATTTGCATGTCTAATAAGGCGGCATCAAAAAAGTTAAGTGCTTTATCTTTTACTCTTTCGTAACAAATATTCAGCGCACTTATTGCGCTGTCTGCTTCAACAACCGTTGCACCCCAATGTTCAAGTTGCCCTCGCAATACTGCTCTGTTGGTTGCATTGTCATCGACAATCAGCAAATTAAGACGGCTGATATCTATTTGTGGTACTACTTGCTGTGACTTTTCACTTGCGGCTAATTTTACGGTAAAATTAAATGTACTGCCTTGTTCTAAGCTACTCGTTACTTGAATGTCTCCCCCCATTAATTGACAAAGGTTTCGGCAAATAGCTAATCCTAACCCTGTGCCACCATATTTACGGGTTGTTGAGGCATCAACTTGCGTAAAAGTATCAAAAAGATTGGTTAGTTTATCTTCAGGAATACCAATACCAGTATCTTTTATACTCGCCGATAAGCGTAGCTGATTGTCAGCAAGCATTTCTGTTGCAACGGTTATCACTATTTCGCCTTGCTCAGTAAATTTTATGGCATTGCCCACAAGGTTGGTAAAAATTTGTCTTAATCTACCGGAATCACCTTTAACCATTGACTGTTCAACTTGTGTGGTATCTAAAATAATTTCTAAACCCTTTTCTTGAGCTTTTAATGCCATTGCTTCAGCAAATTCGCCCAGCATTTTACGCAAATTAAAATCAATAAATTCGAGTTCAAGTTTACCTGCTTCAATTTTGGAAAAGTCTAAAATATCATTAATTAGCGTTAATAAAGCGTTAGCACTTGATTTAGCTAAACCTACTTTATGTGCTTGGTCTTTACTTAAAGGGGTGTTTTCTAATAAGCCCAACATGCCAATAACACCATTCATCGGCGTTCTTATTTCATGGCTCATACTAGCTAAAAATTCACTTTTTAATTGGCTACTTTGTGCCGCTGCTTTTGAGGCTTCTTTAAGTAATTGGCGAGCATTTTCATGAATAATAGCTGCGCTAAACATATCGCCAATTTCTTGTAATAACACTAAACGTTCTTCACTGGCATCAGGGTTCAATTCGGTATATAAAAATAATACGCCTACTACTGTACTCTTATCTTCACTATGATTGATCAGAGGAATTATATAATGACCATGAGCTTTCATATCTGGCCATGAATTTTCATGACGGTGATCGGTAAAGCAATTATCACTCACGATTATTTTACCTGATTGTGCTGATTTTCCACATAAACAACAACCTAACTGTACTTCTTTTTCGTCAGCTAAGAATTGCGTTGTAAATTCACCACGATGAGTGGCCATTTTTAAGGTTTGGCTTTTAGCGTCTAAGAGAAAAACCCCCCCTTTGGCTTGTAACGATAATTCAGTTAATTTAAATAGTTCATCGATGGCATCATTAAGACGTTTATTGAGTGAAGCCTGTTGTGCTAATTTGCGTGCAACGGCGAGTTTTACTTGGGTGATTTTTTCATTGAGGCGGCGTTTAGTAATGTCGACAATGGTACCGATCATACGTGCAGGCTCGCCATTTTCATTGCGTGAAACAAGCTTACCGCTATCAAGTACCCAGATCCAATGCCCTTGTTTGTGCTTAATTCTTATTTCACAAATATATTGTTCTACTTCACCTGCAAAATGCTTGTCGATAATAGCCATTGCTTTTTGCGCATCATCTGGATGTAATAATGTTCCCCATTTCTCTACACTAAAGGGCTCTAAATCAGCACGGCTATAGCCTGTCATTTCATACCAACGGTTATTACAGTCAACAACGCCTTTGGTTATTTGCCAGTCCCAAAAGCCAACACCCGTATTATTCACCACGAGTTCAAGTTGTTTATTACTTTGTTGTATTTCATTTTCTATTTGTTTACGTTTGGTAATATCGGTTCTAATAGAAATATAACTTTTGGGGTTATTGTTTTCGTCCATAAACGGCACAATGGTGGTGTCAACCCAATAAAGTTCGCCCGATTTTGCTTTATTACACACTTCACCATGCCACACCAAGCCTTGGTTGGTTAGTTGGTACATTTCTTTCCACATTTGCTTACTGTGTGTGCCAGAGTTAAGCATGCGATGATTTTTGCCAATTAATTCTTGTTGACTGTAACCACTGACTTTTGAAAATTTTTCGTTAGCAAAGGTAATATTACCATGCCGGTCGGTAACCGAAACAAGCGAGTGTTGGTCGAGTGCGTACTTTTGTGCGGCTAAATCTTTTAGTGCTTGTTGGGTTTCTTGATGACTATGCCATATTTCTAAAGCTTGCTCTTGTCTTATGGTTAACATAGTGTTTAAAGCATCGGCTAATACGCCAATTTCGTTGTCTGCATTTACCTCTATTTTCATGTCGCTGTTTTCTTCAGCGGCTTTTAAGCTGGCTTGGGCGAGTTTATTAATTGGATCGGTAATACGACGAGATTGCCAAATAACAATAATAATGATCAACGTAATGGTGATGATTAGTAAGGCTAAAGATATTTTGGCAAGCGCGTTAGCATCAGCAAGTGCTTCGTCTTTATCTATTTCGCTGATCAAAGCCCATTGTACATTTAAAAGCTCTACTGTTTGATGAACCCCAATAACTTCTTTATTATAGGGGCCGATATATTCGATGATATCTTCATGGTGTTGGTGTGAGTTCTTTTTTCCTAGGTGGTTTTTTAGCCATGATTTAAATTGTAAGGTGTCAACTTTTTGATTCAGTACAATGTCCCAATTTTTTTGTATAGGAGAGCGTAATAAACCATCGGGACCAACCAAGTAATGTTGAATACTTGAGCTGTTATTTTGATCAGGCATCAGTAAGTTAAAAATAGGCTCTATAGTTAAGTGAAAAACAATAGCGCCTATGATCTTTTGGTTGTTATCAAATAAGGGGGCACTAATAAAACCTGAATGGCGTAAATCTGCATGTTGATAACTTTCAAGATCTGAAAATAAGGTTTGTTTTGTTGCTAAGGTTTGTTGTACGGTCTGTGTAAGTTTTTTTTGTTTAAAGAATGTATCGGTTAAGTTTTTCCCTAGTTCTATTTCTTGATCAACACTGAATAATATATTGAGGCTTTTATCAATAAAAAATACATCATGCAAATAGTCATATTCTGTAATTAAACGACGAAAGTAGGTACGTCGTTCTTGGCTTAGTGCTTGCCAATGATTGCTTCTAACATACTGACTTAAAGGAATTTTACTGTGCTGCCATGCTTGCTGTAATCGCAATAAGGTTTCTGGGTTAGCCGTTGATTTTGCTTGAAAGCTAATTTCTTTTAAACGTTCTTCAAACCAATTATGTAAAAACTGATTACTTAATATTGCCGACTGATAAAGCTGCTGTTTGGCCGCTTGCGTTAAGCTGGCTCTGGCTTGAATATAATTAAAAGTAGATAACAGAATAAGCGGGATAATTGAAAGTAATAAAAACCAAAAAATAAGGCTGCGATAAATAGAGTTTTTTCTTTTTAATTTTATTGGCGTACAATTAATTGATGAACTTAGTGCTGCTTCTGTCACAAGACATCCCTGATATCATGCAGTTAACAATACTACTGAGTGTAGTACAGCTTTATTTTTTTTAAAGGCTAGGGCGTGTTTATCTTTGGGGTATGTTTTTGCAACAGTTTGTTTGGTATTTATACAAGGCGGAGTCTGTGTGGTGTGGTTATTCCACACAAGCCGGCGACAACGTAGTAGAAATACCAAACAAACGTTGCCCTTTGGGTTCACCGAAAAGTGTCCTGCTTCTTGTTGCTCCTTTTTTTAAGGGAATAACCCTTAATACAAAGAAGCGCCGCGATCAAAACGCTTTTAGGTTGAACAAAATTCAAACTCGAAAGATAAACATGCCCTATAAATTGAAAAATAAAAAGAAGCTAAGAGCAGCTTCTTATTCGCTATAGAAGAGTATAAGTGAAGCAGTATGCTAGGTTATTATAATGCTAAATCAATCACCATTTCTTTTAATTCATCTTTTGAAATTGAGTTATCATGGTTTTTATCAAAACGGTTAAAAATGCTCTCGCACATGCGAATACCTTTATCTTGTAAAAGTACATCAATTAATTCAACAAATTCACTACGATTAATTACACCGTCTTTATCTTCATCAAACACTTCAAATAATTCATCGACCCATTGATTTAGTTCCATAAGACTTCCTTTAATACTTTTTGAGAAAAGTGATAGTTAAACTCTATCGGTTATTGAGTTAGTTTTAAACGTTTATTTATAAAAAATAGTTTAACTGATTAATTATGTAGCAGTTGAATATGTTTTTTTCAAAAAAAATTACATTTAGGTGTAATAAATTCGTTAACATCAAGACTATGATGCAAGAACAAAGTAATTTAAGGATTTTTGTCGGTGAATGATAAAATAATGGAAACTAGAATAAAAAATAAGAAAACGGCTTATTATGGGCTTTTGCTGATCAGTTTTTCACTTGCTTTTATGGCAAATGCAGAGGAAGACTCAGCAGCACAGGGTAGTGTATCAAAACATAAATTAGTTATAGAAAACTGCCATGTTGAAGGTATTCGTGAACAAGTAAAGTGTGGAACGTTAACGGTACCTGAAAATTATGCAAAACCTCAGGGGAAGCAAATTAGTTTAAACTTTGCTGTATTACCCGCAATTGATAACAGTGAAAATAAAACCCCTTTTATGTTTTTGGCTGGTGGCCCAGGACAGGCGGCGGTAGAACTTGCCGCGCCTTTGTATCGCGCCTTAACCGAAATTCGTAAAACCCGTGATTTAATTTTGGTGGATCAACGCGGAACAGGTAAATCAAATCCATTAACTTGTGATGAAGTGGATGCGGTTAATGTGTACGAATTAAGCCAGAAAGATTTTTCTGAAGATGAAATTAAAGAATGTTTAACGCAAATAATTGCGGCTGATCCTCAACGTGATTTTTCACAATATAACAGTGAAAATGCAATTCGAGATTTTGATGCAGTACGCGCTGCATTAGGGTATCAGCAAATAAATATTTATGGCGGTTCTTACGGTACACGAGCGGCTTTAGTTTATATGCGTATGTTTCCTCAATCTTTACGCAGTGTAGTCTTAGACAGTGTTGGACCTATTGAAGTGCCTATTGGCACGTTCGGGCAAAGCAGTGCTCGCTCTTTTGCTTTGTTGCTTGAGCATTGTCAGCAAGATAAAGCTTGTCATGAGGCTTTTCCTCAATTAGCTACCCATTTTCAGCAGCTAAGTAAACGCTTAAGTGAACGCAGTGAAACTATTGAAATAGCACACCCTCGTTTAGGTACTAAAACCAATTTTCTTATTGATAAAGACAAACTTATTAGTAATTTAAGAATGCAGTTGTATTCTGTTGAAATGCGCTCTTTAGTGCCGCTCGTGATTGAACAGGCTTACCAAGAAAACTATATGCCATTGGCTGGGTTAGTTGCCCAAACTGATGGTGGCATGGGCATGTATATGGGCTTAACCTTTAATATTGTATGCAATGAAGACTATCCGCGTATTAGTGATGAAATGTGGGCAAAAGATGCTGATAATAATTTTGGTGGTGATAATAGCCATATCGCATGGAAAGCCTTTTGCCCTTTATGGCCGCAATACCGCCCCAGTGAGGATTTTTATCAGCCAGTTACTGCTGATATTCCTACATTAATTTTTTCAGGGAATTTAGATCCCGTTACGCCACCAAGCAATGGCGAGTATCCAGCAAAAACACTGCCTAATAGCCACCATATTATTATTGATAATGCTGCTCATACCGTGTTAGGGACCTGCGCTACTGATATTATCAATGAATTTTTAGGCAAGCTAACACCCAAAGCGCTTGATGAGTCATGTTTAAACGATATTCCAGCAGAGTCATTTATGACCAATTTAAATGGTAGTTTATAGGGAAATAATTTTATGATTGAAGTACAAAATTTAACGAAAAGCTTTGGTGACGTTAATGCGCTTGATGGCCTGTCATTTACCGCAAAAGATGGCGAAATTACCGGCATACTTGGCCCTAATGGTGCTGGAAAAACCACTTGTTTACGCACTTTATATGGCTTATTAAAAGCTGATGCAGGAAAGGCTATTATTGATGGCGTGAATGTGAGTGACAACCCTTTAAAGGCTCGCTCTTTATTAGGTATTTTTCCTGATAAATTTGGTTTATATGAGCGTTTAACTGCTTATGAACAAATTGACTATTTCGCCAGTTTGCATGGTTTATCAGGCAAAGAAAAAAAGCATGCTATTGAAGAAATTATCACTGATTTAGACATGGAAGAATTAGCCTATCGACGTACGCAAGGCTTTTCTCAAGGTCAACGTATGAAAGTGACTTTAGCGCAAGCCCTAGTGCATCAACCACAAAACTTTGTGCTTGATGAACCAACCCGAGGGCTTGATGTGATGAGTACGCGCATTTTACGTAATCACCTGAATAAATTTAAAGCGAAAGGACATTGTATTTTGTTTTCTTCTCATGTTATGCAAGAGGTCGCTGCTTTATGCGATCGGGTTATTATTGTTGCTAATGGTAAATTAGCCGCGCAAGGTACGCCGCAAGAGTTATGTGAATTAGCGGGTGAAGCACAATTAGAAGAAGCCTTCGTTAAAATAATTGGTTCAGATGAAGGAGTTGCGGCATGAGTCAATTTAAAGCATTACTTATTAAAGAATATAAAGAAGCTTTTCGTGATAAACGCGCCATTATGGTTGCGATGACTATGGCATTATTGGCGCCACTGATGATTTTTGTATTATCAAAAACGATGATCAGAGAAGCGGTAGAAACACCGCCTATTTACATCAAGTTTATTGGCGCAGAGCATGCACCTAAATTAATTGCGCATTTGAAAAAAGATAATATTTTAAACTTTGCTGACGTACCTGAAGACGATAAACGGCTATGGCAAGAACGTGATGTTAAAATTACTATTCCTGATGATGCTCAAAAAATGATGCAAGAGGGTAAGCCTGTTAATATTACTTTAAGTGCAGATTATAGTGAAAAAGCACTTAATAGCCCCATTCGACGTATTAAAAATTCAGTCAATCAATTTTCACAAACTATTGGTTATAAACGTATTTTAATACGAGGAATTGATGTGCGTTTATTACAACCAATTAAACTGATAGAGCAAGATACGGCGCTACCTAGCAGTAATGCAATGTTTATTTCAATGATGCTAGGCTTGTACTTGCTTATGGCGGCATTTATGTCGGGGTTGTCGGTTGCTATTGATTCGAGTGCTGGTGAGCGTGAACGCAATGTTTTAGAAATTCTGCTGTGTCAGCCAGTGAGTACCTTAAAAATAGTATTGGCTAAACTGTGCAGTGCTAGCACCATTTCAATTATTGGTGTGGTATTAACCTTACTGCTGACTTCTTTTTCAGTGCAGTTTGTTGATTTAACCAAAATTGGAGCCACTTTCAGTTTAGACGCATACAGTGTTGCGGTTATTTTATTACTGCTTATTCCGATCAGCTTCTTTGCTTCGGCATTACAGCTTTTTGTATCTTTTCAGGCCAAAAGCTTTAAAGAAGCTCAATCAACAGTAAGTATGATCATCATGTTACCAACAATGATCCCCGTAGCCTTAATGTTTATTGATGACAAACCTCCCTTTTTAGATTGGTTACCTATTTCAGGGCAATCTTTATTAATGGAAGATATTTTTAAAGGAGTGCCTATTAATTGGTTAGAAGTTTTTGCAACTAGCGGAGTAACTATTGCTATTACAGGAGCTTTAGTTATGTTTTTAGCACAGCGGTTAAAGTCTGAAAAAGTTGTTTTAGCATTAAGCTAAGTTAGGTTTTTGGTGAAAAAATATTTTCAGACGCTTATGGCAGAGCATGAAGCCATGCTCCGCCATATTATCTCCGGCTTTGAAGCTATTCCTGCCTTGCAAGATGAACTCTTTCAAGATATTGCATTAGCTATTTGGCGTGCTTTACCCAGTTTTCGCCAACAAGCGAGTGTTAAAACTTTTGTGGCGCGTATTGCTCATAATATTTTAGCCACGCATGTTAATAAAGCGGTAAAACGAGTAAAAACAACCACATTGGCGGTTGGGGCTGAAGCCGCTCATTTTGCTGATCCTAAAACGCCTTATCAACAATTAGCGCAAAAACAACGACAAGCGTGTTTATTGAACGCTATTCGCCACTTACCTTTAGAGCAGAGGCAAGTGCTTACTTTAGCGTTAGAAGGAATGAGCTATCAAGAAATTGCTGAGAGTTTAGCCATAACGACTAACTTGGTCGGTGTACGCTTACAAAGGGCTAAAAAAGCGGTAACTAAGTTGCTGGTGATGCAGGAACAAGGTGATTAAGATGAAAAACCAACAAAATGTTAATGAGATTAAAACGAATTTAACGCAACCATTAGATCAACAATGGCAAGCAATAGCACAAGACTGGCAACAGCAAGAGTACAAAAAAACCGATTTAAAGGCTTTAACTCGAAAAACGGCGCTACGCATATTAAAAGCTAAGCTTATATTTGCTTTTGATTTACTTGCTACCTTATTTATCATTATTTATTTCGTGATTAATATTAATCAAATCGAAGACAAAGCCACTTTTTATTATTTGCTTTTTGCCGTAATAGCAACGCCTATTTATATGTTCTATTCAATAAAAATTCGTTTGGCGTCATGGCGTTTAGGGCAAGGAACACCCGCCTTAGCACTTAACGCTGCGATAACGGCCTGCCAATCTTCTATTCATTATTTACAATTATTAAAGTTGTCGTCGTATATTTTTATTATTCCTATTAATTGGTATATTTTTGCGCTTAAAACCTCTAGTGATAAGTCTATTTGGCCCGCCTTGGTTATAACAAACCTCATCTTATTTGTTATCTATTTTATTAGCCATCGTATGCAGAAAAAGCGTTTGGCTGAGCTAAATAAGTTACAACGATTATTAGATGAACAACAGAATAATTGTGATTAATCAAAATTATATTCAAGTATATTGATTATTTTGGTATTAAATTTGTTGATAGTTTCTTGTTGTTTGTTTATATTCTGTAGTTGTTGATTATTGAATATTCTTAATTAATAACATCAATAACTTTTCACCTGAGTATTAAGACAAAATTTCAGTTGAATTTTTATCAATGGGTGATGAAATAAATGCATATAAAATCACCTAGCTTAGTGCTTTTTTGCATATACAAAAAGCGTAAATTAGGGCAGAATACGGCGCATTATTTTTACTCGCTTATTTAATTATTTTGCTGTGGCTTCGGCTATCAATTTGAGGAATGAACATGTTTACTCGTACCATGAATATCGCGGATTATGATCCTGAACTTTGGCAAGCAATGACGAATGAAGTTGCTCGTCAAGAAGAGCATATAGAACTTATTGCTTCTGAAAACTACACCAGCCCACGTGTACTTGAAGCACAAGGTTCGCAATTAACCAATAAATATGCAGAAGGCTATCCGGGCAAACGTTATTACGGTGGTTGTGAGTATGTTGATGTCGCTGAGCAATTAGCGATTGATCGTGCTAAAGCATTATTTGGTGCAACGTATGCCAATGTGCAACCACATGCGGGTTCGCAGGCAAATGCAGCGGTATTTCAAGCCTTAGTTTCTCCTAAAGGTAAAGTATTAGGTATGAGCTTAGCGCATGGAGGCCATTTAACGCACGGTTCACATGTTAATTTTTCAGGTAAATTATACGAAGCTATTCAATACGGTTTAAATGAAGAAACCGGTGAAATTGACTATGAAGAACTTGAGCGCTTAGCGCTTGAGCACAAACCTGAAATGATCATTGGTGGTTTTTCTGCTTATTCGGGTATTGTTGATTGGGCGCGTATGCGTGAAATTGCTGATAAAGTAGGTGCTTACTTTATGGTTGATATGGCGCACGTTGCTGGGCTTGTTGCTGCGGGCTTATATCCAAACCCCGTTCCTCATGCGCATGTTGTAACCACAACAACACATAAAACGTTAGCTGGCCCTCGTGGTGGTTTAATTGTATCGGCCTGTGATGATGAAGCCATTTATAAAAAGTTAAATTCAGCCGTTTTCCCTGGTGGCCAAGGTGGTCCTTTAATGCATGTTATTGCAGCAAAAGCGGTAGCTTTTAAAGAAGCTTTAGAGCCTGAGTTTAAAGTTTATCAACAACAAGTACTTGATAATGCTAAAGCCATGGTGGCAGTGTTACAAGAGCGAGGCTATAAAGTGGTTTCTAATAAAACTGAAAATCACTTATTACTACTTGATTTAATTGATAAAGATATTACAGGTAAAGATGCTGATGCTGCATTAGGTCGTGCACACATTACAGTAAATAAAAACTCAGTACCTAATGATCCACGCTCACCTTTTGTTACTTCAGGATTACGCTTAGGTACACCCGCTATTACGCGTCGTGGTTTTACTGTTGAAGACACTAAAGTATTAACTGGTTGGATTTGCGATATTCTTGATGATATCAACAATGAAGAAACCATTGAACGTGTTAAAGCACAAGTTAAAGAAATCTGCGCACGTTTACCTGTTTATAAGTAGTTAATGCGATAAACATTAAATTAGATTAAAATGGCTGCCATATATACCCATGTTACCTCAAGCATCCTGAAACTCGCATCTTGAAGTATCATGGGTATAGGTGGCCTTTTTTATTAGGGTTGGTATAAACAGTAATACTAACTCGAATAAACAACTGATCAACCTTGCTGGTTAAAATAATGTTTAGCTTCGTTACAAATTGCTAAGCATCATTTTTCTTGCACAAATTTTAGATCATTTACTAATAGAATTGGTATAAGGTTAAATTATGCATTGTCCATTTTGTGCAGCAGTTGATACAAAAGTGATTGATTCTCGTCTTGTTTCTGATGGCCATCAAGTAAGGCGCCGTCGAGAATGCTTAGATTGCAATGAGCGTTTTACAACCTTTGAATCGGCAGAGTTAGTGATGCCGCGTATTGTTAAGCGCGATGGTTCGCGCGAGCCTTTTAATGAAGATAAAATGCGTAATGGTTTATTGCGCGCTTTAGAAAAACGGCCTGTGAGTGTCGAGCAAGTAGAACTAGCTATTAATAAATTAAAATCACAATTAAGAGCAACGGGCGAGCGAGAAGTTAGCAGTGAAATGTTAGGTAGTTTAATTATGTCGCAATTAAAAAATCTCGATAAAGTGGCTTATTTGCGTTTTGCATCGGTTTACCTTTCATTTGAAGATATTCGTGAATTTGCTGAAGAAATAGCCCGCTTAGGTGAAGAAAAAGCTAACGGTCAATAGCACACTAATTAAATAATGATATGTCTGACTCAATTTCTGATCATAATGTAAGTCACAATAGCAACAACCATAACGCTTTTTCTGATAGCGAACAGGGCTTTATGCAGCGCGCGCTTATTTTAGCGCAGAAAGGCCATTTTACGACCTCACCTAATCCTCGTGTTGGCTGCGTTATTGTTAATCAAGGTAAAATTGTCGGTGAAGGTTTTCATCAAAAAGCAGGCTGTGCTCATGCAGAAGTTAATGCCTTATCACAAGCAAAAGCACTTGCTAAAGGCGCCACCGCTTATGTTACTTTAGAGCCTTGCAGTCATTACGGTAAAACACCTCCTTGTGCACAAGCCTTAATTAACGCACAAGTGAGTGAAGTTATTATTGCGATGGTTGATCCTAATCCGCAGGTCGCGGGTAGTGGCATAAAATGCCTAAATGATGCGGGTATAAAAACTCGTGTTGGCTTATTAAATCAACAAGCACAAGCCTTAAATAAGGGCTTTATTCACTTAATGACTCAAAAACAGCCTTACGTGCGTTTAAAAATGGCAGCTAGTTTAGATGGCAAAACGGCGATGGCAAGTGGTGAAAGCAAATGGATAACAGGGGCTTTAGCTCGCCAAAATGTACAAGCATTACGGGCGCAAAGTTGTGCTATTATTTGCGGGGCAGACTCGGTACTGACTGATAATGCTAAAATGACTGTACGTTGGCATGAACTTGCAGAGACAATTAAAGCCGATTATCCACAAGCAAATGTACGCCAACCTTTACGTGTTGTTATTGACACACAGTATCGTTTAACGCCAGATTTAGCCTTGTTTCAGCAGCAATCACCTATCATTATTGTGCGTTTGGACAAACACGTAGATGTTAAAAAAGTGTCGCAATGGCCCTCGTTTGTTGAGCAAGTTTACTTACCCAGTAAAACAGACAGCAGCAATATTCAACGAGTTGATTTACAATCACTTTTATCTTATTTAGCCCAAAAAGGCTTGAATGATATTTTGATTGAATCAGGGGCTAACTTAGCGGGCGCTTTTGTTGAGCAAAATTTAGTGAATGAGTTAATTCTATATCAAGCACCTAAATTACTCGGTGGCGAGGGTAAAAGCTTACTTACTATGCCAAATATTCACACCTTAGCTGAGGCAAAAATACTCACCATTGACGAGGTTATTACCTTAGGTGATGACATTCGTATAACAGCTCGGTTTCAAACTAGGTAAAAGAGAAAAATATGTTTACAGGAATAATAGAAGCAGTAGGCAGTATTAAATCACTACAAATTAATGCTGAAGGTGCGCGTTTAGTCATTGATGTTGGTGCGCTTGATATGAGTGATGTCAAATTAGGAGACTCTATAGCCACCAATGGTATTTGCCTAACGGCCGTTGCTTTTGATAAGCACAGCTACACGGCTGATGTTTCAAATGAAACCCTAAAACGCACTGCTTTTGGTCACTATCAGCAGGGGCAAGCGGTTAACCTAGAAAAAGCGATGTTACCTACCACACGTTTTGGCGGCCATATGGTTTCAGGTCATGTTGATGCTGTTACTGAAGTAACTTCGATTAAACACAATGGTAATAGTATTGACTATTGGTTAGCCTTGCCAGCAGAACTTGCTCGTTATGTTTCTGAAAAAGGCTCTATCACTATTGATGGCGTAAGTTTAACCGTTAATGGCTTAAATGATGACCAGTTTCGTTTAACTATTGTGCCGCATACGACCGAACAAACCATCATTAAACATTACCAAGTAGGCACTAAAGTTAATTTAGAAGTTGACTTAATCGCACGTTATTTAGAGCGTTTACTACTTAAAGGGGGTGAAAATAATTCACCGTCAAATGGTGTTAGTGAAGAAATGTTGAGAAAAGCAGGTTTTATGTGATTTTACTTAAACTCAGTTGTTTGGGTCGTGAAAATTTTCAAAAAGCTTTACAATAGTCCCCAATTTTTAGTCGCTATTTATTTTTCATCAAGCGGCACAAGATAAATCGTAATTTATTACGATAACCAAAGAGGTTGTTATGAAATTAAATACTCCACAAGAAATCATCGAAGACATTAAGCAGGGCAAAATGGTGATCCTGATGGACGATGAAGATCGTGAAAATGAAGGTGATTTTATTATGGCGGCTGAAAAAGTTACGCCTGAGGCGATTAACTTTATGGCAACCCATGGTCGTGGACTGATTTGCATGCCAATGACAAAAGAGCGTTGCCAACAACTGAAACTTCCCTTAATGGTAAGTAAAAATGATGCACAGTTTACGACTAATTTTACCGTATCAATTGAGGCCGCAGAAGGCGTAACAACAGGTATTTCTGCGGCAGATCGCGCAACAACAGTACTTGCGGCAGTGGCAAAAAATGCTGATGAATTATCTGTTGTGCAACCGGGCCATATTTTTCCGTTAATGGCACAAGATGGTGGTGTATTAAATCGAGCGGGTCATACTGAAGCTGGGGTTGATTTAGCGCGTTTAGCTGGGCTTGAACCTGCCGCTGTTATAGTGGAAATTCTTAATGAAGACGGCACTATGGCGCGTCGCCCTGATTTGGAAATTATTGCCAAAAAACATCAGCTAAAAATGGGCACTATTGCTGATTTAATTGAATACCGCAATGCGACAGAAACTACTATTGAACGTATTTCTCAATGTAAACTACCGACCGCTTATGGTGATTTTGACTTAACGGTATTTAAGGATACTATTGACGGTCAAGCACATTTTGCTTTAACTAAAGGTGAAATTAAGGCTGATGAGCCGGTATTAGTACGCGTACATTTAGAAAATACTTTTCGAGACTTATTACATAGCCAGCGTGAATCAGTGGCAAAATGGCCTATCGCTGATGCGCTCGCAAAAATAGGTGAGCAAGGCGGGGTATTAGTGTTGCTTGGTAAGCACGAAACGCCAGAAGAATTAATCGCCCAAGTAGAAAAGTACGCTAAATTAGATGCGGGTGAAACAGTTAAAGAAGTGAAACGCCATATTGGCTCGCGCAATGTGGGCGTAGGTTCGCAAATTTTGGCTAATTTAGGCGTGGGTAAAATGCGTTTATTAAGTTCGCAAACTAAATATCATTCACTGTCAGGCTTTGGTTTAGAAGTGGTTGAATATATTGCAGAGTAAAGCTTGTTGCTGAACTGTTGAAATAAATTCAACATGACAGAGTTATGAGTTTATAAGTTTATATCAGGGTTCAAGGTTATTAGGGTGTATCTTGGTATTCTGTCTACATTCTGTCATCTTGGTGTAGGTTAGGATCTACTTCAGCAATAAAATAATAAGGATACT
This sequence comes from Alteromonadaceae bacterium, assembly GCA_015487235.1. Lineage (GTDB taxonomy): Bacteria > Pseudomonadota > Gammaproteobacteria > Enterobacterales > Alteromonadaceae. Next base: position 17,865 of record WFQC01000121.1, read on the forward strand.
TTATGGCAGCAGGTAGCTTACTGGCTTTATTTGATGATATTGCAGCATTGCTAGACGATGTTGCATTAATGACAAAAACCGCTGCCTCTAAAACAGCAGGTGTTTTAGGTGACGACTTAGCCGTTAATGCCGAACAGGTAACAGGAATGCGTGCCGATCGTGAGTTACCTGTTGTTTGGGCTGTCGCTAAAGGTTCACTTATTAATAAAGCGATTATAGTGCCCATTGCATTGTTACTGAGCTTTTTTCTTCCCCAAGCCATCTTACCTATTTTAATGCTAGGCGGTTTATTTTTGTGCTTTGAAGGTGCAGAAAAAGTTTTTGCTAAACATAGTATTAAAAAAGGGATAGAACACCTTGCCAGCTTATCAGCACAAGAAATTATGCAATATGAGAAAAACAAAATAAAAGGGGCAATTCGTACCGATTTTGTTTTATCTATTGAAATTATTGTTATTACCTTAGGTACTGTTGCACAAGAGAGTATTCAAGCACAATTTATGGTGCTAGTACTTATTGCACTAGTGGCAACTATTGGCGTTTATGGCATTGTTGCTTTAATTGTAAAACTTGATGACGCGGGTCTCTATCTGTTTAAACAAGGACAGCAATACAGTAAGTTATGGTTACAAAAATTAGGGGCTTTATTGCTTAATAGTGCACCCTATTTAATGAAACTTTTAACGGTTGTGGGTACAGTTGCCATGTTTTTGGTTGGTGGTGGCATTTTAAGTCACAGTATTCACGCTATTGCTGATTTTTTTACTCATATCACTGTTTTTATCAGCCAACAATTACCTGATATTGCTTGGTTAATTGCTTTAAGTAATGGTTTAATGCCGCTTATACTTAATGGAATATTGGGGCTTATCGCAGGAGCGATACTTTTTGCCATAATACCTAAAGTGATACCTAATATTAAAAATAACATTAAATAATAAACTTATAAGTTAGGTTCAATACGGTGTTGTGTGGCTTGTTCATAACCGTAGGCCGCTTCTATTAAAATATTCTCCGTGTTTTTTGTACCAAAGAATGATAGCCCAATAGGTAAGCCATGAATATTACCCATAGGTACTGTAATGTGTGGATAACCCGAAACGGCTGCTGGCGATGAAGCCGAGCCTAAGTAGTGATCCCCATTTACCCAATCTGTTTTCCATGCAGGGCCAGTGGTAGGGGCAATAAGAAGATCCAATTTGTGCTTTTTCAATAGGTTATCAATAGCTTGTTGTGAGCTGGTTTTAGCCTTTTTTAAGGCCTTTAGATAAGCTTTATCATTAAGATCTGATTTTTCTTTTGCCATCAAAAATATTTCTTGGCCAAAATAAGGCATTTCTTGTGCCGCATGAGCTTTATTAAATGCGATTAATTCAGTTAAATTTTTAGGCACACCTGCGGTAGTATTGGCTAAATACTTATTAATATCTGCTTTAAACTCGTATAAAAGCACTTCAAATTCAGCTTCATTCCATTCACGCTTTATGCTGAGATCATCAACGAGAATAGCACCTTGTTTTTTCAAGTCTTGTATCGCTTGTTCAAAATGTTGATCCACTTGGGGCAGGTAACCTGAAAGGCTGCGCACAATACCGATACGTTTGCTTTTTAAGCCAGATGCCTTTAAATGAGCAATAAAGTTGGTATTCGTTTTTACAGCTTGTGGGTCTTGCTGATCAAAGGCGACCATTGCTTGTAACATTATTACCGCATCTGTAACGTTACGTGCCATAGGGCCTGCGGTATCTTGGCTATGCGCTAAAGGAATTATGCCTCGGCGACTTATTGTGCCTAAGGTGGGCTTTATACCAACAATACCATTAACGCTGGCAGGGCAGGTTATAGATCCATCGGTTTCAGTACCTACGGCAAGTACGGCTAAATTAGCGGCAATGGCTACACCAGAGCCCGAACTTGAACCACAAGGGCTTGCGGCTAAATCGTAAGGATTTTTCGTTTGCCCGTATAAACCACTCCAACCACTTGAGGAATGAGTTGAACGAAAGTTAGCCCATTCACTTAAATTGGTTTTTCCTAAAATAATAGCGCCAGCTTGTTCTAATTGTTGTACAACAAAAGCGGCTTTTTTAGGGTAATTATGACGCAAAGCCATAGAGCCTGCGGTATTAGCCATATTATCCAAGGTATCTATATTGTCTTTTAATAATACGGGAATGCCGTGTAATTTTCCTTTTAAACCATGTTTTTTATAATAGAGATCTAAGGCTTTAGCTTGTGCTAAGGCGTGTTGATTAATTTGTACTACTGAATTTAACGCCACACCACTATCATCAATTTTTTGAATACGATCTAAGTAAAATTCAACTAACTGGGTTGCGGTTAATGTGCCTTGCTGAAATTGTTGGTGAACCGCTTTTACAGAATAAGGTGCGGTTGTGATTTGATTGTTTTTTGCAGCGTAAATAGGCGCAGTTAACAAGCATAGAATAAGTAGACTAAATTTTTTTATGAACATGCTCTTGCTCTTCTTCTTTATAAATAGTTTTTATAAATAGGTTTCTATAACGAGTGTTTATACTCATTTTTTAATATGAGTACCTCATAAGAAGTATCATGGGTATAAAGAGCATAAATAAAAAATACCTAGTGGTATAGCAAGAAGGCTAAAAAACAGACGGGTTAACCAATTTATACGATGATTAACCCTGCTTTTTTTCTGAATAATATGGCAAGTTAGGCTAAAAATTGATTAATGCGTTTAACAATACCTTCACAGTCTAAACCTAGTTCATGGTGAATTTCTTGTTGAGTACCATGTTTGATAAATTCATCAGGTAGACCAATATTTAAAATATTAATTTGTTGATTTTGTTTACTATTTAATAAATATTCATTTACAGCTGAGCCTGCACCGCCTGCGATAACATTGTCTTCAACAGTAACGATAACTTGGTGTTTATTCACTAAGTCATCAATTAGTTCGCTATCGAGTGGTTTGACAAAGCGCATATCAACCAAAGTGGCATTTAATGCTTTTGCTGCTTTTGTTGCTTCACTGAGTAAAGTACCGAAAGATAAAATAGCAATATGTTCACCTGTGAATTTAAGTACACCTTTACCAACTACTATGGTTTCATCCACATCAGGCAAGCTTACACCTGTACCTGTGCCTCGAGGGTAACGCACTGCGGCAGGTTGAGTTAGTTGATGGCCTGTATTTAACATAAGCTGGCACTCACACTCATCACTGGGAGCCATAATAATCATATTGGGAATACAACGTAAAAAACTGAGATCAAACGTACCCTGATGGGTTGAACCATCAGCACCGACAACGCCTGCGCGATCAATTGCAAATAATACGGGTAAATTTTGTATGGCAACATCATGGATCAGTTGATCATAACCGCGCTGTAAAAAGCTAGAATAAATTGCAACAACAGGTTTAAAACCAGCAATAGCTAAACCAGCAGCGTAAGTAATAGCGTGTTGTTCAGCAATAGCAACATCAAAATATTGTTCAGGAAAACGTTGGCTAAACTCAACCATGCCAGAACCTTCACGCATTGCTGGCGTTATTGCCATAAGTTTTTGATCTACGGCTGCTGTTTTGCATAACCAGTCACCAAAAATTTGTGAATAGGTAGGTAAGCTTGGCTTACTTTGGGGTAAATTAGTTGCTTTAGGATCAAATTTAGGTACCGCATGATACTTGATCGGATCTTGCTCGGCAGCGTGGTAGCCTTTGCCTTTTTTAGTGACAATATGTAGTAATTGTGGGCCTTTTAATGAGCGCATATTACTAATAGTATCGACTAAACTGTTGACGTCATGACCATCAATAGGGCCAATGTAATTAAA
>WFQC01000122.1 GCA_015487235.1 Alteromonadaceae bacterium
GTGCTCTCCCAACTGAGCTAATCGTCCATTTTGGATAGATATAAATAACAGAGAAAGATGGTGGACGATACTGGGCTTGAACCAGTGACCCCCGCCTTGTAAGGGCGGTGCTCTCCCAACTGAGCTAATCGTCCGTCTCTGTGGCTGCGTATTATAGGGAGATGTATAAAGCTGTCAACATTAAAACCTTTAATTTAACTGTTTTTTTTAATTTTCACTGCTGTTTGATTTGTTTTTAAACAAATTGCTTTGTTTATCACTGATACCTTTTTGAATGTGCAATAATTTTTAACGGTTCTACATTGATTTAAGCTGTACTAACGTGCTGTGCCTGATAAAATAGCGCCAATTTTAAATCAGGTTATTTTTACGTGTGAGAGATACACGTAAACAAAATAGTGAGAATTTTATGACATTAACAACTCGATTTGCACCAAGCCCAACAGGATATCTTCATGTGGGTGGGGCGCGTACCGCTTTATATAGTTGGTTATATGCGAAGAAAAATGGTGGCGACTTTATCTTACGTATCGAAGATACCGATCTTGAACGCTCTACCCAAGCTTCTGTTGATGCCATTATGGATGGCATGAAATGGCTTAATCTTGATTGGACACACGGTCCTTATTTTCAAACCCAACGTTTTGATCGTTATAAAGAGGTTATAGAGCAATTATTAGCCAGTGGCCATGCTTATCGTTGTTATTGTACTAGCGATGAAGTTGAAGCCATGCGAGAAGAAGCACGCGCGAAAGGCGAAAAAGAAAAATATAATGGTTACTGGCGAGATCGTACCGATTATCCAGAAAATAAGCCTTACGTTATTCGTTTTAAAAACCCACTTGAAGGTAATGTGGTTATTAACGATATGGTGAAAGGCGAAATTGTTATTAGCAATGAAGAATTAGACGATTTAATTATTGCTCGTAGCGACGGTACACCAACCTATAATTTAACCGTAGTCGTTGATGATTGGGACATGAAAGTAACCCATGTAGTGCGTGGTGATGATCATATTAGCAACACACCAAAACAAATTAATATTTTAAAAGCCTTAGGGGCAGATATTCCACAATATGCACATATTCCAATGATTTTAGGTGATGACGGTAAGCGTTTATCAAAACGTCATGGTGCAGTGAGTGTAATGCAATATAGAGATGATGGTTATTTGCCTGAAGCTCTTTTAAATTATTTAGTACGTTTAGGTTGGTCACATGGCGATCAGGAAATTTTTTCGCGTGAAGAAATGATCGAACTTTTTGATTTAAAAGACTGTAATCGCGCGCCATCAGGTTTCAATACTGATAAGCTTATTTGGGTTAATCAGCATTATATGAAAACACTTGCACCTGACTATGTGGCAAAACATTTAGCTTGGCATATGAATGATCAAAACATTAATACTGAAAATGGTCCTACATTAAGTGATGTAGTGAAAGTTCAAGCAGATCGTGTTAAAACGTTAAAAGAAATGGCGCAAATCAGTCGTTATTTTTATGAAGATTTTGATCAATTTGATGAAAAAGCTGCGAAAAAGCACTTGCGTCCAGTGGCTAAAGCACCACTTGAATTGGTAAAAAGCAAGTTATCAGCACTTGCAGACTGGTCAAGCGATACCATTCATGCCGTTATTAATGATACGGCAACAGAGTTAGAAGTAGGTATGGGTAAAGTAGGTATGCCACTTCGCGTTGCGGTAACTGGTGCGGGCAATTCGCCTTCATTAGATGTTACGTTAGCATTAATGGCTAAAGATAAAGTGTTAGCGCGTATCGATATGGCTTTAGCTTTTATTGCCGAGCGAGAAGCGCAAGCCTAAGCTATTAAGCTAAGATCCTGAAACAAGTTCAGGATGACGGTATTTGGTTATACTGATGATGTGAATGATGTAAATACCCTTATAATGGTTCATCGGGGAGCCACAGTGGTAAACGTATACCGTCATGCTGGCGAAGGTCGGCATCTATTTTAATAATAATTATTTACACCGAGAGAAACTTTTGCAATTTACAGACTTAAATTTAGATAAACGCTTGTTAGCAACGATTGAACACTTAGGGTTTGATAAGCCAACCGAAATTCAGCAGCAAGCAATTCCTGCTGCCATGAGTGGTCATGACTTGATCGCCTCGTCAAAAACAGGTTCGGGTAAAACTTTAGCGTTTTTATTGCCAGCAATGCAGCGTTTAATGAATAACCGAGCATTAAGTAAGCGAGATCCGCGTGTGGTTATTTTAACACCAACGCGAGAGCTCGCTAAACAAGTGTTTGGTCAGTTACGTTTGTTAGTCGCTAACACACAATTTAAATCGGTACTATTATTAGGCGGTGAAAATTTTAACGATCAAGCTAAAGTTCTCGCTAAAGATCCGCATTTTGTCGTAGCAACACCAGGGCGATTAGCTGATCATCTTGAGCATAGGCACCTTTATTTAAATGGTTTAGAGCTGCTAATTTTAGATGAAGCCGATCGTATGCTTGATTTAGGCTTTGCAGAGCAATTAGCAAAAATAAATAAAGCAGCCGATCATCGAAA
>WFQC01000123.1 GCA_015487235.1 Alteromonadaceae bacterium
AACACATATTAGGTGACTTTTCTTGCCACAAATTCAATGTGCGTAATTCTTCACTTAGTTGTAATAGCAGCTTTTCAATGCTCTGATTATTCAAATCGGTCATAAAAATAAATTTATCGTAGAGTTATCGTTATATTATCGCCTATAAGCACACCTTAATTCGAGCCTTCAATTAATTTTTTATTATGACAGCAATTTCGACAATTTCTGAGTTACTTAGCCAGTCAGGTTCTCAATATCGTATTTATGATCTAGGGCGTAAAATAGATAAAATAAACAAACAAGATTTTTTGAAAATAGAAGAAAATCAATTACCTTACCCTTTTCCTGCCCAAGGTCATGCTTGTTTGACGATTGTATTTTGGCAAAAAAAAACTCCAGAGCCTTACCTTTGGTTTGTGAAATTGCCTCTTGATGAGCGCGGCTTGCTTAACCAAGGCGCTCGTAATCATTTTATTGCGATCATTATTGAAGCCTTAGGCGCACAATTAAATAGCGAGCCGAGTAAAGCCCAAGCTGAGCGTTTAAAGGAGAATCCTTATCATTTCACGCCTTCGCAATATAAATTAGCGGCATTAAATAGTTTAATAAAGGTAGAGCTCAAACAAAAACCCAGTAAACATTACCCGTTAGCACAACAATATATATCGGGACAGCTCGATTGGTCAAAATGGCATAACATAGCAATTCAAGGAATAACAGATATTGCTGCTCGCTTAGAACAACCGATAACAAGTACACAAACAAATAACCAAGCGATCAGTGAGAACATACAACACTATGCTCAAGAAGTATTACTACCGCTATGCACTGCTTTAGAAAATCAAATATTACCCGTTAATGTACTTAACAGCATAATCACTCTGTATTTAGCAGAAACAACAGATCCAATAACACAACAGTATTTATTAAGAGCATTAGGGTCAACCAGTGATCATCCTTATGTCGTAGATTTAATTATTAAGCTATTACAACAAGAGCAGCTCGACCAAGACCTTTTTATTGCTATTTCTGCAAGGTGCTGGCTAGCACTACAGCAAACCACAGTATTGATGATCTTTCTTGAAAAATTAGTGAGTAATGGTGATACCGCCTTATTTACAGCTATTTTTAAAGACTTGGTTGCAATACCTTCAATTCGCCCCATATTATTTCAATGTATGCGAGATCCTAATAGAAGCAAAGCATTAGCCGCAGCTATTGGACAGTTATTCAATCAATTAGGAGCCTAAGTTGGCCGATATTTATCTATTACTCGCAATATTTTTAGTGCTTTGGTATTTTATTTATTTAAGAAAAATAGCAGAAGCGGCAAGAAAACAGGCGATCCTTTATTGTAAAAAAGAAGGATTACAGTATATTGCTATTGCAAGACGCTCAAGTCGTTTACGTTTTGCCAAACAACAGGGAATATTCTGGCATAGTATTTTTGATATTGAATTTAGTGGTGATGGACAATCAAGTTATCAAGGTACCATAATTTTACATGGTTTAAGGTTAGTTGATGTAAACCTACCCGCTTATCGTATAAATACCGATTTACATTAAAAATGTATGTGTTTTTATTAGAATTTTTATTAGATCAGGAAGTAAAGTGCCTTTAATACAATCTCTATTCTGCTTACAAGGGGCTGATAATCGCTCTCGCTTTTACAGTATTATTCTTGTTTGTTACCTAAGCTTTTTATTATTAAATGCGGTAGTTAATAACAGTGTCTTTTCATTACTAATACTTGCAATTACCGCTGCAATTAGCACGCTAACAACTATACGGCGCTTAAAAGATGCTCAATTAAAAAAAGCATGGTTAATACTCTCAAGCGGTGCTTATGTATTGACTGCTTTACTCATTATTTTTATTGAAAATAGTTATATTAATTGGCTTATTTTATTACCTTTAATGATTTCAGCTTTGCTACTTACCTACCCCAGTAAACAGCAAAAATCGTACATATTAGGTTATGCTGGCCCTGTTGATTTAAGTGTTTATCGTAGTGAGACAAATGTAAGACAACGTATAGAACCAACACTACTTGGTCATAATGAAGCATCTGTCACTATTGATACAATTGAAAAGCAACAAGCCTCTACAACAACCAACCAACCCCAAACCTCAACCGAACGAGACTTAGGAGAGCAGCTTAGAACCAAGTTGCTACAACAGAGCAAAGCCATATTGATAGGCTTAGCAAGCATTGCTTTTATTATTACTCTTTTAGCTGTTATTGATACACAAGAAGAGGCAACAGCAACTCAGGTTGAAGCCATTGAAAAACAACCAAATAGTGCTTCTACTTTGTCATTAGAACGTTTATCTCCGCTTGAAATGCCAGATAATTTTACTTTATTTTTAAGCCAATATGATGGTGTAATTGTGCATTGGCAAGCGACTGAAAATCAACTTCAGCAGCTATGGTCAATAACAAGTGCCCAGGGTGATGACAGCTGTAAAAATATTACCTTTAATAACAATGAACAATACCGCACCTTAACGGTAACCGTTGAAAACAACCAAGATCATTACGCCAGCTTTTCACCACTTGATACGAAAAAACTCCTTAAAGCGATGGCATTTAGAGGAAGTTTCACCATTTGTGGTTTTAAATTTTCTTTAAAAGGAAGCCAAGCAACACTAGGTAAAAGTAATCAATATGCTGATTTTATCGATTATTAACAGTCGTTAAGTTTTCAAGTGTATTTTGTGCGAGATAAAAGCATTTTATTTAACTCTTGCGATTGTACGTTAGCGTAAGTATTGAAAATCAGCGTTAGAAACGGAGCAGCTCAATATAAGCAAGTAGTATTTATCTCTACAGTCGAGCATAGTGATAGTAGGGCATAGTGAGCTCTAGATAGAAAATAGAAACAAAAAAACGCGGCTCATTGAACCGCGTTTTTTTACATCTAGCTTAATGCATCCTGCATAAATTTAGTATCCAATTTCATCCATAAATACTTTCCCTAGTGTTCCTAGCAATCCTTTACCTTCCTTTTGTCTTTCCTAGACTGTACATAATCCTAATGTACGCAAGCTATCCTCTTAGGCTATCCTTTGCAGTCTTCCTGACTTTGTCAGCCATGACATATCATCCTTGCAAAAAACATCCTTTTTAACGCATCCTAAACTGATATCCTTATCAGCTGGCTTTATCCTTAAAACCCTGTGAAGTAAACTAACCTCATATCTTCCTGACAAGGTAATAATAGAACAAATCAGGCTTTAACTAATCACTAAAAAAAAGAAAATATTTAAACAATTTTTTGTTATATTTTTGTAAACTACAAAAAACGTAATAACATCAACGTAATATAAAATTACACTTCCTATTTAATGTCGTCAAAAGCCCATATTTCTCACAAGACTGTGAGATATGTCTTACAAACAATCAAGCTAAAGAGGAACAAGTGTGTGTAAGTCACATTACGCTAAAACCTGATAAGCCAACAAATAGCTATCGAACTCAACAATCCTTAGCGGTAGTCGACATTTTTTCCATCAGTTTTTGATAACTAAACGAGGCAAATAAAATAAAAATGCCAATTCCCATAAATAGTAGTACTTTTTGCCACAATAGTGCATTAGCTGCATCAATCAAAGCCAATTTCATAATACCAAGTGAGATCAGTAAAAAACTGTACTTAATTGTTGTTGTATTGCGATTCTTCAAAAATAAGATCAATGCACCGCAAGCATTGGTGCATGCTAAACGTTGTTCAATATCACTAGCTCGTTCACTAAACTCTCGTTTTAATTGTCTAAGTTCAGCTTATAATGCCAGAACGTCTGAATTCATATTACATCCTGTAATGCTGGGGGCTATAGTTTGATATTTATCTATAAATAATTTTACTTAACGCTTAGCTTAACTCGCCGTAGTAGAACCTCGAGTATAAGCCATTAATGAACCCGACACCTTACCCACTTGTACTTCTTTAATCACCTGATAGCCAACATCTTTAAAAAAGTTTAAGTATTTATGTGTTGTGGCGTAAACAACTACTCCCTCACTTGA
>WFQC01000124.1 GCA_015487235.1 Alteromonadaceae bacterium
ATTGCGGGTGTTATCAACATTATTTTACGTGATGATATTGATGGCGTAGAGCTTTCAGGCAAAATAGGTGATACTGCTGACGGCGGTGGTAAAGAAGAAAATATTAGCATTGTGTTTGGTAACCATACCGACAAAATGAGCAACACCTTTATTTTAGATTATTTTAAGCGTGAAGAAATTCTATATGCAGATAGAAGTTACTCTAAAACCGCTAATCAATCAGCAATTAGACCTAACGACCCTTATGCAACAGACTTTAGAAGCTCGTCAGGTTTTCCAGGCACTATCGCTTTAGCTTCTGATCCAACTAACCGTATGCCTGATACTTTTGGTAATGATGTTTGCCCTCAAGCCGATATTGTTGGCACCTTATGTCGCTATGATTATGCACCACACATGACCATGATCCCCGCGGCCGAGCGTTTTAGTTTCAATTATATGGGTAAATATCAAATTAATGATAATTTACGTACTTTTGTTGAGTTAAACGGTCAAAATGCAAAAACAACTGTAAAAGGAGCTGGTAGCCCAAGTTTTAATGAGCTCTTTATGTCTGCCGACAATCCTAACCACCCTTTTGCAGATATGCCTACTCATCCATTCTATAATCAAGACTTAACCATGCGCCGTCGTATGGTTGATATTGGTAATCGTAAAAAAATAGTTGATAGCGACTATTATCGTACAGTACTTGGTGTAGAAGGTGAATTTGGCGAATGGAACTGGGAAGTTGCCTATAGCTACATTAAAAGTAAATCGGTTGAGCAAGGGGTCGATGGTTTTCCTAACTCTCGCCGCGTACAAGAAGCCATAGATAATGGTTCATGGAATCCTTTTGAGCCCTCAACTAACACACAAGAAGCGTTAGATTATATTGAAACCACGACCACTCGTGTAGGAAAATCAACAAACCGCTCTTTTGATGCGCAAATATCTGGGCCTATCACCACAATGAAACACGGTGACTTAATGATGGCTGTCGGTTTTGAATACCGCGAAGAAACCATCAGCGATAACCCTGATGATCAATTTTTACGTGGTGAAGTTTTCGGTACCGAAGCAACACAAGCGAAAGGCGCCCGCGATAACACCGCTGTTTTTGCTGAGTTAGCGATCCCTTTACTTGATACCTTTGAAATGCAACTGGCACTGCGCCATGAAAATTATAGTGATTTTGGTACCACAACCGATCCTAAAATATCCTTTTTATGGAAGCCTAACGAAGATTTATCAATACGAGGCTCATGGGGAACCGCTTTTAGAGCACCATCACTATCACAACTAGGATTAGGCCGTACTGATGAATCACCTAACCTTGTTGATACCATTCGTTGTAATGCGGTAGGAAACATCAACAAAGCCTGTGAACCACAAGAATACACGGCGGTTTTTGAAGGTAACCCCGATCTTGGCCCTGAAGAGTCAACCAGTTATAATTTAGGGTTAATCTATAATATTACTGAAGATTTCAATTTTTCAGTCGATTATTATAGCTATGACATTGAAAATATTATTGACTCTGACACCCAATTTGTTTTCAGCAACTTTGGTGATGATCCAAACGTAGTCACTCGTATTCCAACAGGTATTCCGGGCGATCCAGGTGAAGTAGTTACCATTTTTGATTCATTTCAAAACATTGGTGATTTAACCACAACGGGTTTAGATTTTGATATTAAATATAATTTAGCAACTGAACTGGGTGAGTTTAAACTCTCTTATGTTTTAAATTATGTCTTAAAATATGAAGATAAACGCCCTGACGCTAATGGTGGCCAACGTATTAACGTAAAAGAAGGTGATTTCGAGCAACCTAAATTTCGTTGGACAGCAGCCGTTGATTGGATAAAAGATGACATAACCGCCAATCTAGCCATAAACTACATTGATAAATTTGAACAAGATCAATCGGTTCGCATACAAGGTGATGGTACAATTTTACCCGCTTTAGATGCCATGGTAACCGTTGATAGCTCAGTTAATTATTATGGTCTTGAGAATACGGTACTCACTTTAGGTGCAACTAACTTGTTTAACGAAAAACCACCATTTTCATACAGTGATTTTATGGGCTTTGCCGTTAATGTACATAGTGGTCAAGGCCGCTTTGTTTACTTAAAAGCCAGTTATAAGTTTTAATAAAAAGCATGGTAAACAAAGTAGAGTAAAGGTAGCTTATACCAAGTTGATTAAATTGGTATTACTCTACTTTGTTTTTATTTGACGAAATACTTGTTGAAACATTAACAGGAGAAAAACTTGGCTTAAGCCGCCATTTAGGTTTGATCGGAGTTAAAGGCAATACACGCTTTTTAGCCACAATAATGTAAACAGAACCCAAAGAAGATAAATATTTACCCGCAAATTTATGCCAATAACGCCCTAAAAAATTTTCACTTTTTTCACTTGCTAAACTTGAATATAAACACCGTTGATCCGCTAATACTTCAAAGCCCATTAAATGTAACCAATCTTTTATACGCATAGGAGAAAAAAAGCGCTCTTGCCACGGCATTTGTTTACGCCGATAAGGAATAAGTTTATTGAACCCCGCTAAACTAAAGGGATTAAACCCTGTTATAACGATATACCCATTAGGTATTAATATTCTATTCGCTTCACGTATTACATGATGAGGATCTAATGAAAACTCTAAAACATGGCTTAGCACACAAACATCAACACTGTGCTCTAATAAAGGTAAATCATCAATTTCTGCGACAATATCACCCTGCTTAGCACTTGCTGCAATAGTAAACTGATGCTTAATGGGGCAGCTATCAGTTGCTAATTGCCCACTTAAACAACCTATTTTTGCTAAATGATAACCAAAGAACTTCGGCCACCATGGTGCCAATTGACGATCAATTTCAGCTTTAATTAATTCACCTCGAGGCAATGCTCGCCATTTTTGAGGAAAATCAGGCTGGCGAAAAGCTAAAGCAGGTTTCATCATTATTTAACACCAACACATTTTTGCTCATTAGAAAGTTATCGGTATAATAACTGACTCGATGTAAAGAATAAAAGAAATAAAATGGATCATACTGTTACTGCACTTCCCGCTTTTAACGACAATTATATATGGGCTATTTCAGCACCCAATAGCCGTTATGTTGTGTTAGTTGACCCAGGCTGCGCCGAAACTTGCATTAATTATATTGAGCAGAACCAACTTACTTTAGTGGCTATATTAATAACGCACCATCATTATGATCATGTCGATGGCATTAAAGCGCTGATTAACTACTATAGCCAGCAAACCATTAATGTTTATACCCCCGCCAAAGAAAATATTCCTTGTGCCACAACCAAAATGCACGATGGCGATGTTATTAACATTGACGAGCTTTCCTTAAAGTTAAGCGTTATTGAAGTGCCAGGTCATACTTTAGGGCATATAGCCTACTACAATAATCAGCTTTTATTTTGTGGTGATACATTATTTTCAGGTGGCTGTGGACGATTATTTGAAGGTAGTGCAGTACAAATGTATCAGTCTTTACAAAAGCTCTGTTGCCTTAATGATGATACGCTTGTTTACTGTGCCCATGAATATACTTTAGCAAATTTAACCTTTGCTTTAACCGTTGAGCCTGATAATTTCGCGCTAATAACTTATTATGATAGTGTGAAACAGCTACGAGCAACTAAAAAATCTTCAATTCCAACAACCATTAAACAAGAAAAGGCGATAAATCCTTTTTTACGTTGCGAGCAAACCACTATTCATCAGCAAGCAGAAGCTTATTTACACAAAAGCTTAAGCTCACCTATTGAAGTATTTGCTGCTATTCGTGAATGGAAAAACAATTTCTAACTTGAATAAGTCAATGAAGTCGGTAGAATCGGCCGCTGAGTAAAAAAAGACCTTATTATATGAAAAATGCATTAACCTTATTTTCACTAACTTTTCTACTGTTTGGTTGTCAATCAACTTTTCTCAGTGAAAACCCTTTTACACCACCAACAAATCAGCTCAATGAAAATATAGCTTCTGTTGAAGAAATTAACCAAGCCTTGTTAGTTGACGGTGCAATTGATGTTGTACACCCTGTTGCCGATATTGAAATTAACTTGTCTGATGATATTACTAATAATGCAGACACTATTTGGCAACGCATTCGCTCACAATTAAATTTTGACATACCGCAAAATCAACGCGTGATCAGCCAACGTAACTGGTATGTAAATCATAAAAGCTACCTTGATCGCGTAGCCAAAAGAGCCGAACCTTTTATTTATTATATCGTAGAAGAGCTTGAAAAAAATGATATGCCCATTGAAATGGCATTATTACCCATTGTTGAAAGTGCTTTTGATCCTTTTGCTTATTCTCATGGTCGAGCTTCAGGTATGTGGCAATTTGTACCCGGTACGGGTAAGCGCTTTGGTATGAAACAAAACTGGTGGTATGACGGGCGCCGCGATGTAATAGCGTCTACCCAAGGCGCAATTAAGTATTTAAAATATTTACATAAATTTTTTGATGGCGATTGGTTATTAGCATTAGCGGCATATAATTCAGGAGAAGGCAGAGTTCGCGCAGCGGTAAGAAAAAACCGCAAAAAGAATAAACCTACTGATTTTTGGTCGTTAAGCTTACCAAAAGAAACCCGAGCTTATGTGCCTAAATTACTGGCTTTAGCCGATATAATTAAGCGTCCTGACGATTTTAAGGTAAAGCTTTATCCGATTAAAAATCAGGCTGTTATCACCCAAATTGACATTGGTTCACAACTTGATCTGGCTAAAGCTGCTGAATTAGCACAACTTACCTTAGCTGAATTACAACGATTAAACCCCGGCTTTAACCGCTGGGCAACTGATCCTGACGGCCCTCATTACTTAGTTATTCCTAAAAATAAAGCAGATATTTTTACTGAAAAACTAAGCCATTTAACCGATAAAGACCGATTAAGTTGGCAACGCTATAAGATTAAAAATGGTGACAGCCTCAGTGTTATCGCCAATAAATTTAAAACCTCAACCAAGTTAATAAAACAAATTAATAATATAAAAGGTTCACAAATTAGAGCAGGTAAACATTTGCTAATTCCTGTTGCTACCGCTTCACTTGATCACTATGTTTTTTCACAAGATCAACGTTTAGTAAAACAACAAAATAGACAGCAGGCAGGGCGCAAAATAATTCATACTGTAAAACGCGGTGACACATTATGGGATCTTAGTAGAGCTTATAAAGTAAAAACCTCAAGTATTGCCCGTTGGAATAATATGGCGCCAAGAGATACACTGAAACTTGGGCAAAAATTGGTTATTTGGCAAAAAGGTAATCGTAAAACAACGAAAATAACGGATAACATTGTTGAACAAGCGGTACTACGTAATATCACCTATAAAGTTCGTCGTGGTGATTCTTTTGCCCGTATTGCAGACAAGTTTAATGTGCATATTAGTGATATAGAACGTTGGAATAATATTAGTCGTAAAGAATATTTACAACCGGGGCAATTACTCAAGCTTTCAGTTGATGTTACCAATAATATTTAAAGCGAGTAGATACTGAATTGATTTCAGTATCTACCACAAGCAATTACAAATTAATTTTTAATTGCTTGTAATAACATCGCCTTGATCTGCCTTACTATTTTTTCATTGGTTTGCGCCTGATAAGTATTAATTCTAGGTGTATGAATATGACCTACAGGTAGCACAGGCGCATATTGATTTCTTAATAAAATACTACGATAAGAAATTTCATTCGATAAATAGCCACCGCCTGAACCTCGTACAGAAATTTCACCCGCTAACTCTTTTAAGCTTTTAGGTGCAAAGGTTTTAGTTAATGTTGTTACTTGTCTATTGTCATTAACACGATAATCACCGTCTACTTGTCGCATTTTGTCTGCGGGTAAACTAAATTCAACAAATTCTGGCCCGGTAAGTTTTTCACCACGTAATAAAGGAACAAGTGGATTATGGCTGTCAGCACCAGTGTAAACATTTAAATTATCTGGCGCTTTAGCACTGCGACGTAGTGCAGGAAAACGCTCTAAATCAAAGTCACTTCGCCCCATACTAATCGTAATGACCATATCAACTTTATGACCTTGAATATAAGGTTTGAGCATAGTTTCAATCATACCTTGATCAAAATCAGCAAAACGCACGGGGATCATCAATGTTTCAATTTCAGCACTATATTCTTCATTGCCTAAAAATAAGTCATCAAGTGCTAACGCTGCTGCACCAGATGGATTACTTTGCGCAATATTTTTATCTAAAAAGAACGGGTCAAAACCTGTTATTAAAATACGTGTTGCCGCCCCTTTATTAAACTTTATATCAGCTAAACCACGCGAATAGAGCTCAAATTTCCATAATAATTTACCCTGTTGCACCGCTAATAATTCTTGAAATAGTGGTGTTTCACGTAGGGCTTTAGTCATTTTTAACCGCGCCCAATAAAGTGGACGATCATCAAAATCTTGCTGTTCTTCAAAACTTAGTTCTGCCGCACGCCACAGTTTACGACTATGTAACAGCACTAATTGCGTTAACGCCGTATAATTACGCGCTCTATGTATTTGGCGAGCAAACTCGACAACTTGCTGATCAAGTCGAGACGTTACCTGCGGCAATACTTGCGTGGCCTTGTCTAAACGTAATTCTTCTACGGTTAACTCGGTAAAGTCTCGTTGAGCATAAGCTGAGCTCATAGGTAATAAACTCACCACGGCTAAGAGTGAAATAAGTGCTTTCATTATTTATTGAATGTTTCCCTAAATTTAAATAATTTAATTATTTTGCATGCTTTATAACGAATTGTTGCAAACAAAGCCAATTTTTATATTGATTTTTTCAATAAAACTGGCAAAGTAAGTGGGCAGCTGGTTAATAGACGGCTAGCTGTCTTTATGTACTAGTTCTTGCTGAAGTCGTTATTTCAGCAAATAGAACAAGTATGATAGGTAATAATCTCACCTAATGTATCTTTGGGTTTTCACAATCTCCCAAGGCAATAAACCGCATAATGACAACCTCATTTGTTTATTGAAATTCTAATTGATTGTATAAAATTTAAAAAAGGAGTAGCGCTTCAATGTGTTCGATCTTTGCAATATTAGATATAAAAACAGGTGCATCTGCACTTCGTCCTACCGCGTTAGAATGTTCTCGCTTATTACGCCATCGCGGCCCAGACTGGTCAGGTATATACAATAATGAACATGCCATATTAGTGCATGAACGCCTTGCCATTGTTGACACTGAAAATGGTGCTCAACCCTTATACAATCAAGACAAAACGCATGTATTAGCAGTTAATGGTGAGATTTATAACCATAAAGCGCTTGAAGCTAAACTAGGTATTGATTACCAATTTAAAACGCATTCAGACTGTGAAGTTATTTTACCTTTGTATCAAGAACATGGTGTTGATTTTGTTGACAAGTTACAGGGCATGTTCGCTTTTGTGCTTTATAACGAAACTGATAATACTTACTTAATAGCCCGTGATCATATCGGTATTATTCCGCTCTACACAGGTTATGATGCTGACGGTAACTTTTATGTTGCTTCAGAAATGAAAGCGTTAATGCCTGTTTGTAAAACCGTTACCGAATTTCCTCCGGGGCATATTTTAGATAGCCGCGAAGGAAAATTAAAAAAATATTACCGTCGTAACTGGGAAAAATACTCAGCAATTAAAGATAATCACACCAGCATACCTAAGTTACGTGAAGCCTTAGAAGAATCGGTAAAAAGCCATTTAATGACAGATGTTCCTTACGGGGTATTATTATCAGGCGGATTAGACTCATCACTCATTTCTGCCATAGTACAAAAATTTGCAGCACGCCGTATTGAAGAAAATGGTTTGTCTGAAGCATGGTGGCCTAAAGTACATTCATTTGCAGTTGGTTTAAAAGGGTCTCCTGATTTAGCTGCCGCACAAAAAGTTGCTGACAGCATAGGCACAGTACATCACACCATTCATTTTACAGAGCAAGAAGGTATTGATGCGTTAAAAGAAGTCATTTATCACCTTGAAACTTATGATGTAACCACAGTACGTGCATCGACTCCAATGTATTTAATGGCTAGAAAAATCAAGGCTATGGGTATAAAAATGGTGCTTAGCGGTGAAGGTGCTGACGAGATTTTTGGCGGTTATTTATATTTTCATAAAGCCCCTAATGCACAAGAGTTTCATGAAGAATTAGTGCGTAAATTAGAAAACCTACACCGATTTGACTGCTTGCGTGCTAATAAATCTATGTCGGCTTGGGGCATTGAGGCACGAGTACCGTTTTTAGATAAAAACTTTATGGATATAGCCATGCGCATTAACCCTGAAGATAAGATGTGTGGAAATGGTAAAATAGAAAAAGGCATTTTACGCAAAGCATTTGAAGGCTATTTACCTGAAGAAATATTATGGCGTCAAAAAGAGCAATTTTCTGACGGTGTGGGATATTCTTGGATTGATAGCTTAAAAACCTTTATTGAAAGCCAAGTAAGCGATCAACAACTTGCCAGTGCTGAATATAAATTCCCTATTAATACACCCGATACTAAAGAAGCTTACTTTTATCGTTGTATCTTTGAAGAGCATTTTCCGTTACCTTCCGCCGCTGAATGTGTGCCAGGAGGTAAATCAGTAGCTTGTAGCACACCACAAGCTCTGGCTTGGGATGCAAGTTTTAAAGACAATGCCGACCCTTCAGGACGTGCAGTACAAAATGTACATAAAGACAGTTATTAATTAACCTGAGCTCTGCTGGAGATATTTAAAATATTTAATTATTGTAAATTAATAAGTTAGCTATCCCTTAAACAAACCTCAAGTTAATTAACAAGCAAACATTTTAAAGGGCGATAAATATCGCCCTTTTTAGTCTTGTTTACACCCTTGATAATATTTTATATCAGCTAGTGCTAACATGGGTAAATCTTCACGGCTATCTCCATAAGCAAAAATCACCTCATATAAACTAAGATCAATAGCTCGCTTAATTAGATCAACCTTATTTTGACCCGCACAATCTTTATGTAGATAACGACCCGTTAAGGTTCCTTTTTTACACTCTAATTCACTACAAATTAGCTTTACACTATGTTGTTCACACCAAAAAGAGAGATAAATATCTAACGATGCAGAAACAATAACGACACTATGCCCTTGTTGTTTATGCCATGCTATTTTTTTCATAGCATTGTCTCTAAGTACACTTGGTAAGTAGGTTAAGGCATATTTTTTGGCTAAAGTTAGTACCTCATGCTTATCACGATACCCAAAAGCAAGGTTAGTTAAAATAGGTCTTATATTAGCCGCCGATAATAAATTTAATTTATAGAGTAAAAGAATAGGTGAAACCAATAACAATCCTATATACAGCCTAATTTTTGGCGTTGCATAAAAAATAAAGCGCGTATAAGTATCACTATGCGTAATAGTGCCATCGAAATCAAAAAAAGCAATTTTCATTTGTTATTCAAAAAAATCAAGGGCTTTCATTTATAACGCCTTGACTATTTCTTTAATTAACCTTGGCCCTTGATAAATAAACCCAGTGTAAACTTGCACTAGTGACGCCCCTGCGGCCAGCTTTTCTTTGGCATCAGCAGCGCTGGCAATACCGCCTACACCAATAATGGGTAATTTACCTTCTAGCGCTTTTGAAAGAAGTTTTATCACCGTGGTGCTTTTCTCTTTTACCGGTTGACCACTTAAACCACCTTGTTCATTTGCATGAGTTAATCCTTCAACGCCTTCTCGTGATAACGTAGTATTAGTGGCAATAACACCATCAATATTGTTACTTATTAGACATTGTGCGATGGAGTTAACTTCGTCTTCATTTAAATCGGGCGCTATTTTTACGGCTATAGGTACATACTTATTGTATTGTGTGGCTAAGTTAGCTTGTTCTGTTTTTAATGCGGTTAATAATTCATTTAACGCATCACCATATTGCAGCGAGCGTAACCCAGGTGTATTAGGTGAAGAAATATTGACGGTAATGTAAGAAGCAAAGTTATACACTTTACGCATACAGTAAATATAATCATCTTTTGCATTTTCATCTGAGGTATCTTTATTCTTACCAATATTAATACCAAGCACCCCTTTAAAGTTTGCTTTTATAACTTGATTGACTAAATAGTCAACGCCCTTATTGTTAAAGCCCATACGGTTAATAATCGCATTAGCCTGTTCAAGTCTAAAAATACGTGGTTTGTCATTACCCGGTTGTGGTCGTGGTGTTACCGTTCCTACTTCGACAAAACCAAACCCCATAGCAGCAAAAGCATTGATACATTCACCATTTTTATCAAGCCCAGCGGCTAAACCAACAGGGTTAGGAAAGTTGATCCCCATCACTTCAACAGGTTTAGTAGCAATACTTTGTTTGTAAAGAAGGTTAAGAGGTGTTTTGCCTGTCTTTTTAAGGGTTGATATAGTTAATTCATGAATTTT
This sequence comes from Alteromonadaceae bacterium, assembly GCA_015487235.1. Lineage (GTDB taxonomy): Bacteria > Pseudomonadota > Gammaproteobacteria > Enterobacterales > Alteromonadaceae. The sequence continues at coordinate 10,448 of WFQC01000124.1, forward strand.
TTCAGGATCAAGTTGAAACATGGCTTTGCGGATCAAAGAATACAAAATAACACCCCTTCTGGTTGGCAAAAATAAAATAGCGGTTACAAAAAATCCCCGCTCGGCGAGGATTTTATCAGTAATCAATAGCTTTACAACTATAGAACGATACTTTGTGTACTAATTAAGCCAAGCTTAGCTTAATAAATCTAGGCTCAGCTTATCATCATGGTTAGCTATTTTGCAGGATCACAATTTAAGCTCAATAACATTAGCTCTCGTAAGGCTACAGAGAATTTAGCAAATTCATGGGTTTGACTAGTTCTAAAGTCAGCCAATACTTGTTGCCAGCGCTCTAATGAACCTTCATTTTGCTCAAACCACTGTCCGACCATCTCAGTAATATTAACTTCATCTTTAGTGCAAGCGCAACGTAAAATCACCCCAGTTAATGAACGTTGCTGCCAGTCAAGTTCTTCTCTAAATGAAGCTCTAGCAAGGGCTTGCCAATGGTTCGTTACTGGTTGACGGGTAATTTGATCTAAGAACCAATGTAAGTCTAAACGCTCACCTAAAGTGAAGTAAACTTTAGCGACAAATTCAATGCTACGGCCATCGCTTTCAGCAAGCTCGGCAATATCCATGGTAGAAAATACCGTACTTAATTGTGCGATACGTGTTGCGATTTTACTTGGTACACCACTGTTAATAAGATCATTTTTCACATGCTCTAACTGCGCAACTTCAGTATCAACTAAGAATTCATTTAGTTTCTCTGTTAAGGTAACAAATGTTGGTTTGTAATAAGCAATGGTTTCTTCAATGGTCATTGATTTATTACGATGGCGCAAGAACCAACGTGTGGCTCGACGCACATTACGGCGTAACTGAAATAGCATTTCTGTTTGTACTAACGCTGACACTTTATTATCAAGCAATTCAATTTGATCGCGCATTTGAGCAAAATCAAATACTTCACTAGCTATAGTATAACTAATTGCCACTTCAGTTACTGGTGCTCCCGTTTCTTCATACATGCGATTGACAAAATTAAAGCCCATGTCATTACCAATATTGTTGGCAAGTTTAGTGGCAATAATTTCTGCACGCAGTGGATGCTCATCCATTTGCTTATTGTATTCTTGTTGTAGTTTTTCAGGGAAAGCTTCAACTAATAAATGACGATAATAAGGATTGTCGGTAATATCAGGATTAACTAAATCTTCTTTTAATACCATCTTGCTATAAGCAAGCAATACTGAAAGCTCTGGGCGAGTTAAGCCTTTATTTTGTGACAAACGCTCAGCTATTTCATCATCATTAGGAATAAACTCCAAAGCACGATCAAGCTTACCTGTTCTTTCCATTTCATGAATAAAGCGCATTTGCTCTTTTAATTGGCTTGCGCCGCGAGAAGCAGTTATTGAAATAGATTGTGTTTGGCGATAACAGTCTTGTAAAACAATCGCTGACACTTCATCAGTCATGTCGTAAAGCAATTTATTACGTTGTTTAACGGTTAAATCACCATTTTGCACCAAGTTATTCAGTAAAATTTTAATATTAACTTCGTTATCTGAGCAATCTACACCACCAACATTATCAACAGAATCGGTGTTAATACGGCCACCATTCATCGCATACTCAATACGACCTAATTGAGTTAACCCTAAGTTACCACCTTCACCAACAACTTTTGCTTTAAGCTCACAGCCGTTAATGCGTAAACTGTCGTTCGCTCTATCACCAACCTCTAAATGCGTTTCTTTCGATGATTTAACGTAAGTACCAATACCACCATTCCACATAAGATCTACATCCATTTTTAAAATGGCTTGGATCAAATCATTAGGCGACATTGATTGCTTTTTAGTGTTTAACATTTTCTTAATTTGTGGAGACAATTTAATTGATTTAGCTGCACGACTAAAAATACCACC